>NZ_DVEH01000073.1 GCF_015295825.1 Thermosynechococcus sp. M98_K2018_005
GGGTAGGGGCGGGAGTTCCGTCAGCGGCGGCAAGGGGGGTAGCGGTGCCAAGGGGGCAAAGGAAAGGGGGGGTGGCTCAATACCTGTAAACGGTAGAGGCGGTGGTGTGGTCGTGGCAAGGGGTGGGAGTTCCGTGGGCAAGAGCGGTTCAATAGAGGGTAAATCCGCTTCTAGTTCGGGAGAAAGGCTGACCAAGGGCACCAGTTCCTCACTGACCAACTCTGGGGGTGTGGGTTCGGGCACACGCACAAACGAGAGGATAACGGCGTGCAAAAGAATTGAACTGGCGATCGCCAGCCGTGTGGGCTCCCACACTGGCCACTGGGAAACCCTTTGCCAAATCGGTTGAATTGGTAGCCGCAGCATACAAGACACTCCACACCCGCGAATATCCACGACGATTCTATCTTGGCTGATTCTCCCTAATACCAAGCGAGACTTGCGGCAATAAACAAATGATGGCGTTCTCCCATTTCCTAACTCAAATACATTTTCTATTTCAACTTTCTAAAAGTAAAAAGGCCATCACTGACGTTCAATAGGGAATTAAATCCTTACAACGGAAGTAGCAAAGAGTTGCAGCGAATCGGTCAGATCAGTGTTTTAGAGAATGAATATTGAGCGAGAAAGGTTAATTGCTGTTTGATAGAACAATAGATTTTGATCTAGCAAAATATAGAGCAACATTGAAATACCCTATGCAGTCTGCTCAAACGCAGGCAGCACCCTCTTAATCCAGCAATTAATCTATGAGAAGGTAACTAGTTTTAGATAAAATTCTATGGATTAGCCGATTCGTATTGACTCATCTTGAGTTGAAAGGGGTGTCAAGGGCTTAAAATTAGATTTGATAATATGAGAAACTAGAAAAGATTATCAATCATTATATTGTCAAAAGAAACCCCGCACCCTATGCTTGTTTTAGAGATAAAAAGACGGTGATTAACGTCACGATAACAATCGGCTATCCCGTCATTATTTTCTGTGGCGATCGCTCTGATTGCAACTCTAGCTTTTGTACCGCTTACCCTTATTCTAATTAGGAGAGCTTACTCATGCCAATTGCTGTGGGAATGATTGAAACGCGCGGATTCCCCGCCGTCGTCGAAGCAGCAGACGCAATGGTAAAAGCCGCTCGGGTCACCCTTGTGGGCTACGAAAAAATCGGGAGTGGTCGGGTCACCGTGATTGTGCGGGGTGATGTCTCCGAAGTACAAGCCTCAGTGGCTGCTGGGGTTGATTCTGCCAAACGTGTCAATGGCGGAGAGGTGCTGTCCACGCACATCATTGCTCGTCCCCACGAAAACCTTGAGTACGTATTGCCCATTCGCTATACCGAGGCAGTGGAGCAATTCCGCAACTAAGGGGTTGGGCAGTTTGGTGGAGTTTTCAGTTGCATCGCTTATCGATCCTCTGGTTCTTTTAGTTCTTTACTTGTTTGACGTTTAGGAGTTATTACAATGGCAATTGCCGTCGGTATGATTGAAACCCTTGGTTTCCCTGCAGTGGTGGAAGCCGCAGACGCAATGGTGAAAGCCGCTCGCGTTACCCTTGTGGGCTACGAGAAAATCGGCAGTGGTCGGGTGACCGTGATTGTCCGTGGCGATGTGTCTGAAGTGCAGGCTTCGGTTGCGGCGGGTGTCGAAAACGTGAAGCGTGTGAATGGGGGTCAGGTGTTGTCCACCCACATCATTGCTCGTCCCCACGAAAACCTCGAGTACGTCCTGCCCATTCGCTATACTGAGGCAGTGGAACAATTCCGCGAAAGCGTTAGCGGTATCCGCCCGATGGGTCGCCCATAGTGAAAATCGCGCGAGTGTGCGGCACCGTTACCAGTACTCAAAAAGAAGACACCTTAACGGGAGTCAAGTTTCTTGTCTTGCAATATTTGGGTGAGGACGGCGAATTTTTACCCGACTACGAAGTGGCTGCGGATACGGTTGGTGCAGGACAGGATGAGTGGGTATTGGTAAGCCGAGGCAGTGCCGCCCGCTGTATTATCAATGGCACCGACAAACCCATTGACGCAGCCGTTGTCGCCATTATTGACACCGTAAGTCGGGATAATTATTTGCTCTACAGCAAACGTACCCAGTATTAGTATTGGAGACTTCTCCCTATGGCGGTTCAAAGCTACGCGGCACCCCCAACGCCGTGGTCTAGGGATTTAGCGGAGCCAGAGATTGCCCCCACGGCCTACGTCCACTCCTTTAGTAACCTCATCGGCGATGTCCGCATCAAAGATTATGTTCACATCGCACCCGGCACGTCCATTCGTGCCGATGAAGGAACGCCCTTCCATATTGGCTCCCGCACCAACATTCAAGATGGCGTTGTCATCCACGGCCTCCAGCAGGGACGGGTGATTGGCGATGATGGCCAAGAGTATTCTGTCTGGATCGGTGATAATGCCTCAATTACCCACATGGCCTTGATCCACGGCCCTGCCTACATTGGCGATGGCTGTTTTATTGGCTTTCGTTCAACGGTCTTTAATGCCCGGATAGGTGCGGGCTGTGTGGTGATGATGCACGTCCTCATTCAGGATGTGGAGATTCCACCGGGAAAATATGTGCCTTCGGGAATGGTGATCACAACGCAGCAACAAGCTGATCGCCTGCCGAATGTGGAAGAGTCGGATATTCACTTTGCCCAGCACGTGGTTGGCATCAATGAAGCGCTGCGATCGGGGTACCAGTGTGCTGAGAATATTGCCTGTATTGCCCCGATTCGGAATGAACGCCAGCGTCAAGAAGACCCACCCATCCTACACGTTGAAACGCTCACCGGGGAAAAGAACACCATGACCGCAGATTATGGGACTCATGTCCGCCAATTGTTGCAGCAGGGATACCACATCAGCTTGGAATATGCCGATGCGCGGCGGTATCGCACGAGCTCTTGGCAGAGTTGCCCGACGTTGACGGGACGGCAGGAGTCTCAAGTGATGGCGGCGATCGCCCAACTCCTCAAGGAACACGAGGGCGAGTATGTGCGCCTGATCGGCGTCGATCCTAAGGCCAAGCGTCGCGTTTTCGAGGAAATTATTCAACGCCCCGGTCAAGCGCCTGTGGCCAGTCCCAGTAGCTATCGTCCTAGCACAACGGTGAGTGCAGCGCCAGTGGGTTCCCTCGATGCCTCTGTTGTGGCTCAGGTGCGGCAGTTGCTCCAGCAGGGCTATCAAATTGGCACGGAGCACGCCGATGCCCGCCGCTACCGCACCAGTTCTTGGACGAGTTGTGCTCCGATTCAAGCGAAGCAGGAACGGGAAGTGCTCGCTGCCCTTGAGGCCTGCCTCCAAGAACATGCAGGGGAATATGTGCGCTTGATTGGCATTGATCAAAAGCAAAAGCGGCGCGTCCTCGAGCAAATTATTCAGCGGCCCGATGGCGCGGTGGCGATCGCCACAAAAGCAGCAACCCCAGCAGCTCCTAGTCATGTCTTCGTCAGTTCTAGCGGTAATGAAACCGTTCTCAGTGCCGATCTCCTAAACCAAATTCAAGACCTGTTGCGCCAAGGCTGCCAAGTCACGACCGAGTACGCCGACCAGCGTCGCTTCCGTACCAGTTCTTGGCAAAGCGGCATCAAAATTACCTCGGCGCAGCAGCTGAATGACCTCAGTGCCTTCCTTGCCGAGCACCAGCGGGACTATGTCCGCCTCGTGGGTGTCAATCCCCAAGCCAAACAGCGGGTACTGGAAACGATTATTCACCGTCCCAATGGCAAGGCCGCCAGCAATGGCAGTAGCACCGGTGGTCAAGGGTTCGCACCGCGCCCAACCGCCTCTAGTCAAGGGAGGACTAGCAGCCACAACCTCAGTCAAGAGGTGGTTGACCAAGTAGGGAAACTGCTGCAACAGGGCTATACCCTTGGCCTAGAACATGTGGACGCCCGTCGCTACCGCACCAACTCTTGGCAAAGTGGCCCCCGCATTGAGGCCAAAACTCTCAATGAAGCCCTTGCTGCGATTCAGGCTTGCCTCCAAGAGTACAGTGGCGAGTACGTGCGCCTGATTGGCATTAATCCTGCCGGTAAGCAGCGGGTGGCCGAAATCCTGCTCCAACAGGCTGCTAAGTAGCCCTCCCTGTGAGGTGCCCCAATGCCCCTGCCGCCCTTAGCCCTGCCTCCTTCACCTGCGGTTCGCATTGTTGGTGATGTGGTGGTAGATCCCCAAGCCGTTTTGGCACCGGGGGTGTTGCTTTGGGCAGAAGCAGGGGCCTCAATTCGCATTGCCGCAGGTGTCTGTATTGGTATGGGCAGCGTCATTCATGCCCACGGCGGCACCATTGAGATTGGCGAAGGGGTCAACATTGGCGCCGGCGTGCTGTTGATTGGGACCGTGGCCATTGGACCTCATGCCTGTATTGGCGCCAGTACCACCGTGATGCAAACAACGATTCCGGCTGGTGCTGTGGTAGCCGCCGGTTCTCTCCTTGGGGATAGCAGTCGCCGTTGGCACCCCCCCACAGAAACGAGTCACCCCCAAGAGAGTGCCGTTTCCGCCGAGGATCCTTGGCAGGAGCCACCCACAACCGCCAATTCCTCAGAGAATTCCACGCCAGATCAGCAGGACTCTACAGACGCTCCCTCTGGGCATCAGGAAAGTCCAGCCGCCGCGCCACCAGAGACAAGCACTTCGCCAACACCGAAGACAAGCGTGGTCTATGGCCAAGCCTACGTTACTAAGATGTTTGCCAAAATGTTTCGGGTAGAGCCAATCCAACCCAGTGACGATAATCATGCCTTAGGCAGTAGTCAGTAAAGCAACCGTTTCTACATGGGCTGTTTGCGGAAACATATCGAGGGGCTGGATTTTCGTTAGTTGATAGGCGCCTGTAGCGCAGAGGTGAGCCAGATCCCGTGCCAAGGTGGCGGGATGACAACTCACATAGAGAATGCGCGGCGGACGGTTGCGGAGAATGGTCTCAAGAACGGGGCGATCGCACCCTTTGCGCGGTGGATCGAGAATCAGTACATCCACGGTCTGATCGGACTGGGGCAGCCACTCTTCTGCTCTGGCGCAGAGAAAGCGAGCATTGTTAATGCCGTTGTGCTGGGCGTTGGCGATCGCCTGTTGTACCGAGGCAGGATGCACTTCCACACCAATCACTTCAGCGACAGCGCCGGCAAGGGGTAGGCTTAGCGTTCCCACCCCACAGTAGAGATCCAGCAGTCGTTCGTGACCCGTTGGGGCAATCCACTCTCGCAGCGTGGTGACCAGTTGCTCCGCTTGCGCCGTGTTGACTTGAAAAAAGGTAGTCGAAGCAATCTGAAACCTCACCCCTGCCATCTCTTCCCAAAGGTAGGGTCGCCCAGCCAATACCTGCGTCTCGTCACCAAAGATGCGATTTCCCACTTGATGATTGAAGTTGACACAGACCCCCACCACCCCTTGAAACTGCTGTAGCCAACCTTCTGCCTCTGCCCGCAAGCCAGCGGGTAATGTCCCTGCGAGCACGAGGGTAATGAGCTGCTCCCCGGTACGCTGACCAATGCGCAAACCAAGATGGCGAAACCCCGCTTCACGGGTCTGTTCATTGTAGATCGGCCAAGATTGCAATGCCTGCTTCAGGGTAGCCAAGAGCGGATTGAGGCGCGGATCCTGCACCGGACATTGATTCAGGTTCACTAGGTGATGGGAGCCTTTTTGGTAATAGCCCGCAACCACGGCACCGTGGCGGCGACCGAGGGGGTACGTCACTTTATTGCGATAGCCAAAGGGGTTAGGGGCAGCCAAAATCGGTAAGAAAGTTTGCGGTTCGAGATGACCAATACGGGCGATCGCATCCTTCACCAGTTGTTCTTTGGCCGCCAATTGCGCCCCATAGGCCACACACTGCCACTGACAGCCACCACACTTATCAGCGACAATACAGCTTGGCCGCACCCGCTGTACTGAGGGCTGCACCACCTCTAAGACCTTGCCGTGGGCATATTGCCGCTTGACATGGGTCAGTCGCACCCGCAGGCGATCGCCCGGAACCGTATCCGCCACAAAGACCACCCGATCCTGCCAGCGTCCTACCCCCTCCCCCGTGTGGTTCAAGGAGTCAATTGTTAACTCAATGGTGGCGCCCTGCTGCCAAACGCTCATCAATTTACGTCTCAGTCCACTAAACGTTAGGGATAAGTTAAGGAGAGCCAGCAAGCTCTATTTTCGCTGTTATACTGCTAGCGGTGCAATCCGACGTTTGTACTGAAGTGATTTTGGAGTCGATCCCCTATGCTGAAGCGTCTTTCGCCTTGCTTACTGGCACTGGCACTACCCGTGGGTGCCCTTTTCACCACCCCTGCCAAAGCAGCTGACTTTGTCTCCCTCACCTATGGTCCTTTTCAGCGCTCCTTCCCGATGTCGGAGCTAGAGGAATTTGTGTCCACCCAAGAAGCCACGGGACAATTGCGAGCATTGATGCGCCTCGTTCCCAAAGATGACCAAGCCAAGCTCCTTCAATTCTTGGGTATGCGGCTGCCTTTTAATGTTGTGCAAACCGATAAAATTTTGGGTAGTCCCATTGGCAAAGATTTACTCAAACAATTTTCTCAGGTCACGATTCGTCGCGATACAGCTGGTGAAGTGGCTCTCCGTGGTGCCATGCTCACTGCCGCTGCTTCTCCGGAAGGGTTGAGCATGATGTCGTTTTTGAAAAACTACCCTGCTGAAACCATCAACCTTGATTTGCGCAAGCTCAACCAAATGCTCAAGAAACAAGATGGCATGATGAGCATGTTCGGAAATTTGCGCCCATAGCCCCAAACAATTGACGAAGAGTCAAAATTAACAATTTAGGTGCAGGGGTAAAGAGGCTCCTGCATTTTTTTGGGCAATCTACTCCTGCTCTCGCAACCACGTCCACCAGCGATTCAAGGGGGCATAGACCAAGGGTGCCCAAAGACTACTCATAATGGCTGAACTAAGCGCAACTTGCCGATGGTGCTGCCAAATCTCCTCGAGGGGGAAGCCACTACCAAGGCTCATTTGGATTGCGATGACCGTTTGTTGCAGGATGGCCATCGCAAAGGTAATCAGAGCAACCGAAATAAAATCCTCAGAAACAAAGCGCTGCTTTTGCATCAGGGCGGTCAACCCCCCCACCAAAGCTAAGCTAACTGCGTGGCTAGGATGAGCACTGACTAACCCATCTTGAATCCAACCAAGGGCAATACCCGCCAGTACCCCTTGACCCCAGGATCGCTTGACACTCCACACCACCACCCAGATTAAAAACCAGTCCGGCACCAATAGATGCAAGTTGGGTAAGTGAATAAAGCTCAGCAGGGCACAAAGTCCCACAGAGCCAATGGTAATCAGCCAGTTGAGGCTAGTTCGGTGTAAACGTGTCTGTCGGTTCAGCATAGGGAATGACGGTGACCCACTCAAGGCGATCAATCGGTGCGCCAAGAATAACGGTGGCATGGGGACGGGTGGGATCGCTGAGTTCCACCGATTGCACCTCACCAATGGGAATACCCGCCGGATAGAGACTACTCAAGGCTGAAGTATAGAGGACATCCTTGGGCTGCACCTTCGGGTCTTTCTCTAAAAACTCGACAATCACCTGCTGGTTGAGTTGTCCCCGCAGAATTCCCATTTGCCGCGTTCGACCCACCACAACCCCCACTCGACTGGCGGGATCCGTGAGCAACATTACCCGACTGGTATTGGGGGTAATACTCGTAATGCGCCCCACAAGGCCACCGTTGCCCACCACGACTGAACCAATGGTGAGACCCTGACGACTGCCTTCCCCCAAGAGGAGCGATCGCCACCACTGATCGGAACTGCGACCAATCACCGCAACAATGCGGCCATTCAAATTAGGTAGTATCGGGGCATTCAGCATTTGCCGCAACCGTTGGTTTTCCGCTTGGACGGCGGCCAGTTGCTGCTCCAGTTGCCATGTGCGGGCTTGAATCAGCGCTTGCTGATCGTCCACTGCGCCTTGAAAGGGCAAACTGAGAAGGCGGTAGAGTTCACGAATCGCTGCCCCATTGGTCTCGCGCAAAGTCCAAGCACTTGTGAGTACCAAAGCAACAAGGACTAAGCCGCCTGCATATCGTCCCCACCAGCGCAGCAGAAAAGCCATAGCTGCTGATCTTTAACCAATAACCGTCGGTTGTGTAGCAAAGACACGGGCGAGGTCTTTGAAGTTTTCCAGCACCCGACCGGTACCCATGACCACACACCGCAAGGGATCCGCTGCCACATGGACGACAATGCCCGTTTCATGGCTAATCAGGGTATCGAGACCCCGTAGCAGGGCACCGCCCCCAGCCAGCATAATCCCGCGATCCACAATGTCTGCAGCCAGTTCCGGGGGCGTCCGCTCAAGAGTACGCTTGATAGCTTCAATAATCACCGAGAGGGGCTCGGCCATGCTTTCGCGAATCTCTTCTGCTTTGACGACGACTGTGCGTGGTAGGCCAGAGAGTTGGTGTAGCCCCCGCACTTCCATGGATTCGGAGTCATAGCTGTCATTGGGGTAGGCAGAGCCAATGCGAATCTTGATCTCCTCAGCCGTGCGTTCACCAATGATCAGGTTGTGTACTTTTTTCAAATACTGAACGATCGCATCAGAAATTTCATCGCCAGCAACACGGACGGATTCACTCAAAACGGTGCCCTGCAAACTGAGAACCGCTACCTCGGTCGTGCCACCGCCAATGTCCACAATCATGTTGCCCGTCGGTTCTTCCACGGGTAAACCCGCACCAAAGGCAGCGGCGACGGGTTCATCAATCAAATAGACTTCCCGTGCGCCCGCACCCCGAGCAGCATCCTCAATGGCACGACGTTCGACACCGGTGACGCCACTGGGAATCCCAATCACCACCCGGGGGGCAAACAAATTCTTACCGCCGTGCACTTGGCGAATAAAGTGTTTCAGCATCAGTTCCGCACGTTCAAAATCAGCAATCACACCATCCCGCAGTGGACGTACGGCCACCACATTGCCCGGTGTCCGCCCCAGCATTCGCTTCGCTGCAGTACCGACGGCAAGGGGTTGTTTGGTGTTTTGGTCAATGGCAACAACGGATGGTTCCTCTAAAACCACACCCCGTCCGGACACATAAACCAGTGTGTTGGCTGTGCCCAAGTCAATGCCGATATCTCGTGATAGCCGACTAAATACTCCCACGATGGTGTACCCCTTCTTTGAATCCTGTTGGTTGTAACAGTGCTGTTACCAAAAAACGTGATGGCAAGATTGTATTATGTTTTGTTTGTTTTGTTTCGAAAATCTCGGTGGGTTCTCGTGAGGAAGCTAGAAGACCGAGGCTAGTTGATCGGCTGGCCACCCCCTCGGAAATTTCTCGCTTTGGTGGACTCAGCCTAGGAGAGTCGTGGTTTGGTTAGCCTCCCCATTTGGATCGATCGCCACCCAACCAAAGGGATATTCCAGCGCTTTCGGCTCAGTCCAGACTTTCAGTTAGATTGCTGGGTCACGATTCCTGTTTATCCTGTTTAAATCGGGAGAGTACTTCGCTAAAAATCACACCTCGTGACCTGCCGCGGAGACAACCCGCTCTCGTCAGTCCAAGCTATAGCTCATGTTCTTGAGCGATATTCACGACTCCTTGAGTATAGCCTATCCTTCTTGAAAATACCTCACTCCCTTTCGAAATAGCTATAAATCTCGGAAGCTGATGATTACTTAAGCGATCGCCGTAACCACGATGAGTTCCCTCCAGAAGATCGGGTTGGTTTGCAAACGAGCCGTGGCGTTTTGAGCCTAGAGGTTCTGCTTGAAGGCATTGATGCGCCACCAGCGGATATTTTCTGCCTCAAAACGGCCCTCTAAATCCACTCGTACTGAGAAGTCAAACCAAGCAGCCGGCGGAATTTCCATCCCCCACAGGCGATCGCTCCCCAGAACAACGCTAATCAGGCACTGCAAAAAGCCGCCATGACTAATACACCAAACGCAGTCCTCATCACTGTGGCGTCGGAGTTGTTTCCAAGCTTGTTTTGCTCGCTGCCAAGCCATGGCCATTGACTCTGCCTCGGGGACTGGAATCAGGTAATCACTCTCCTCCAGGTCTTCACAAAGCTCAGGATGTTGCGCCTGTGCCTGTGCCCATGTCAGTCCTGTGAAAATCCCCTGATCAATTTCAATCAGCTCCGCTAGCTCTTGAATCTTTAAGTCGGGACAGGGATTGATTAGCGTAGCCGTATCGCGGCAGCGTTGCAGCGGACTCGTGTAAATGGCATTCGGCGGCGGGAGTTTGTCCCGCAGGGCAAGGGCTTGCTGCCGTCCCCGTTCTGTGAGGGGCACATCTTGCCGTCCTAACATGACACCAGAGGCATTACCCACAGCCTCACCATGGCGGATCAAAATTAAGCGCATTGTGTAGTTCTCCCCTAGGGCAGCAATTGGCAAGTGCAACCCCTGATCGCTAAAATTATCGTACTGTGTGGCTGCGCTCTATCCTCAGCCTCAAATTTATTGATATTTCTTGACTGCGTACCTGTGCCTGTAACACTCTCTGCTCCCCCCATCCGTCCTGCTTGGCATGGCCTAATTCACGCCTACGGCGACTTTTTGCCCGTGAGCGATCGCACCCCAGTGGTCACGCTCTATGAAGGCAATACACCACTGATTCCCGTGCCTCAAATTGCTGCACGGATTGGCCGCAATGTCTCGGTTTATGTCAAGTACGATGGCCTCAACCCGACGGGGAGCTTCAAAGATCGCGGCATGACGATGGCCATTTCCAAGGCCAAGGAAGCGGGCGCCGAAGCCGTGATCTGTGCCAGCACAGGCAATACCTCAGCCGCTGCGGCCGCCTATGCCCGACGAGCCGGACTGCGCGCCTATGTCTTGGTACCCGAAGGCTATGTTGCCCAAGGGAAACTCGCCCAAGCCCTCCTGTATGGTGCCGAAGTCATTGCCATTGAGGGCAACTTTGATAAAGCCCTAGAGATTGTGCGCCTCATGGCCGAAACCTACCCCGTGACGCTGGTGAATTCCGTCAATCCCTATCGGCTGGAAGGACAGAAAACAGCCGCCTTTGAGGTAGTGGATAGCTTGGGCAATGCCCCCGATTGGCTGTGTATCCCCATGGGGAACGCAGGGAACATTACTGCCTACTGGATGGGCTTTTGCCAGTATCGTGAGCAAAATCGTTGCGATCGCCTGCCGCGCATGATGGGCTTTCAAGCAGCGGGTTCTGCCCCCCTTGTCAAGGGCGAGGTTGTCACCCATCCAGAAACGATTGCGACAGCAATTCGCATTGGCAATCCTGCCAACTGGCAACGGGCGATCGCCGTCAAAGAAGCCAGCCAAGGTGCCTTTAATGCCGTTACTGATGAGGAAATCCTGAATGCCTATTATCTGCTGGCTTCCAAGGAAGGTATCTTCTGTGAACCGGCTAGTGCGGCTTCTGTGGCGGGTCTCTTGAAATTGGCCGATCAGGTGCCCAGTGGTGCCACGGTAGTTTGTGTACTGACGGGCAATGGTCTCAAGGATCCAGAAACGGCGCTCAAGCAGGAGAGCGATCGCTTTCACCGCCATATTGAGCCCACTGAGCAAACCGTGGCCAAGGTAATGGGCTTTTAGCGAGCCTACTCTAATAGCTTGAGCTCTTGGCCTTTGTTGAATAGCCGCAACACCAGTTTCTCTAGCTCCACCCACACAAAGACAAGCAGGCTAAAGCCAATACACACGGCTAGCTCAGTCCCCGAGAGCAGGTAGGTGCCAAAGAACCGTCGCAGGGGTAAAGCATAGATAAGAAGTAGTTGCAGGATGGTTGTCAAAATGACCGATCCCCAAACAAAGAGATTGGAGGTGGGGCTCATTTCAAGCGTCAGCCGTGTACTGGAACGGGCAGCAAGGGCATGACCCATTTGAGCTAGACAGAGGGTGGTGAAAACCATGGTTGTCCAACGTCTGGGATCGAGTCCTTCTTCCACATGTTCAGTAGTGTAGCTGTAGGCCCATACCATCAGGAAAATGCCGACGATCGCCAAGATCAAACCAACACGAATCATATAGGAACCTAAGCCACGGCTAAAAATACTTTCGTTGGGTTTAACAGGAGGACACTTCATGACATCGGGATCCCCCGGCTCAACGGCAAGGGCAAGGGCGGGCAGGCCATCAGTAACCAAGTTCATCCAGAGGATTTGCAAGGGCGTCAGAGGAACCCCTCCTAGTCCCAGTAGGGGTGAGCAGGCAATCGTGATCACTTCACCAATGTTGGAACCGAGAATGTATTTAACAAAGCGACGAATATTGCTGTAAATCACTCGCCCTTCCTCGGTAGCGGCCACAATGGTGGCAAAGTTATCATCCAAAAGCACCATATCACTGGCTTCCTTGGTGACATCCGTACCCGTAATCCCCATGGCTACGCCAATATCCGCTTGTTTAAGAGCCGGGGCATCATTCACACCATCCCCAGTCATGGCCACAATTTCACCGTGACGTTGCAGCGATTTGACAATCCGCAGTTTATGTTCCGGTGAGACCCGTGCATAGACACTGACGGTGGGGGTGGCGGCATCCAATTCCTCGGTACTGAGTTTTTCAATGTCCCGACCCGTGAGGGTACAGTCGCCCCACTCACAGATACCGATTTGACTGGCGATTGCCTGTGCCGTCAGTTGATGATCTCCCGTAATCATAATCGGGCGAATCCCAGCCGTGCGACAGGTGGCGACGGCCTCCAGCACCTCCGGGCGAGGGGGATCAAGAATGCCCACTAGCCCCAACCAGATCAAATCCTGCTCACTGGTCTCTACACTTTCCGCTGGTGGCAGCGCTGACCAGTAGCGATGGGCAATGCCCAAGACCCGCAGACCTTGAGCGGCAAAGCGATCGTTTTCAGCCAGAATCTCTTGGCGCTCCGCCAGTGTTAGGGGTTGAATGTCGCGCCCCACCTGCCGCCATTGACAGCGTTCCAGCGTCAGTTCTGGTGACCCTTTGGTAATCATCCAGTAGGGTTCCTTGGCGGGAATCTCAGGAATAGACTCACTGCGGTAGAACGTACTCATCCGCTTGCGGTCGGCATCAAAGGGAAACTCCGCGACCCGCTCAGCCGTTTCCCGCAACGCTTTCAGATCAATGCCCCCTTTAAGAGCCAAAGGTAGGAGGGACCCTTCGGTGGGGTCGCCGAGAATCACCCACTCGGCGGCGTGTTGTTTGAGCAGGGCATCATTACACAGTGCCCCTGCCAGTAGCAGTAGGTGCCGTTCGTACAGTGCTGAGGGATCGTCGGTACTGGCGTCGTAAAAGTCGCCCTTGGGTTCATAGCCATTGCCGCTCACCTTAGCGCGATAGGCCGTTGTGGCGATCGCCTGCACCACCATTTTGTTTTGGGTGAGGGTACCCGTTTTATCCGAGCAAATGGTTGTAACACTCCCCAGTGTCTCCACTGCCGGCAGCCGACGAATCAGGGCATGGCGTTTCACCATCCGTTGCGTTCCCAATGCAAGGGTGACAGTAATCACGGCGGGCAAGCCTTCGGGTACCACTGCCACCGCCATACTGAGGGAGACGTCAATGAGATGCGGCAGCAGTGAGGGATCGTAGAGACCCCCAGCAATCACGACAATGCTTACCAGCACCAAAGCAATGGCGACTAGGCGATTTCCCAGCTCGGTCATCCGTTTTTGCAGGGGTGTGGGTTCCTGCTCCACCCCTTGGAGGGCAGCGGCAATTTTCCCCAGTTCGGTGTCCATGCCGATCGCGGTGACGACGGCGACCCCTCGCCCTTGGTTGACTTCTGTACCCGCAAAGATCAGATTGGCGCGATCGCCCACTTCCGTATCAATGGGCAAGATTTTCGCAGCATTTTTACTGGCGGCTTCTGCTTCACCTGTAAGGGCCGATTCTCGGATTTGCAGGTTGACGGCTTCTAGAAGGCGACCATCGGCAGCCACTTTTACCCCAGCTTCCAAAAAGAAAATGTCGCCAACAACCAGTTCAGGGGAATCAATTTCCATGACCTTGCCCTCGCGCAGGACACGCACCTTGGGCGCCGCCATATTTTTTAGGGCTGCCAGCGCCTCTTCAGCACGGGCTTCTTGGACATAGCCCAAAATGGCATTGAGAATCACCACCACCAGAATTGCGGTTGCGTCCTTGGGGAAGGGGATGGTGTTTTCTTCGACGGCTTTGAGAATCTCCAATGTACCAGAGATGAAGGCCACCGCTAGCAGCATGATTAGCATCACATTGCGAAACTGATCAATGAAAATCTGCCAGCGGGGGCGGCGGCCATTGTCAACAAGTTCATTGCGGCCATATTGGGCTTGTCGCTGTTGCACTTCTGCAAAACTCAGCCCCTGTTGGCGATCGCTCCCAAGGCGAGCAACCACTTCATCAGCAGTGAGAGCATGCCACACTGATTCAGGATTCATTTTGGAGGGCGTATTGGAAGATGTCATGGCAGGTGGGGAGATGACCTATGTTTATTTTCTCTTTATCTTCGTCATTTGGCTGAAGCCCTGGCGAAGCGCTGCCAATAGTCCTCATAGCGCGCCATTAATGTCAAGGGCGGCTCAGGCTGCGTCCAAAACTCCACGAGGGTGTGTCCTGTGGCCCAAGTATCCTGATCAAGGGGGCTACGGTGTTGCAGCAGCAAGGGAGCTAAGGTTTTAAGATCAAAGGGGCGCGGCAGTATTTCCATGCGATCGCTAGCATTTTGCAGCAGCATATAGAGTTCATAGGCCAGTTGCAATTTACAAAGGATGACGGGTAGGTGTTCCAGGGGCAATTGTTCTGCCAAAAGCCACGCGGCGGCGGGAGACCCCGTGAGCATTGTTGAAACAAACTGGAGCACTGGTCGCTTGAGCAAATCAGTAATGCCTTGACTGGTGGTGATGCGGTGGCAATAGGTGTCAATGAGGCGGGCAGCAGTGTGGAGCCGTGTCTGGCGATCGCTGAGCCAGCGAGCCATGCGGATCTGCTTGGCAGGGGCAATTAAACTCACAAGAGTATCACTGAGGGCATCGAGTCCCCAAGCCATGCGTCCTTCAGTGCTGTTGACAATGGGCAAAACATGGGGCGTATAGGCGGCCAACTGTTCTTGGCGATAGGCCACCGCCTCGCGAATACTCACTTCCTTGGGACGGGTACCCCGTTGCCAGTCATAGGGGGGATGCCATTCCCGCAGGGGGCGCAGCCGATCCACTTGGGTTACCGCCACCACAATCGGCAAGTCCCTTACCTGTTGGCGAATCAATTGCAGGGCGGTGATGTCCGGAGCAAGGGCAGGATCCAGCGCTGGCGTCAGCAGCAATACCACATCCATGCGCGGTAGCAATTCCCGTAGGCGAGCTTGAAGATCAGCACCGCGAATATCGCGAATATCTTCGTAGCCGGGGGTATCCCAAAGGGTCAAATCTTCCTGCCAACGGTACTGTTGGATCTCGCTTGTGTTGGGCAAGGGGGAAACACAGGTGGTGGGAGCAGCAAATAAACTATTGATCAGGCTACTTTTGCCTGCTCCAGTGCGACCCACGAGAAAGACGTTGACAGGCTGGGTTTCGGCACGGGCAAGGGGCAGACTCTGCTCTAAAATTTCCTCTAGTGTCCCTGTATCTGTGCGCCGGGTGGGGGTGGGCAATTCCAGTTGGGTGAGGCTGCCACTGTAGAGGGCGATCGCCCGCAGTCCCAAGGCCTTGAGCACCTGTTCCCGCAGGGTCAGTCCCAAGTTAGCAATCAGGGCTTGATTGGCCTTTTGCTGCTGCTCTTGGGTAAATGTTTTGGCGATCGCCACACTTGGATTGAGGAACCACTGGGCCCAATTCCAAGCGGTAAAGCCCCAGCGAGCAACAGGTGCCACCTGCCGCGAGAGTTCATAGGCGCGCACTGCCTGCCCGACAGTTACCCGCGACAAAATCGGGTTGAGGGTTTCCAGCCAGCGATCCACATCATCAATCGTGTCCCGTAACAGGCGGTAGGCTTGGGGCACATAGATTTGCAGCAGCGGACGTTGGACATTGGGATAATAGACTTTGGCAATCTCACTGACGAGGGTTTGTACTCGCTGCCAAAAGAGTGGCCAATTTTCCCAAGGGGGCGGGTCTTGGCGGCTCTGTTCAAGGGTGTGTTGGAGAATCTTGAGGGCGCGTTGATCCGTTTCTGAATCACTGCTTCTTGGCAGATCAAAAGAACGAGAATCAATGTCTGTCGGCTGACCCTTGAGCCAATGGGCAACTCCCCACCGCCACAGCAGTAGAATCATGACCACCACGGCCCAGACCCAACTCAGTCCCCAAGCATGAATTTGTATTGAGGCGGCGGTGAGGATAAAGCTGGCGATCGCCACCAGTGGCAGGATAAAAAGAATCCACTGCCACCAAGAGGGTTGCATCGGCTAGGTGGTCACCAGTGACTCAAAGGGAATGCGCCGGGCATGCCCCCAAAAGGCCTCAAGGTTGTAGTATTGGCGTTCCTTGGGCAACTGCACATGCACAATCACATCACCGTAGTCCATCAGCACCCATGAACATTCCGCTTGGCCTTCGATATGTTGGGGTTGCCGTTGACAATGTTCGAGAGCCGCCTCCTCAATCCCTTGGTAAATGGCGCGCACTTGGGTTTTTGAGAGTCCCGTAATGATCACAAAGTAATCGGTTAAGTAGGACACGCCACTCACATCCAAAAGGCAGATATCCACTCCCTTGCGATCATCGGCAGCATAGGCTGCGGCCCATGCTAATTTAAGGCTAGGGTCAGTTATCGCGGCTACCCGTTGCATCTGTTGAATAATCAGGCTGCTGTCTCCTAAATGCACTCCTTTTATATCTTTTGATTTTACCTATTGGTTTAGGGAGGCGCAGGACAGATTTGTTACAAAAACTTACGAGTATTGCCCCCCACTGGCTGTCGTATCCCCACAACGGACAATGGCGCACTGTTACCGCTAGACTCCTCGAGCAATTAGC
This sequence comes from Thermosynechococcus sp. M98_K2018_005, assembly GCF_015295825.1. Classification (GTDB taxonomy): domain Bacteria; phylum Cyanobacteriota; class Cyanobacteriia; order Thermosynechococcales; family Thermosynechococcaceae; genus Thermosynechococcus. Next base: position 16,895 of record NZ_DVEH01000073.1, read on the forward strand.
CAACTATCAAGAGCAACTCCAAGAGCAGCAACCCACTCTCCTCGTGTTGGCAGAATCCGATCCCTTGTGTTTTATCAGGGGTTTTCTAGCGGCGCTCTCCACAGGGACGCCTCTGCTACTGGCTAATCCCCACTGGCAGTCCCAAGAGTGGCAGCAGGTGGCAGCGATCCTACCCCAGAATTTTATGGCTTGGGGAAGCGTGCCCCCCCTAGACCCTCAAGGATCTGGAGAACCTTTGCCCCAGGGCTGGATTCTGATTCCCACTGGAGGAACTCAAGGGCGGTTGCGTTGGGCAATTCACACGGTGGCGACCCTTCAGGCAGCAGTAATGGGGCTGCAAAGCCACTTACAAGAAGGGGTGATTCACTGTCTAAGTATTTTGCCCTTGTACCATGTCAGTGGCCTGATGCCCGTGGTGCGATCGCTCTGGACAGGGGGAGAACTCTATCTTGCGAGCCATTTACGGGACCTACGGCAAGCCGCACCGCCCGGCAATTGTGATCTGTGGCTGTCTTTGGTGCCTCGGCAATTGCAACAGGTGCTCACAGAGCCGCTCCCGTGGTTAGGGGAGTTAAGGGGAATTTTTATTGGCGGTGGTCCCACTTGGTCACAACTACTAGAGGAAGCAGCAGCCCAGCGATTGCCCCTATGTCTCAGTTATGGAATGACGGAAACCGCAGGCATGATCTGTGCTCAGCGGCAGGGAGAATTTTGGACGGGCGATCGCTCCTGTGGTCAAGTCTTACCCCATGCCCAGATTGCTTTAACCCCTACGGGGGAGATTCAGATTCAGGCGGCCTCCCTTGCCCTTGGCTATTACCCTCAGTTATTCCATGAAGAGACATTCCAAACGGACGATCGCGCTCAATGGCGGGGCGATCGCCTCTACATTTTGGGACGCACCAGCCGCAAAATCATCAGTGGTGGCGAGAATATCTATCCCGAAGAGTTAGAAGCCTTACTCCTTGACAGTGGTCTTGTTCAAGATATCTACATCTACGGCACACCCGACCCCCGTTGGGGCGAACAAGTCGTTGCCCTTTATGTGGGAGAGGCCTCCCCTGAGGAACTCAGCAGATGGCTCAAACAGCAGTGCAGTGCCTACAAATGCCCCAAGCAATGGATTTCTGTGCCCCAAATTCCCCGCACGCCCCAAGGAAAGGTGCGATCGTCCTCGATGATGAAGGCACTTTGAGGTTTTGTGGATAGTGCTTGGCGGTAACTAACTCGACGATCCTAAAAATACAGAAAAACTAACTAGCGTTCCAACTCTCCAGCAATGTCCGAACAGCCACCGAATCCAACGCATCAAATCTCTCCCCGTGCATAGGCGACATTTATTTAAAGTCAATCGTGTCTCCCGAGGAAACTAGAGAAACTTAGTAGGAGATTACCAACATGCGGAAGCAAAAATAAACGGGCAGGGATCTCCTACAAAATAGGCACGCTCTCCTGCCCAAGGGGCTTGGTGCTAGCCAACCACAGAAGCGGTGCTGCGACGCCGCCGAATTCCTGTTGTCACAGTGGGGGTGACTTCGATGGGTTGCAGGAGCAATAGGACTGAGGCGTTGCCCTGAAGTTCACGGCGCACCAGTCGCACCAGTTCCCGTTCAATGTGGGCTTTGACTCCTGCCCAATCTATATCGCCGTTGCGGGCATATTCACTCCAGCGATCGCTCAAAGCGGTTTCGACCGTGGCATGTACCCAAGCCTGCCAAGCCTGTAGCTCAATTGCCGTGACCACGCCCCGCAGGTGCACTTCAGGAGTGGCCTTCAGGGTGCCATCAGTACCCACCGCCACCGCCACGGTGATAATGCCTTCCTCGGCCAGTTGTTGCCGCTCTTGCAGGACATGGGCTTTGACAATGCCACCGCGATCCAGTAACTCAATGCCAGCAGGCACCTTATCTACGACACGAATCGAGTCACGGGTGAGTTCCACCACATCGCCGTTGTCAATAATCACCATATTCTCCGGGGGAATGCCCATGCTCTGAGCGGTTTGGGCGTGTTTCACCAGCATGCGGTGCTCGCCATGCACCGGTAAAAAGAACTTGGGCTTCGTCAAGGCCAGCATCAGCTTTTGATCCTCTTGGCAGGCATGGCCAGAGACGTGAATGCCCTGTTCGCGACCGTAGATGACTTTCGCGCCTTGCATCATCAGGCGATCAATCATGTTGACCACGGCAATCGTGTTCCCCGGAATGGGGTGAGCTGAGAGAATCACAGTATCGCCGGGGCGAATTTTAATTTTGCTGTGTTCTCCTTTGGAAATCCGCGTCAGAGCAGACAGGGGTTCCCCTTGGGAGCCAGTGGTCAGGTACATCACCTGATGATCCGGGTACTTGTGCATGATGTGCAGCGGCACAAAGAGATCATCAGGGCAGCGAATGTATCCCAACTGCCGTGCATGGGCAATGACATTGAGCATCGAGCGACCCAAGACTGAGACCACGCGGCCATGCTTTTGCGCTAATTCCAAGGCCATACTGAGGCGATGCACTGAAGAGGCAAAGGTGGTAAAAATAATCCGCCCCTCTGCTTGGCTAAAGGCACGATCTAAGTTGGGAAACACCGATCGCTCCGAGGGGGTGTGGCCGGGGACTTCCGAGTTGGTAGAGTCACTAATGAGGCAGAGAACCCCTTTTTCCCCATGCTCCGCTAGCCGCTGAATGTCAAAGCACTCGCCATCAACGGGGGTAAAGTCGAACTTGAAATCCCCAGTGTGGATAATCACGCCAATGGGCGTATGAATCGCCACCGAGAAGCTATCGGCAATGGAGTGGGTATTGCGAATATACTCCACAAGGAAATTTTTGCCCAAGCGCACCATGTCCCGAGGCTGTACGGTGCGAAGTTCGGTGCGATCGCCAACTCCTGCCTCTTCAAGTTTCCCTTGCAGCAACGCCATGGCAAGGCGAGGGCCATAGATGACGGGAATATCAAACTGCTTGAGATGAAAGGCAATGCCACCAATGTGATCTTCGTGGCCGTGGGTCACAATCATCCCCTTGATTTTGTCGCGATTTTGCCGCAGGTACGTCATGTCGGGCAAGACGATATTCACCCCATGCATCCCATCAGTGGGAAAGGCTAGCCCTGCATCCAGCAAAATAATTTCATCTTGGAATTCAAAAACACAGGTGTTCTTGCCAATTTCATGCAGCCCACCGAGGGGAATAATTTTTAGGGCAGCAGTTGCAGCGGATTGACTCATAGGTCTCCTTACGATGAAACGAACAAAAAAAGTGCAGCTTGGGAAATCCCTAGCGTTGTCTTAAGACTTCAGGAGGCCAAGATCATCTAAAACAGGCTTCAATTGGCCAATCACAGCGTCACTCGCAGACGTGAGGGGCAGTCGGGGCGCCCCCACCGCCCAACCTTGCAGGCTGAGGGCAGCTTTAATCGGGATCGGATTCGTCGTCACAAATAAAACCTTGAACAGTGGCAATAGTTGACAATGAATAGCAGTGGCTTTGGCCGTCTCTCCTTGGACAAAGGCTTGGATCATCTCTTGAATGCGTAAGCCAACAAGGTGACTGGCCACACTGACTACACCATAACCACCAACGGCCAGTAATGGCAACGTTAGGGAATCATCGCCAGCGTAAATGCGAAAGGTCGGCGGTAGGGCGGCACGTAGGGCACTGGCTTGATCAAGGCTGCCGCTGGCTTCTTTAATGGCAACAATGTTCGGATAGTCAGCAAGGCGAATCACTGTTTCTGGTAGCAGGTTTTGCCCTGTGCGGCCGGGGATGTTGTAGAGCATGAGGGGAAAGTCCGACACCGCCCTGGCGATCGCCTGAAAATGGGCGTAGAGTCCTTCTTGGGGCGGTTTGTTGTAGTAGGGTACAACCAAGAGGGCACCATCGAGGCCGAGTTCTGCGGCCTTTGCTGTGGCATGAATGGCCTCATGGGTGGAGTTGGAACCCGTACCTGCAATCACCTTGGCTTTGCCCGCCACAGCCTGCTGCACCGTTTGAAAGAGTTGAAACTCCTCTTCCCAAGTGAGGGTGGGAGATTCCCCTGTGGTGCCGCAAACAACAATACCATCGGAACCATTGGCCACAAGGTGCTGTGCCAGTTCTGCCGCCACATCGTAGGCGATCGCGCCATCGGCTGTAAATGGCGTAATCATGGCGGTAATCACACGTCCAAAGTCAGTCACAGTCCACCCTCAGCCAAGTCCCGTTGCAGTTGCCGAATCGTGACCGCGCGGCTATACACACGCCGGCGATCGCCCAAGGTTTCCAGAATGATTGCTCCCCGTCGCCAGCTTTGGGGCGAGCGATAAATGGTCAAATTCTCTTCGGTCTCAGTCACTTCATAGCCATTATCCTTAAGCCATGCCTCCAGTCGCGACAGTTGCGGCAAGGCGATCGCAAGGACTTGCGTATGATTCCAATAGGCAGCAATCGCTCCCACGACGACCCCCACGGCTAATCCCCAACGGTAGGGTAGGGGAGACAACAGACTCCAGTGGCAAATTTGGCTCAAACTCAAGGCGGTGATGGCAGTGACACAGGCAAAGTAGTAAATGAACACCACCTTCACATCTAAGCCTTCAATGGCGGGGGGGTCAGCGGTTGTGGGAGAGTTGGGCATAGGCACTTAGTTGAGGGCTTGGGCACGCTCGTAGGCCGCTTTTACCGTTTGCATGAGGGTTCCACGCACACCAGCAGCTTCCAGTACTTCGAGACCCGCAATGGTTGTCCCCGCAGGACTGGTGACCGCATCCTTGAGTTGTGCTGGATGCAGCCCACGCTCATTAAGTAATTGTACTGTGCCTGCTATTGTGCCATAAACGAGTTCCTGTGTCAGCGATCGCGATAAGCCCACCGCCACCCCGGCATCGCAAAGCGCCTCCACAATCAGGGCAACAAAGGCAGGGCCAGAGCCAGACAGCGCCGTTACTGCATCCATTTGCCCTTCACTGACAGCCACCACCTGCCCCAGCACCCCTAACAAATTCTTAATCTTGCGAATCTCCAGTTCACTGGCGGCACTATCGCTGGCAAGGGCAATCACCCCGGCGCCCACCTGGGCCGGTGTATTCGGCATTGCCCGAAAGATCAGCCGCTGGGGAAAAAGCCGCCGCAGCCGCCCACTGTTGATCCCTGCCATGATGGAAAGGACAACCCCAGTGCTTTGTGCCACCGGCGTATCCGCCAGTTCCGACTCAATATCGGCAAAGACCTGTGGCTTGACCGCCAGTAGGAGCGTTTCGGCTGTGGCCACCTCTAAGTTCGTTGTCACCCTAACCCCATAGGTGTGGGCTAGATGCTGTTGCCGCTGGGGCGATCGCGCCGATACCCACACCTGCTCTGGCAAGAGACCATCCGCCAGCAACCGCGCAAGCATTGCCTCCGCCATGCGGCCACAGCCAATGATCCCAAGAGCAGGCACCCTAGGCACTACGCTGTTGTTGGGCATTCATACCCCAAGCGGGCGGTGGGGCAACGGGTGTGGGGGTTGGTGTGGCAGTTGGACGCACCCCACCGACTTGGGTACTCACTTGGACACAGCTTGGCGTAAAGAGGAAAATACTCTCACCAATACGCTCTTGATGGCCATCAATCGTGAACGTAGCACCGGCAACAAAATCCACTGAGCGTTGGGCTTGCTCTGGCTCCATCAAGGTCAGATTTAGCACCACAGACTTCCGCTCTTTAAGAGCCTTGATCACCTCAGGCATTTCACTAAAACTGCGGGGCTGGATCACCAAAACTTCCGCCACTGCCCCCCACCAACGACCGGCATTGGGCATACCAATCACATTCGAAGGAGCTGATCCCGTGGGCACTGAACCAGTGGCAACTGAGGGAGATGGACTGGGGTCAAGGTCATGACTCAGGGTTGGCCGCGATGTGGGCAGCCGTTCCACCTTCGGTTCCGGGGTTAGCGTTCCTGCCGTTCCTTGAGGGTATTCCTCATCGTAGATGTCAGTCTCTGGGCCTAGGCCCATGAGGTCACGGAGTTTGCCCAACATAACGACTCGCTATTGCTCCTAATAAATGGATGAGTTGCAAGAGTTTTCTGACGTGCCGTAGCTGAGTCACCGCGACAGGTCAGAGGGATAAAAGCCAGATGATATGTTTCGTGTCTTAACAATCCTAGCTTCGTGGCTAAAAGGGAACCTATGCACAAACGTCCACGAAAGTTGAGTTAAAACAAGAAGGTTCAACTGGCCATTTTACAGGAAACCGAGAGAAAAAGATGAAGTTGGCCTTAAGTCTCTCGCTTTTGCCTTGGGTTTGTCAAGGGTAACAATGCTCTAGATTGGGTTGGCTAAGACGGTGCAGTAAACGCTGTCTCCCTGTCCCTCTGCCGTCAGGGTGATGGTGATACCGGGACGATTATGTTTGAGGGCGTTGGTGATCAAATTCTCATAGACTCGCCGCAGTAACAACAAGGCCGACTGACCCACTAGTTCTGAAGCCGTATAGCCAAACAGCCGTTCAGTTGCCGCATTGACATCAAGAATTGTCCCCTGCTCATGGATGACTACCGCCTCAGAGGTGGCTTGAAAGAAGGTGGTTAAGCGGGCTTCGCTTTCCTCTGGTGCTCTGAGGGCGCGGTGGCGATCGCGACTTTCCACCACCAAGGACACCAGATCCGCTAGGGAAGCGGCAAACTGCTCCTCCGCAACCGTCCACTGGCGAGGCGGCCCCACATGTCCATAGCAGAGGATACCCATCATCACCCCTTCGACCCAAATGGGCACATCCAGCAATGAGGTTATGCCAAGGGGTTCGAGGTAACTTTGGCGAAACGCTTGGGTGCGTGGATCAACCCAAGCCTCATGAGCCGTAGTCGTGCGCTCCTCTTGTAGAGCCGCAAAGTAGCAAGGATAGTCACTGGCGGTCAGCGTCATCCCCGCTGTCAAGCCCTGGGGCGACTGCTGAAACAAGTGCACACATTCAATATGCTGGCGATCGCCCGAATAAAACCACAGACTCACCCGTGCCACATTGAGACTGTGGGCACTCGTCCGAAGAATGTCCCGAAAATCTCCTCAAAGTTTGCCCCGTGGAACGGCTGTTGCCGCGCCAGTTCTAGGATTGAGACTTTGCAGTTGTTCAACACGGGGGTCATGAAGAAGCGGCAGATTCAGGGATAAATTCCAGCGCCGCTGAGTTAATGCAGTAGCGCAGTCCTGTGGGTGGCGGGCCATCCTCAAAGACATGGCCGAGGTGGGCATCACAGACATCACAGAGAACCTCCGTGCGCACCATGCCATGGGAAAGATCCCGCTCCATGCGGATATTTTTGGGGTCAAGGGGTTGCCAAAAACTCGGCCAGCCACTGCCAGAGTCATACTTGGTCTCAGAGCGAAAAAGCGGCGTGCCACAGCAGACACAGCGATAGAGTCCGGGCTCTTTGTTCTTCCAGTAGCAGCCCGTGAAGGCACGCTCCGTTCCCTTCTTGCGGGTGACATAGTACTGCTCAGGGGTAAGCTGAGCTCGCCATTCCGCATCTGTTTTCACAACCTTAGCCATGCTTGCCTCAGAAATAGACAGTGATCCTACTCCTCAGCATAATCAGGGACATCGGGAAGTTCCAGTCTTTTTGCCAAAGGTTCCCTGCCAAGGGGAAAATGTAAGGGCAATCTTGACCTTGTTTGGTTATGCCCGTTTCGCTGCCCCTTACTTTTGATTTGTCCTCCGAGTCCGAGTTTTATACTCAGGTCAGCGCTGGAATTCAGGCAGCACAGCAGGCCAATTGTCAGTTCCTCAGTTTAGGCATCTCTTTACCCACCGTTGATCCCCTAATGCTATTGGCTGGGCTGATGCAGGTCAGTGGCGAAAGTGAACATTTTTACCTTGAGCAAGCGGGGGAGATCGTTGCTGCCTGTGGTGCGGTGGCGACCAGCAGTGTTCAGGGACATCAACGGTTTGTGGAACTCCAGCGTTTTAGTGAACAAACCCTCAGCCGAGTGTGGGCGATCGCTCCAGCCGAACCGCGCCTGTTCTGTCAATTCAGTTTTTGGGATCACTCAGGCGCTAACCGAGGGTTCTTACCCCGCTGGCAGGTGATTCAGCGTCTGGATCATGTTTGGCTCACCCTCAGTTGTGCCTTACAGACCAGTACACCCCATCGCCTCTGGCAAGACTGGCAACTAGTGCAGCGGGCACTGGCCCACATTCTCGCTGATCCGCCCCCCTGTCCACCACCACTGGCGATCGCCCTACCCCCCCTGCCTGAGCAATATGGGCGATTTATTACCAGTGTCAAGCGGGCCCTCAAGCTCCTAGAGGAGGGAAACCTCGAAAAATTGGTTTTGGCCGCCGCCCTCACCCTAGAGCAGCCTCAGGAGTTTAACTGGCTGGGAACGTTGCAAAACCTGCGTCAGCAGTACGCCAATTGCTACATCTTTAGTGTTGGCCAAGAGCGGCAGCAGGTCTTTTTGGGGGCCAGTCCTGAACGCTTGGTCAAGATGGCCGATGGCGTTCTCTGTACCGATGCCTTGGCGGGTTCCCGTCCCCGGGGGCAAACCCAACAGGAGGACCAAAGCCTGCGCAATGGCCTTTACCGCAGCCCCAAGGAACGCTACGAGCATCAGATCATTGTTGAATTTCTTTGCCAAACCCTCCAACAGTTGGGCATGACCTGTGAGGTGCCTACCCAACCACGCATCCTTGAGCTAAGTCATATCCAACATCTGCAAACGCTGATTCAGGCACCGCTGCCCCAACCCATTCATATTCTTCAAGTGGTGGCGGCTTTACATCCTACGCCAGCAGTAGCAGGGTATCCTGCTTCACGGGCACAAGACTGGCTTCAGCAACTGGAACCCTTTGATCGCAATGGCTATGCTGCTCCCCTTGGTTGGGTGACACCAACGGGCGAAGGGGAATTCATTGTCGGCATTCGCTCTGCCCAGCTGCAGGGCAATCATGCCCATCTTTTTGCTGGGGCGGGTATTGTCAAAGGCTCTCACCCGGAACGGGAATGGCAGGAAATTCTGTGGAAATTTCAGACGATGATCTCAGCTTTGGCCTAGCGCAGGGGGGGCTGTTTTTTACTCATCGTCAGCATCGGCAGGGGCTGGGAGGATTGGGGCGGCAGTGCATACTGGGGAACTTTCTCAGGGAGAGGACGTTCGGGCGATCGCTGGAGCAGGCGATAGAGCAGCGCGCTTCCCATCAGACCTAAACCCAATAGCAGCAGACCGTTGTAGCCCCCCAAGCCACCAATGGTCAAATCAACCCCTCCCATTAACAGAAGGAAAGCGGAGATGGGTTCTTTACGGTAGGCTTTGCGCAGAAAGCGAGGATAAATCATAGGCGATCGCTGGGTACTCACCATTAGAATACGAGAACACTCATGACTTGGCGTTAAATAGGTTACATTTTAGCGACCGTACGCCAGATATTGATTTCTCAGTAACAGCTCCATCATAAATGCTGCAAGAGTATTGCCAAGGTTAGTGAAGGAGAATGTCACCAGGCAACCTACTTCTATCCTGACAGATCCAAGCGGCAATTGACATTGAGGAAAAAAAGGGGGCGATCGCCCCCCAAATGATCTCCCTAGTAGGTTTCCACGTGCCAGCGGCCTTCTTTTTTAAGCGTGCCCTTGAGGAACTCTTGCCAATCGGCACCATTTTTGGCTGCCGCCGCTGTCATTGCCTCATCAATACCCGGCTCCATCCCCTTCAGACCACACATATAGACATGGGTGTTTTTCTTCTGGAGGAGTTGCCAGATTTCATCCGCATGCTCAGCAATGCGACCTTGGATGTACATCTTGCCGCCGTCAGGAGTTTTTTGCTCACGGCTGATGGCATAGGTGAGGCGGAAGTGCTCTGGATACTTGGCCTGTAGTTCCTCTAACTCATCCTTGTAGAGGATATTCGCAGTGTAGGCAACGCCAAAGAAGAGCCATGCCAGCCCCTTGAATTGATAATCGGGGTTATTTTCTTTGAACATGCGCCACAAAAAGGCACGGAAGGGGGCAATCCCCGTTCCTGTTGCCAGCATGATGATCGTGGCTTCGGGGTCATCGGGCAGGAGCATTTCTTTACCCACTGGCCCTGTGATTTTCACCTCATCGCCGGGTTGCAGTTGGTTCAGGTAGGAAGAGCAAACGCCATAGATGGTTTCCCCCGTCTCTTTGTCCTTATACTCTAGGCGCCGCACACACAGGGAGACCGTTTTATCATCTTGAAAGTCACCGTGGCGGGTCGAAGCAATAGAGTAGAGGCGCAGCTTATGGGGTTTACCGTTAGTGTCGGTACCCGCAGGAATAATGCCAATACTTTGGCCTTCGAGATAGCGCAACTCAGTACCAGAGATGTCAAAGATGATGTGCTTGACGGTTCCCTCGCCCCCTTCACGCACTAACTCTTCATTGGAAATAACCTTACCAATGCAGGGATTATTGGGACGATAGATATTGACGGGAATATCAACTTTCTTTTCTTTAACAGGGGCAGCACCATTATTGGATGCGGGTTCCGTGGTCGCAGCCAAGGGCGCAGCCACACCATCGAGGGGTTGAATGCTCACAATTTTGCCCCCCCAACGGCTAATCTGCTGCATAAACTGATTCATGCGGTTATAGGGAACGTTGAAAAATTGACTGCCACTGTTGCGGATGGCATAGTCGGTTTTATCAGTTTCGGCATTTTGTCGCAGTCCCACCACTTCATAGCGAAACATCCGACTGCTAGAATTCGTCGCATTGTACATGGGCTACACGATCTCCAAAAATTAACTCAGCTTTACATTCTGCAACACAACGTCCCAACCGCGATCAACTATCACGTTTTGGCTAGGGGATTGCCGTGCTTTGGCCACCCACATTATATCGAGCAGGGGCAGCTACCGGGGCTTTCTCTAAGGCTAGGGCTGAATTTCTTAGCTGGAAGAGACAGGCGCACTCAGCCAAGCATCGGTTTCAAGACATAAGCGATAGCAATCGCGCCCTGAGCGTTTGGCCTCGTACAAGGCAGCATCAGCAGTCGCCACCAGCTCCGCCATTGGGCAGCTCCTAAGGGTGGCGGTCACGATGCAAATGCCGGCACTGACGGTGAGGTAGGGTTTCACTGGCGAACTGGCATGGGGAATCCCTAGGCTGCGAATGTGGTTCAAAATCCGCTCTAAAACGCAAATGGCATTGTCATGGTGGGTGCGGCGCAACAGGAGAATAAACTCTTCACCGCCATAGCGAGCCACGAGATCAGCTTCCCGCACCTGGGACTGAATGGCATGGGCAACCTGTTGCAGGGCGCGATCGCCCGCCAGATGGCCATAGGTATCGTTATAGGAGTGATGTGGGCAGGCTAAAACCCCTCCGCTTCAGCGAGGGGAT
>NZ_DVEH01000037.1 GCF_015295825.1 Thermosynechococcus sp. M98_K2018_005
GTCGTTTTGTCAAGCTTGAGGATGAGCAGCGCCACTGGGCGGTCGGGGTCATTTATAACTCTCAACTGTTGAATCCCCAGTTCCATCACATCAGCCCTCGCCTCACCACCCATGCCGACACCTTTCTCAGTCCCGATTTAGTCAGTGAAACCCGCACACTGCTGTGGATTGCCCTGATTGGTCATTTGGTTACTGCGGCAGATCGAACCTATGGCCACCAGGGGATGCCCACCCTTGTGGTGCCCGTGAATACGCCCGTGTGGCAGTTGACAACCGCCGAGGTGTTGGCCTTTCATCGCAATGCCCAAGGTCAAGCCCAGTTTCGCTACTATGCCCATTTGTTACGCTCAACGGGGAACTATGCAGCACCGCTGTTGGCACAAATTCTCGAAACCATTACGCCCCTCTTCAGTGGCACCGAGCAGCGATCGCTCGAAATTATCAACAAAGAGTTGGCTTGGCGGCATACCTTAGGGAGTTTGCGCTAAGACTGGACACAGAAATTGGGGTTTTGCAAATAAACTTCATGAAAATTCCTATGCAATAGTGACAAATTAGCGATACATCTGCTAAGGTCATTAAGTGTGTGAGGAGCGAACCAGTGAAGAGCACCGAGACGAAACACGGCCAGTCGCCGGTGCTCTTTCTGACTTTGACGCTATGCTGGCACGGGTTTGGAGTGCTGCCGTCTTAGGAATTGACGCGATTCCCGTCGGCGTTGAAGTGGATGTTGCTGGCGGCTTGCCGGGGATTGTCGTGGTCGGTCTGCCCGATGCTGGTGTACAAGAGGCACGGGAGCGCGTTAAGGCAGCGATTCGCAATGCGGGTTTTAGCTTCCCGATGCGGCGCATTGTGGTTAATCTCACCCCTGCCGATTTACGTAAAGAAGGCCCTAGCTTTGATCTCCCCATTAGCATTGGCATCTTAGCCGCTTCAGGACAGGTTGCAACGGATTTACTCGGCGACCATCTCTTTCTCGGCGAAGTGTCCCTCGATGGCACCTTGCAACCGGTGGCAGGGGTATTGGCGATCGCCGTTGCGGCGCAAGCCCAAAGAATGACCGGTCTCGTGGTACCCATGGCCAATGTCACGGAAGCAGCAGTTGTGCGGGGGCTAAAGGTCTACGGTTGCCACACCCTTGCCGAAGTTGCAGCCTTTTTGAATGACCCTAGCTCGCGATCGCCAGCAGCCAATTCCCTGAGTTGCCATGCCCCCCCCTCTCCTCGTTTTAGCGTTGACCTCAAGGACGTCAAGGGGCAGTATCAAGCGCGGCGTGCCCTAGAAATTGCGGCTGCGGGCGGGCACAATCTCATCTTTGTCGGGCCACCGGGCAGTGGTAAAACAATGTTGGCGCGGCGGTTACCAACGATCCTGCCGCCCTTGACCTTTGACGAAGCCCTTGAAGTCACCAAAATTCACTCCGTTGCTGGCTTGCTTAAAGAACGCGGTCAATTGATCCAAGACCCCCCCTTTCGCAGTCCTCATCACTCTGCCTCTGGCCCTGCCCTTGTCGGCGGTGGTAGCTATCCGCGACCGGGGGAAATTTCTCTTGCCCATCGCGGCGTGCTCTTTCTCGACGAATTGACCGAATTCAAGCGGGATGTCTTGGAATTTTTGCGCCAGCCCCTTGAGGATGGCCAAGTCACCATTGCCCGCACCCGCCAATCCGTAGTGTTCCCGGCGCAATTTACCTTGGTGGCCAGCACCAATCCCTGCCCCTGTGGCTATTATGGCGATCCAGTGCAACCCTGTACCTGCTCGCCGCGCCAGCGAGAACAGTACTGGGCAAAGCTCTCTGGCCCTCTGTTGGATCGCATTGATCTACAAGTGAGTGTCAGCCGCCTCAAGCCGGAGGAAATGACTCGCCAAACCCTAGGGGAAGATTCAGCCACAGTACGGCAGCGGGTCTTGGCGGCGCGATCGCGAGCGCAACAGCGATTTGCCCAAGAACCCACTGTCCACTGCAACGCCCAAATGCAAAGCCGCCATCTGCGGCAGTGGTGTCGTTTAGATGAGACTTCGACCCATCTCCTAGAAAGGGCGATCGCCCAACTGGGGCTCTCGGCGCGAGCCACGGACCGTATCCTAAAAGTAGCCCGTACCATTGCTGATCTGGCCGACTGTGAAACGATTGCCGCTGCCCATGTGGCCGAAGCCATTCAATACCGCACGATTGATCGTCTGCAATAGACCTGGCTGGTTGACGCTACTGCTGGGTTTCCTAGCTCTACTGCTCATCGGCTGTACAACGGGGACCCAATCCGAGAAGCCCATTGAACTGATTTTCTGGCATGGGGTCAACCCACCCCCCAACCGTGTGGTACTCCAGCGTCTTGTGGATCGCTTCAACGCCCGCCATCCCCAGATTCATGTCCAAGCCCTCTACGTTGGCCAACCCGACCAGCAGTTACCAAAAATTCTGGCCGCAGTGGTGGGCAATGCCGCACCAGATCTGCTTTGGTATAACCCTACGATTACGGGGCAGTTTGTTGATCTGGGTGCCCTGCGTCCCCTCGATGACTGGTGGCAAGCTTCCCCCTACCACGATCAAGTCAGTCCTGCCCTGAGACCAACAATGCGCTATGGCGACCATTACTGGTCAATTCCCTTTGCCACCAACAACATTGGGATTTTTTATCGTCCCAGTTTATTGGCTGCCGCTGGAGTGAAAACACTGCCTAGCACATGGCAGGAATTAGAGCAGGTAAGCCAAACCCTAAAGGCACAGGGCATCACTCCGCTCCTGCTTGCCCTTGGCCAAGGGGAATTTGCCGTTTTCACATGGTTGCCCTTTTTTTGGAGCGCTGGTGGCAGTCTCGGCGAAACGCCAGAAAGCGCCCACATTGACACACCACCCGCGATCGCAGCCCTTGACTTTTGGCAACGCCTCCGACAAGAGGGCTTAGCGACACTCTCTGCCCCGGAACGTGGTTATGAACTAGATCAATTTATCCGTGGCGAGGTGGCGATGCAGATTACAGGGCCTTGGACATTAGCACAACTACAACAGTCGGGGGTGGATTTTGGCGTCCTACCCATGCCCGCCCTCAAGACCGCCGCAACCGCACTGGGGGGCGAAAATCTCTTTGTCTTTCGCTCAACACCGCAACGGGAAGAGGCAGCTCTAGCCTTTCTGGACTACGTTCTCAGTGAAGAATTTCAAACGGAGTGGGCTTTGGGCACAGGGTATTTGCCCGTGAATGAACGGGTGCGTACCAACGATCGCTATCAGGCCTTTGTGGGGCAGCAACCTGCGCTTCGTGTTTTTCTAGATCAGATGGCCACTGCTCGGGCGCGTCCCAACTTCCGTGGCTATGCCCGCTTTTCCCAAACCCTTGGGCGAGCGATCGAAAGTGTTCTCCTTGGCAAATTAACCCCCAAAGCCGCTGTAGAAGCCGCAGAACGGCGTTGGCAACTCATGCGTCCGCGCTAGAACAAACTGCCCGCCGCCTTGACCATATTAGCTGGATTAAAGGCATCCATAGCAGCAGTGGCCTCATAACCACAGTGCACCATGCAGTCACGGCACTTGGGATTGCCACTTTTGTGGCCATACTTCTCCCACTCCGTATTTTCAATCAGTTCCTTCCAAGTCTTGTAATGCCCCTCATTGAGGAGATAGCAGGGTTTCTGCCAACCCAACACACTATAGCTGGGCATGCCCCAGGGGGTGCACTCGTAGTCCTTTTCACCCACAAGGAAATCAAGGAATAGGGGATTGTGGTTAAAGTTCCATTTCTTTTGACCCGCACGGTAGGGGGCGAGGATTTCACGGAAGAGGGCACGGGTTTGCTCCCGCTTGAGGAAGTGCTCCTGATCTGGTGCCCACTCATAGGCATAGCCCGGCGAAATCATCATGCCATCCACCCCCAGAGAACTCACAAAATCAAAGAATTCCTGCATTTCCTTGGGATCCACCCCTTCAAAAATTGTCGTGTTAGTGGTGACACGGAAGCCCTTGGCTTTGGCTGCTTTAATGGCTTTTACAGCTGTGTCAAAGACCCCTTGACGATCCACGCATTTGTCGTGCCACTCCCGCAGACCATCGAGGTGAACGCTGAAGCTAAAGTAGGGGGAGGGCTTGAACTTGTGGAGATTTTCCTCTAGAAGAATTCCGTTGGTACACAGATAAACAAACTTCCGCCGTGCCACCAAGCCACTGACAATTTCATCAATTTGCGGGTGCAGCAGGGGTTCGCCACCGGGAATAGCAACAATCGGCGCACCACATTCTTCAACGGCGCGGAAGCACTCCTCTGGGGTGAGATATTTGCGCAAGACTTCAAGGGGATGCTGAATCTTACCACAGCCCGAACAGGCCAGATTACAGCGAAAGAGAGGCTCAAGCATCAAGGTGAGGGGAAAGCGCTTTTTGCCCTGTAGGCGTTGTGAGATGATATAAGTTGCGACTTCCACTGCCTGCTTGATGTGGACTCCCATGGGCAATTCTCCTCAATGTGGCTAATTTTCTAGCCAAGACGCTTAATCAATGTTGAGATGTTTATAGTTGTAGCAGCTTTGTGGGCGATCGCCAAAGTGTCCTATCAGGTTTGCAAAGTGGCACACTATGCTCGTGCTCAAGAGGGTAGGGGCAGCGACAGTGAAAATTTTTGCAAAATCCCCTAGCCAATCTTGACAGAGATACCTATAATCAGAGACCATTAAAGGTACTGTAGAAAAATCCCTTTTGCTTAACCTCCATAGCTTAAGAGATCAAAGGTTAAGCATCAACTTTCATCAAGGCTGGCATGGGGTGACATCTTTTCCTTCTGCAAATCGTGCAGAGCTTTTTAGGTATCACCACAGTTGCGTTCCGCGTTCCAATGCCAACCCACCTCTACAGGAACCCTTTTCCCAACCATCTTAAAGCCAAACTTGCACGCGTCCCTTACAGGGGCAAGAGTGGCTAAACACTGTGCTAGATGCCTTTAGCCAATTCATGCTGACGTTTGTTTTGTTAAGAAATTCTAAGGATAATGAATGCCTAAGCAAATTATTATTGCCGAGGAACATCGGCTAGCGGCGGTCTTTGCCGAAGATCAAATTCAAGAATTAATCGTGGCTACGGGAACCCATCAGGTGGGGGACATCTACCTTGGCGTGGTTGAAAATGTCCTACCGGGCATTGATGCTGCCTTTGTCAACTTGGGGGATGCCTCCCGTAATGGCTTTATCCATGTCACTGACCTTGGCCCATTGCGCCTGAAGCGAACGGCTGGAGCAATCACGGAATTGCTCGCACCGCAGCAAAAAGTGCTGGTTCAGGTGATGAAGGAACCCACGGGCACCAAAGGGCCACGGCTGACAGGAAATATTTCGTTGCCCGGGCGCTATCTCGTGCTGATGCCCTATGGTCGGGGGGTGAATCTATCGCGACGGATTACCAATGAAGCCGAACGGCATCGGCTACGTGCCTTGGGCATTTTGGTCAAACCCGCGGGCATGGGGCTACTGGTGCGCACAGAGGCCGAGGGTGTCTCCGAAGAGGCCATTCTTGAGGATCTGGAACTTCTGCAACGGCAGTGGGAAACCATCCAACAGCAGGCGGCCTCCAGCCGTCCTCCTCAGCTTCTGGGGCGCGATGATGACTTTATCCAAAAAGTGTTGCGGGATGTCTATAGCAGTGATGTTAACCGCATTGTGGTGGATACGCCCGATGGGGTTAAACGGGTCAAACAGCACCTGAAAAACTGGAATGTCAATAAGCCCGTGGGGGTTCTCATTGACTATCACCAAGAACCCATTCCCATTTTGGATTACTTTCGGGTAAATGCTGCCATTCGTGAAGCCCTGAAACCCCGTGTGGATTTGCCCTCCGGTGGCTATATTATCATTCAACCGACAGAGGCACTGACGGTCATTGATGTCAACTCCGGTTCATTCACCAGTTCAGCCACCTCGCGGGAAACAGTGCTGTGGACGAACTGCGAAGCAGCTACGGAGATTGCTCGCCAACTGCGACTGCGCAATATTGCTGGCGTAATCATTGTGGATTTTATTGACATGGATTCCCGCCGCGACCAGTTGCAACTGCTGGAGCACTTTAGTAAAGCCCTGCGTGCTGATAAAGCCCGTCCCCAAATTGCTCAACTCTCAGAACTGGGGCTGGTGGAACTGACCCGCAAACGCCAAGGGCAAAATATCTATGAACTTTTTGGCCGCCCCTGTAGTGCCTGTGGTGGCCTGGGTCACTTGGTGCATTTACCCGGTGAACCGGAAGATAGCCCCGGCGAAATTGTCGAGCGATCGCCCATGCCGCGTCCACCGGAGCCACGCCGCAGTTTAGAATCCCGCACTGAACCCAATGGCTTTGCCAGTAGCAGTCTAGAAACCCAACTCATTAACCACCCTGACTATCAAGGGGTGGGGGGTATTCGCCCGCGTACTTCCCGCAGTAGTCATCCACCAACCCCCCGCAGTCCGCGCCGTGCCTCTGAAAATGGCAATGGCCGCAAGGTGATTACCACCCCTACAGAAACGGCGCCGCCGCCAGTGGTTAAAGTGGAGAGCCGGCCGCCGCGCCCTGCCCGTCCGAACCGTTCTGAACCAGCGGAAGTGATTACCGTAACAATGACGGATCAAGAGCAGGCGGTCTATGCGGAAATGGGAATTTCACCCCTTGTGCTGCACTCTGAGGAGGTGAAGAATCCTCGGGGAACGATTGTTATGGTGGCCCGCCCCGGCCAAGACCCCCTACCCCTGCCCCAGAAAACCGCACGACCCGTCAGTGAGGGAATGCCTGAGGATATCCCAGAGACTGCTGATGAGCCGCCCTTCCCGGTGGCCAGCACGATGAATGTCGAGCCGATTCCGGTCAATGCGCTGCTCAATACCAGTGAGCCAGAAGTCACGACCGAGACTGAAGCCGGCAGGGAAGCATCCACCCCGGAAGCCTCTGTGCCTGCAGGTCGGCGGCGACGGCGACGGGTGACCAGCAGCGAGCAACTCTCCCTTGATGCCAACGCCTAGGCGCGGGAATGTTGGGGCAACTCCATCCTGCCCTCATCCAAGAGTGGCTTGAGGCGGCTGCAACAGAAATTCCCAAGGGGGAACCGCTTCAGCGGCTGCCGAGGGTGGGGTCTGAGGCCTTTGCCTTTGCGGTGGTGACCCCGGCGCAACAGTTTACCCTTGGGCATTCCAGTTTGCGCTTTCCCTTGATGAGTGCAATTAAGCCCTTCTTGCTGCTGTATGCCTTGACACTGTGGCAGGAGCAGGTGTGGACGTGGGTGGGACAGCGACCCTCAGATTACCCCTATAACTCTGTGTTGCAGTTAACCCTGGATCAGGGGTGGCCCCGCAATCCCATGATTAATAGTGGGGCGATCGCCCTTGCTAGCCAGTTGGCTCATGTTGGCGGTGTCGCAGTCTTTCAGACTTGGCTCAATGAATGTGCTGGTACACAGTTGCGGGTGGATCAGGAGGCGTTAGCAGCAGTCTATCGCCATCCCAACTGGCAAAATCGCACCCTTGCCCACTTCTTAGTGGAGTCTGGACGCATTGCCGATGGGGCGGTTGCCCTTGAGATCTACAATCAGGTGTGCTGTTTCCAAGGAACAGTTGAGGAAGTGGCGCGCTTGGGTCTTCTATTGGCACTGCCCCATGCCAAGGTCAGCGATCGCCATCGTCAGCAGGTGAATGTGCTCATGCTCACCTGTGGCCTCTACGAGGACTCCCCCCGCTATGCCCTAGAGATTGGCTTGCCCGTGAAATCGGGTGTCAGCGGTGTGATTTTGGCCATTGTGCCGCGACAGGGGGCGATCGCCTGCTACAGTCCACCCCTTGATCGCAGTGGCAACTCGATTTTGGGTCTATACTTGCTCCAGCGCATCAGCCGCCACCTCGGCCTCAGTCCCTTGGGCTAACTGCACCACCAAGCGGCGATCGGGTTCCTCACCGTGGCTAAAGGTTTCAAGGCGATCGCTTTCTACTTTAATCAGACTGTGAACGACGCGCCGCTCTGCCGCTGACAGGGAGCGAATTTCAACGGGTTTACCGCTGGCGAGGACTTGGGCCGCCACCTGATGGGCAATCTCCTGCAACTGGCGATAACGGGCACGGCGATAGCCCGCCAATTCCAAGGTAAAAGCTGTTTGCTCCTCCCGCGATCGCCCTAAATTCAACGTAGCATTGAGCAGATATTGCAAGGCATCAAGAGCTTGGGCATTGTTGGCCAGCAGGGACTCAACTTGTGCAGCACTCAGGGGCTGGCGATCGATTTCTAGCCAGTGCCCCGGCACCACACCTGCTAAAGGAGATTCCACCACGGCAACAGTTGTCTTAAAGCCTGCTAAAGCAAGCGCCTGTTCGAGCCACGCACACCCCGCAGCAATTGGATCAGCGGTCATGCCTCCCCTCAACTTGATGGATTACGCTTGGCTTTGGTGGCCTTGGCACTTTTAGCGCCCTTGCCCTCAAAGGGAAGAGCAGCCCGATTTTTAATGGCTTCAGCCCGTTCCTGCTCCTCCACCAGTTTTTGCAGGTTCTCTGGCAGCGGCTCCTGTTGGAGAATAAAGGTCTGCACCGTCTGGAAGATGTTGGCTATCAGCATATAGAGCAGCACCCCTGCCGGCAGCGGGAAAAAGAGGAACATTCCAGAAAAGATAATCGGCGTCAATTGATTTACAGTTTGCTGCTGCGGGTTATTGCTGCTGCCTTGGCCAGAGAGCAACTGGTTGACGTAGAGACTGACGCCAAAGCCAAGGATCATGACTAGGATATCCCAGTGGATTGCGCCCCAATTAAACTGGCGTGTACCATCCGGCAGCGTGAGAAATAGTTCCCCTTGATCAATGGCACCCACATGGCCAAGGGCAGAAATAAAGAGAAAACCTTTATCAGCGGCAATCCCCGGAATCGTTCCCTGTACAGTGACATCGCCGGGTTGCAGGGCTTGCAAATGCCCTTCACCATCAATGGTTGCCCGCTCTTGACCACGAATAATTTGCCACTTGGGTTGCAGGTGACTATTGGGATAGGCGGCGGCCAGTTCACTAAAGGGTTTTCCGTCCTTGGTTTGGAACTGGAGATGCACCGTTTGGCCCACTGGAATCTTGGTACCGCTGGGAACCACCGCCTGAATAGGAAAGTGGATGCCCTCGTCAACGTAGATATTTTGCGGTTTAGTGGCAAAGGGCTGGGCTAAGACAGTTTGATCGGGGGGGACAATTTGCAGGTTGATCTGGTAATTCACATCGGCAAAGGGTGATCCACGGAGCGTCGCAAAGAGGGCAAAGAGAATCGGCAACTGCAACAGCAGGGGGAAACACCCCGCTAAGGGATTGCCAAACTCCCTATACACCTCTGCCATTGCCTTTTGCTGTTCGGCAGGATTATCCTTGTATTTCTGTTGGATTTCCTGCATCCGTTTTTGCATGATTGGCTGCACAACTTTCATGCGCCGCATATTGCGAATTGATCCCGCACTGAGGGGATAGACAGCAAAGCGCACCACCAATGTCAGCGCCACAATCGCAAGGCCATAGCTCGGCACAATCCCATAGAAAAAATCAAGGATTGGCAGCATGACATTGTTGGAGAGGAAACCGATACCAAAATCCATGGAATCCTGCAATTAGGGGTGAACAGTTAACAGAACTATCTTAGGTCTTTAGAACCAATCGCGCCACTGACACTTTTGGCAGCGGGACTCAATTTGGCAGAAATATAGGTGTAAATTTCACGGAAGCGGGGGACAGCGCGCATTTCTAAGCGGCTACCATCTTTGAGGGTGACGACCATATCGCCGTAGGCGCCCCAACCGCGAGGAACGGTGACGACTTTAGTAATTTCGCTATAAATAACATCGGAGCGATCGCGCCCCATCCAGCCGCCTATCACCGTAATCCGCCGATTTGTAATGCGGTAGCGCAGCCAGAGGGCACGAACAATGGCACCGACTGTAAGGGGCAGACAAATCACCGTTAGCCCCAACAGCAAGTTAATCACTAAGTCACCCCAATGGGGACCGCCTTCGTAGAAAACGTCTTCGGAAATTCCCGGCATTGTCAGTACCCCGGCTTTGGCCATTAACTGCGTCAATTCAGCGCGACAGTCCTCGTCACTCACGTGCAGTGCCGCCTGACGCACTACCACAATCATATCCCACCCTGCGGCTATCTGCGGTAAGAGGGGGCAGATCACCCGTCGCCATTGCCGCTTCAAACGGTTGCGATCAACGGCTCGCCTACTGACCTTTTTACTGACCACAATGCCCAGCCGTGGTGCTGCCTTGACGGCTTGGGGCGCCAGCCAAAGAACGGCCAGTTTGCCGTGGTGGGCGGTTTTGTGTTGATAAACGCGGTCAAAATCATGGCGATCGCGCAGGCGATGTTGACGAGGCAGCACTAGACGGTGAGCCGTGCCCGTCCTTTACGCCGCCGTGCCTTAATCACGTTCTGACCCGATTTGGTACGCATGCGCGCGCGGAACCCAGAGGTGCGTTTACGTTTGCGGACAGTGCCGCCTAGTGTACGTTGCGTCATGGCTGTTGCAGTTATGATGGTTGATCAGAAAAAACACTGCCCCAAGGGGCACGCCCTAGTCAGTCGTTAGAGCGATCTACAATCGTATCACTTCCCGTGAGGCAGCGGTAGCCCTGCAAGGCTATTGCCGTCTTGGTCGTGTTGCCTATCATTGCTCACATCCTACGGACGAGGTTTGCGTGATTAGCTCTGCCGAAGATCTCTGGCACCAAATTTTGGAGCGTTTGCAACTGTTGCTCAGTCGCCCGACGTTTGAAACTTGGATTAAGACAGCAACGGTGCAGTCCTTTGATGGCCAGACCCTTACGATTTGCACCCCCAATCCCTTTGCCCGCAATTGGCTGCAAAAGTACTATTTGAAAACCATTGCCGATGTGGCACGGGAAATTGTTGGTGAGGCGGTGGAGATTGAGCTGGCGATCGCCCAAGGGGCAGAGCATGACACCAGCATTCGCCCCACCAGTCGTGCTGAAGTAGAGGCCACCCCCCCTCCGGCTCGTCATCGCGGCAGTGAACTGAATCCTAAATATGTCTTTTCCCGCTATGTCGTTGGCCCCAATAACCGCATGGCCCATGCGGCCTGCTTGGCGGTAGCGGAATCACCGGGGCGGGAGTTTAATCCCCTCTTTCTCTGTGGCGGTGTTGGCTTGGGCAAGACCCATCTCATGCAGGCGATCGGTCACTATCGCTTAGAAATCGACCCCAATGCCAAGATTTTCTATGTCTCGACCGAGCAGTTTACGAATGATTTGATTGCCGCCATCCGCAAAGACAGTATGCAGAGCTTTCGCGAGCACTATCGGGCGGTGGATGTAATGCTCGTCGATGACATTCAATTTATTGAGGGCAAGGAATACACCCAAGAGGAATTTTTTCACACTTTTAACACGCTGCACGAGGCCGGTAAGCAGGTGGTCTTGGCCAGCGATCGCCCCCCCAGTCAAATTCCCCGCCTGCAAGAGCGCCTCTGCTCCCGCTTTTCCATGGGGCTGATAGCGGATATTCAACCCCCCGACTTGGAAACCCGTATGGCCATTCTCCAGAAAAAAGCGGAGTACGAGAATATCCGCCTGCCCCGCGATGTGATTGAATATATTGCCGCCAGCTACACTTCCAACATTCGGGAACTAGAGGGGGCACTGATTCGAGCGGTGGCCTACATTTCCATCTCTGGGTTGCCGATGACGGTGGAAAATATTGCCCCCGTCCTGAGTCCAGCCATCCGCAAAATTGAGACCTCCCCAGAGGTGATCCTCAATGTGGTCTCTGAAGCCCTGAATGTGTCCATTAGTGATCTCAAGGGCAACTCCCGCCGCCGCGAAATTAGCATGGCGCGTCAAGTGGGCATGTATCTGATGCGCCAGTACACCGGCTTGAGCCTGCCGAAAATTGGCGAAGAGTTTGGCGGCAAGGATCACACCACCGTCATGTATAGCTGTGACAAGGTGGCTGAACTGCAACGTACGGATCCAGAAATGGGCAGCCTGCTGCGACAACTCAGCGATCGCATCAATTTGGCCAGTCGTCCCACAGAGCCATAGGGCCCAGAGCCTTCCTATGCCAAGATAAAAATAGTCTTGAAAGAGGTATGAATGCATATCCTCATTCCCGCCGCCGGCATGGGTAAACGCATGGGGGCAGGCCATAATAAACTGCGCTTGCAACTCTTGGGCAAACCCCTGTTGGCATGGACCTTGGCAGCGGTGGCTGCTGCGGAAGCGATTGAATGGATCGGCGTTATTGGCCAGCCAGAGGACTTCCCCACTTGGGAAGCACTCCTTGGGGACTTGAACCTACGGCAGCCCGTCCAGCTCATTCAAGGGGGTGAGACCCGCCAAGCCTCCGTTTTTAATGGGTTACAGGCACTTCCGGAAGCGGCTGAGCAGGTGCTGATCCACGATGGTGCTCGCTGCCTTGCGACCCCCGATCTGATAAACCGCTGTGCCCAAGCCCTAGAGACCTATGCGGGACTGATTGCGGCCGTGCCGGTCAAGGATACAATTAAAATTGTCAATCGCGAAGGGGTTGTGGTCCAAACCCCAGAGCGAGACTCCCTGTGGGCGGCTCAAACTCCCCAAGGCTTTCGCGTCGAACCCTTGCGTATTGCCCATGAAATGGCGGTGGCTAAAGGCTGGGAAGTCACGGATGATGCTGCCCTCTTTGAACGCCTCGGCTATGCGGTGCACATTGTTTTAGGTGAGGAAACGAATCTGAAGATAACGACTCCCAGCGATCTCCCCCTTGCAGAACGACTCTTGCAGCATCGCCAGAAGCAAGACCAAAGAGTGATAGCCTCCTAAGCCAAGGTTTCAGGGCAATAGCCCAAGCCTTGAATAAACTGTTTGCGAAACACTTCGATGTCATCGTAGTTGGGGTAGCCGTGGGAAACGATCGCCACTTGATAGCGGCGCATCACATCCACCATTGACTGTCCGGTTTCCAGTGCCCACAGTGCCATTTTCAGCGAAATCCCTGGCGTGTAGGGGAATCCCAATTCGTTCAAGAAGGCGCGGAAATTCCCTGCTTCTTCGTCGGAGAGGGGCAAATGCATTTTGATGCGAACCACCCACCCATCCACTTGATGAATAACTGTAACAAACTGTAGTGGTAGCTTGGCGTATTCATGCAAGAATTGCACAACCCGCAGGGTAAGGCTGGCATTGCTGAGGTGATAGATGAAATCCATGGTGTTGACCTCTTACCCTTGATACCTTATATTGTCGGTGGCACACAGAGCGATCGCCTAGGGGAATTGTCCGCAATTTGCTGGGGGAATCTCCCCTATCCTTAGGATTGAGATAATCGCTGCCGAGGAGTGCCACTGAGCAGATCATGGGCTGCCTGCAAAATCCTTGGAATTTTCTCCCGATGGGGACTATTTTGCAAACAGGGGGCTAGTTCTAAGTGTTTCACCTGTGCCGCATTGGCCCCCGGAAACCAGTGGCCACCGTTGCCAAGCAAGTTATAGCGCATACGGGCATACTCGAGCAAATCGTAGGCCTGCACCAGATTCCACAGCCAGAGAATGGTGGGGATATTCACTTCACCGGGGGTGTGGCGATAGTCTGGCAGTCCGTCATGCCAAGTGTGGTACCAGTCTTCCCCCAAACGCTCAATGGCGGCTTGCTCCAGCCGTGCCAAGATCGGCGGCAAAATCTCATCGGCCCGATCCAACAGGTCTAGCACCTTTAGATGCTCATCAAAATCACTGGGGCGAGCAGCACCGACACTCAGGGTATGCACTTGAGGATGGGAGAGGCAAAACAGATCGTTAAAGACCATCGGGCTGAGGGGAGCGCACAGTTCCACAAGGCGTTGGGGGGGGTTGTAGAGCATTCCCCCCTTATCCGCAGGGCTAATGATGAAGACGCCCATATCACGGGCTTGGGCATCGAGGATGGCAGGCCAATTCTGCTGATTGATGTAGTACCAATGCAGGTTGACATAGTCAAACACATCGCTGGCGATCGCTTGCCGAATCACCTCTAAGCTGCCGTGGGTAGAAAAGCCAATGAAGCGAATCTTTCCTGCCGCTTGCAAGTCCCGTGCCACTTCTAGGCATCCCCCCGGTCGCAGCACCTGTTCTAGATGCTCGGGTAGGTTAATGCCATGGATTCCCAGCAAATCAATGTAGTCCAGCCGCAGATTGCGCAGAGAGGTTTCAAAGGTTTCCCGAAATTCCTTGGCGGTGGGTCGCGGGCCCACTTTGGTTTGCACAATCAGTTTTTCCCGAGGTAGCCGAGGCAAAATTTTGCCCAACTGCACTTCTGAGGTGCCATAGCCACGGGCAGTTTCAATATGGTTAATCCCTAGTTCAACGGCACGGCAAATCGTTGCCTCCAAATTGCGTTGATTGTCCTCAGGAATTGTACTCGGACTGACATCCTGCCATGAAAACTGATAGCGCATGCCGCCACAGGAAAAGACAGGCATTGGTAATTGGGTACGACCAAAGCGACGGTAGCGCATAGTCAACTCAAGAAACGTTTCTTCACCATTGTTGCGGAATTCCCGATCCTTCGCTAACGGGGGCATTAGGGGCTGAGGCAACGGCACTAAAGAGAGTACCCAGAATATCCCTTGCGCTAGGCTAGAAAAAATGACAGCAATTATGTTTGTATGTCCCAAGGGAAAAGTAATTCTCTCCTGCCCCTACTCCTTTCCCTGCTGGCTACCCTCGGCCTTTTGGGCATTGGTGTAGTGCTGGTGCTTCGCCTGATCAATAACGGCGACATCATTGGCAATGGCAGTCTCAATCTCGGAACCGAGGGTCAATCCACGTTTACCCAAGTGAAGAATGTTCCCAGTGGTCTTTTTAATTATGGCGGTAGCACCACTTGGGCACCCATTCGCCGCGATGTGGATCCGCTGCTGCAAGTTGCTTGGCCCAATTTTCGACTACGCTATGTCGATCCCCCCACAGGAACGCCGGGGTCGGGCAGCGGTATCCGTATGTTACTGAATAATCAATTGTCTTTCTCGCAATCTTCCCGTCCCCTCAAGGACGAAGAGTTAGCCAAGGCGGCGACTCAGGGCGTGAAATTAACTGCAATTCCCGTTGCTATTGATGGGCTGGCGATCGCCGTCAATCCGAGGCTGGGCATCCCTGGACTAACGGTACAAGAGATTGTGGACATTTACACAGGTAAAATAATCAATTGGCAGCAGGTGGGCGGTCCAAGCTTAAAGATTACCCTCTTCTCTCGCCGTCCCGAAGATGGTGGTACGGTTGAGTACTTTATTCAAGAGGTGCTGGGACAGCAGCCTATGAGCAGCACTGTAGTCATGGTTCGCGATACCACGAATGGCCTACGGCGCGTCGCCGCGACACTGGGGGGTATTTACTATGCCTCTGCCCCAGAGGTGGTGGGGCAGTGTACTATCCGCCCACTTCCCCTTGGCCGCCAAAAGGATGAATATGTGCCTCCCTATCAGGAACCTTACGTTCCTCCAGAGCGCTGTCCCCAACAGCGTAACCAATTGAATCACCGTGTATTTCAAGACGGGACTTATCCAATCACCCGCCGCCTCTTTGTGATTATCAAGGAAGATAACAGCCTCGATGCCAAAGCCGGTCGTGCCTATGCTGACCTCTTGCTTACGGATCAAGGACAAGCGGCCATTGAAAAGGCAGGGTTTGTGCGCCTGCGCTAGCGATCGCCCACTGAACAGGGTTTTGGCCAAAATCAACATTCTGGCACCGCCACCCCAGATAATAGATATAGATCTTGCCACCTGCTTCTTAATCTGAATCCATGACCTACAAGCGACTCAGTGACAGCGAACGCCAGCGTGTCTTTCAGCAGTACACTGCCGGACAAACGATCAAAGCTCTGGCAGCGGAATTTGGTGTTAGTGAAAACACCATTCGGCGTGTGATCAAACAAATGGAAGACGAAGCGGCTCCGCTACTGGCCGTGGCCACAACGGATGAAATGTCAGAGGAAGAGGATGTAGAAGAAGATGTAGAAACGGTAGAGGCCGTTGTCCTCGATGAGGATGACTACAGCGATGAAGAGGATGACGATCTCGAAGATGACGATGACGAGGAACTCGAGGGGGACACTCCCTTACCTGATCTCGCCGATGTAGAAGTGGTGCAGTCGGTGGAAGTCATTCCCCTTGCAGAAGCGGTGCTCCCCCGTCCCTGTTATGTTGTCGTGGATCGGCGCGCGGAACTGCTCACCCGTCCCCTAGAAGCCTTTCGCGGTTTAGGCGCCCTCTCCAGTGAGGAAGCGCAACAAAGTACCCTACCCATTTTCGACAGCCGCCCCGTGGCTCTCCGCTATTCTCAGCAAAATCAACGCCTTTATAAGGCTAATGATGTGCAGTGGCGCAAGACAGTCGTCAAGGTACCCGACGGCGAAATGCTGCGCAAAGTGCGCAGCTATCTTCAGTCCAAAGGGATTACCCGCTTGCTGTACCATGGGCGGGTGTATGCTCTTGATTGAGATAAGCTAGGGGGGATACTGCTCTTTTCATAGGGATGGAAGATAGGGTTCAATCACCATAGAAAAGGGTTGTCATTATGAGTGGGGCTGTCTCCCTTGAAGTGTTCGTAGATTGGGTAAAACCGATATGAAAGCAATGATCTTGGCGGCTGGAAAAGGCACGCGGGTACGCCCGATTACATACACTATTCCTAAGCCAATGATCCCAATTTTACAAAAGCCCGTGATGGAATTTCTCGTAGAACTCCTCCGCCAGCACGGCTTTACCGAGATTATGGTCAATGTCAGCCACCTCGCCCATGAAATTGAAAGCTACTTTCAGGACGGGCAGCGCTTTGGGGTAGATATTGCCTACTCCTTTGAAGGCTATATTAAAGACGGTGAACTGGTGGGGAAAGCCCTAGGTTCTGCAGGGGGGATCAAGCGAATTCAAGATTTTCACCCCTTTTTTGACGATACGTTTGTTGTCTTGTGCGGCGATGCCCTGATTGACTTGGATTTGACAGCAGCCGTGGCTTGGCACCGCCAAAAGGGGGCGATCGCCACCGTGATTATGAAAACAGTGCCCAAAGAGGATGTCTCGAGCTATGGCGTTGTTGTCACCGATGAGAGCGATCGCATTGTTGCCTTCCAAGAAAAACCCAGTGTCGAAGAAGCCCTAAGCAATAATATCAACACGGGGATTTATATTTTTGAGCCAGAAATTATCGACTATATTCCCTCCAATCAGGAATACGACATTGGCAGTCAGCTTTTCCCGAAACTGGTGGAAATGGGGGCCCCTTTCTATGGGTTGCCGATGGACTTTGAATGGATTGACATTGGTAAAGTCCCCGACTACTGGCAGGCGGTGCGCGGCGTTCTCGACGGTACAATTAAGAATGTTTCGATTCCCGGCCATGAGCAGTTCCCCGGCATTTATACAGGGCTGAA
The DNA here is from genome assembly GCF_015295825.1 of Thermosynechococcus sp. M98_K2018_005. Taxonomy (GTDB): domain Bacteria; phylum Cyanobacteriota; class Cyanobacteriia; order Thermosynechococcales; family Thermosynechococcaceae; genus Thermosynechococcus. Next base: position 17,366 of record NZ_DVEH01000037.1, read on the forward strand.
TGTGGCGGTTAATTGGGATAAGGTCACAATCCAAGGACCGGTCTACATTGGCGGCATGACGAAGATTGAAGATGGAGCCACCATTATTGGCCCGACAATGATTGGTCCCAATTGCCACATTTGCAGTGGTGCGGTCGTCGATAACTGTGTCATTTTTGAATATTCTCGCCTTGGCTCTGACGTTCGTCTTGTGGATAAGCTGGTCTTTGGTCGCTACTGTGTTGATAAAACAGGTACGACGATTGATCTGAAGGCCGCTGCCCTTGATTGGTTGATTACTGACTCACGGCAAACAGATATCCAGCCAAGTCCCCTGGAATTGAAGGAGATTGTGTCCTAGACCTTGCTCTACACCCATGACATTTGCGAATCAGTTGCAAAGCGGTTTTACCCTTTTTCTGAGCCTACTGGTGGAAGCACTGCCGTTTCTGCTGCTGGGCATTTTGCTCTCTAGCGTGCTGCTGCTGTTTGTCGATGAGCAGGCACTGATTCGTCGCTTACCGCGATCGCCCCTGCTGGGTGCTCTGGTGGGCAGTTGCATCGGTTTTCTTTTTCCAGTGTGTGAGTGTGGCAATGTGCCAGTGGCGCGGCGATTGCTGGTGCAAGGACTGCCGACATCCGTGGCCATTGGTTTTTTGTTGGCGGCACCGACAATCAACCCGATTGTGATTTGGGCCACTTGGACGGCCTTTCGTGATCAACCGGAGATTGTTGTCTTTCGTGTCCTCTTCTCACTGACGATCGCCACCATTATTGGCTGGGTTTTTAGTTTCCAAAAGGATCTAACCCCTTTTTTGCAGCCCACGGTCACCAGCCTGATGCGTCGCCCCCCATCCCAAGCCACTGCTGTTCCTGCCCTGCTCCAGTCGGGCACCTACCTGTTGGGAACCCCCGGCCAACCCCTTGCCATGGAAACCCTCACGCTTGCACCACCTACTGCAACGATTCCTTGGCAGCAGCGTCTGCCCCAAGTCCTAGAGAATGTAGTGCAGGAATTTCGCGAACTGGGGGGAATTTTAGTCCTTGGCAGCCTAGTGGCGACAATGATTCAGGTGGCGGCTCCCCGCGAACTCATCCTCAGCCTTGGCCAAGGGCCGGTGATCTCGATTGTGGCAATGATGATCTTGGGCACAGTGATTTCCATTTGCTCCACTGTTGATGCTTTCTTTGCCCTTGCCTTTGCTGCCACGTTTACGCCGGGGTCAATTCTTGCTTTTCTTGTTCTCGGACCGATGGTCGATCTCAAGGGGCTGGGATTACTGCTGACGATTTTTCGCCCCCGTGCTTTGATCTACATCTTTCTGTTGGTGGCACAATTGACGTTTTCTCTTTGTTTATTTTTGAATTTGCAGTGGAGTTAGCCGTGGTTGTTAAGCCAGAGTGGTTACGGGTCAAAGCCCCCCAGTGGCAGCGAGTCGGTTCGGTCAAGGAACTGTTGCGGGACTTAAACCTCAATACCGTTTGCGAAGAGGCCTCTTGCCCCAATATTGGTGAATGTTTCCATGAGGGAACGGCAACATTTTTAATGATGGGTCCAGCTTGCACCCGAGCTTGCCCCTACTGCGATATTGATTTTGAGAAAAAGCCACTGCCCTTGGATGCCACCGAACCGCAGCGACTGGCAGAAGCGGTGCTGCGAATGCGGCTCAATCACGTTGTCATTACCTCGGTGAATCGGGATGACTTACCTGATGGTGGTGCCTCTCAGTTTGTGGCCACGATTGAGGCCGTGCGGGCGCGATCGCCCCAGACCACCATTGAAGTGCTCATTCCCGATCTCTGTGGCAATTGGCAGGCCTTGGATCACATTCTCGCCGCCAGTCCCGAAGTGCTGAACCACAACACTGAAACCGTGCCGCGTCTCTATCGGCGGGTGCGTCCCCAAGGCAACTATCAGCGCAGTCTGGAACTGCTGCAACGGGTGCGCGATCGCGCCCCTTGGATTTACTCAAAGTCGGGCATCATGGTGGGCTTGGGAGAAACCCCTGAGGAAGTGGCGGCAGTGATGGCGGATCTGCGTCAAGTGGGCTGCGACATTCTCACGATTGGCCAGTATCTCCAGCCGAGTCCGAAACACTTACCCGTGCAGGCTTTTATTCCACCAGAGCAATTTGAAGCCTGGCGGCAGCTTGGCGAATCCATGGGCTTTTTACAGGTGGTCTCCTCTCCCCTTACCCGCAGTTCCTACCATGCCGAGCAGGTGCGTGCCCTGATGCAACAGTATCCCCGCCAGCGTCCTGTAACCAACCCCTTCGGATAGATTTATTGCAATTTAATCGCAACTAAGTTAGGCTAAGCAGTAGGAAAAATCCGCATTAAAAAACCCCCTTAGGGGGGGCATTCTGTGAACAACTGTTATCTTGCGTCTCTTGTGTTAGGGTTCGTTAACCAAAATGGCGAAAGACTACGCCTTCAGGCTGTCGTCGGCCAAAAAGTGAGCGATGTGATAGGCACGCTCCTCCGTTTTCAGCAGGATTTGGTCGTACAGATATGCCGTGGCGCGATCGCCCAAACTCTCTGCCTGGGTAGCCTGTTGCCGCAGAATCCCAATAATTGCCTGCTCTGCTTGCAAATCATTGCTGAGCATTTGCCGGCAGTGAAAAGCCCCCTCGGGTTCAGGGGTAAAGCAGCAAAGAGCCGCCAACTGTTGAAAACTCGCCACAGGCACGCCCCCCAGACCATTCAGACGTTCACCCAAGTCATGGACGTGACCTTGCACCTGTTCATAGCAGTCTCGGAAAAACTGATGCAGCGGATAAAATTCTGCCCCCTCAACCACAAAATGATGCTTTTGGTACTGCAAATACAGGGCTTGAAAACTGGCCAAGAGGCGATTCATCCCCTCACAAACTGGGGTGGTGGTGGCCTTCTCCAGCAACACAACCGTGTCACCCATCTCGCCAAACGCTTGGCGTGGCAATGCACTGGTCGTCATAGCACGATGCTCCTTTACGGACACTAGTGAGCTAACTAACTTAGCTCTGACAGCCCGATCCTAAACTACCTTTCTGTACATTTTCAATAATGGAGTGCTTATTGAATGTCCATAAATCCCCAGATTATTGCAGTTCAGTGGCAATTACGCTGGCCGATCTACCAACGGCTAGTTGAGCTAGAGGTGCCCTGTGATTATGCTCCCTACCAACCCCTGAGGGTCGAGGTCAACTCCCCCCTAGCGGCACTGCAGGTGTGGTCAGTGGTACGCCAAGTCTCTGCCCCTCGGGAGACCTTGATAGACTGGCTCGAACACTGTTGGCAGTCCTCTTTGACGACCTTGAGTGCGTATCACAATTCTGCTGAGTCTTAGGGGAATGTACAACCCACAGGCGGTGCCGCATTGAATGTAGCAGTCGTAATGTTAGTGACTGTTCCTGCGCCAGTTGTGCTAATAGTAACCCCACCGTTGTTAAGGCTAAGATTCGGTCTATCAACAATTCGGAAGGTGACAGGAACATTTTGGGGCTGTAAACGGAAACCCGCCCCACTCGTTTGCACATTACCAAAGACATTGCTGCACAGGGTTGCACTATTATCAGCGCGCAATTCTAGGCTGCGCGTGGCAGGATTCGCTTGAGTGAGGGTGTTGCTGTTGACCGTGGCATTGAGGCGAGAAGTATTCTGAGCACGCAAGCGCACTGCTTCACCACCAGCTGTTGTTTGCACAGTATTGTTGCTAACTGCAAGTTGCAACTGAGCATTATTCGTCGTGTCAATTTCAATCCCGCGATCGCTAATGCCATTAAGTTGATTCCCCACAATTGTGACTCTTGCAGGCGCTGGACTTGCAGCCGTTGTTGTGAACTCGATGTCAATGCCATCGTGATTGTTACTGATGTTTTGGATGACATTGTTTTCAATGTTCAGCACCACTTGTCCTGCACTGTTGGACTCCAGCGTGATGGCATCATCATTGAGGATGTTGCGGATTTGATTATTGCGAATTGTAATGTTTGCAGTGGGATTGGCAACTGGAGCGGCACTGCTCACAATATCAAACGTGATCCCCGCATCAGAAATATTGTTAACCACATTATTTTCTAGAACGGCTGTGAGGTTAGCGCCATCGCCAATATTGAAATCAATACCATCACTACCGTCAGTGCCCGTGCCAATGTTGCGAACCTGATTATTCCGAACCGTTACCGTTGCACTTGCAGGGGCAGCACAATTGGCAAACTGGTTATCAGTGAAGCGATCGGGCGGGGCAAAGCTATCTCCACGGCAGAGGTTAAATTCGATACCATCAACGCGATTCCCTGGGGTCAGGTTGTTTTCAGTCACATTATTTTCAATGGTGATGTTGGCGTTGCCGCGATTGTTGCGGATGAAGATACTGGCTTCGAGATTCGTATCTGTTGTCGTTTGGCCAACATCACGGACAGTGTTGCCACGAATGGTTACATTGCCAAGGGCATTATCTAAGCCAATTCCCTCACCAGTACCACCATTAACAGTGTTATTTTCAATCGTCGCGTTGGTGCTTTCAGTAATGCTGATGCCACGGCGGTTAAAGGCAGGGCCAACTGTGCTCGTAATTGTAACGGTGTTATTGCGGACGACAGGGGATTCAGCATTGACTAAAATGATGCCACTGCCATTGGTACTCGTAATTTGGTTATTTGTAATTTGTACACCAGTACTATCCGTTATACTGATGCCGTTGGCATTGATGGTTGTAATTTGATTGTTGAGAATACGCGGTGGATTGACGTTATTACCAATAATCGCAGGCTGGCCAGCAGCGGGTCTAATATCAAGGCCATCAATTGTGTTATTCCTAGCTAAAACAATAGTACCAGCGATAATAGGCTTTTGGCTACTGGGTGTCAGCGCTGGAATAGTAATGACTCCTACTGTACTTGGTAGTTGCCGATCAACAGTTGTCGAAAGGAGTTGGACGCCATCTCGGAGATTAATTGTGCCCTGACCTCCGGTATTGCCACCGGTGTCAGCAACACCAACTAAGACAATATCGTTTTGAGCAAGGGGTAAATCATTAATACGAGCCGCGCTGCCAGCCCCGGTATCAACTGTGAAAACGCGATAAGTTTGGCCTGTAGCAGGGTTAATTGCCGCAATTTGATCCTCAACAAGTTCGTTATCAACTGTAATAAAGCCGAGACGCTCCGGAGATTCACCTAGACGGGCTGCTACATTTTGCGCCTGTTCCGGAGCACGGCGGCGACTGCCTGGGACACCGGGAAAAGAAACCCCAATTCCAAACCAAGCTTTCGTGCCAAAGCGATCATCATTTTGCACTGTTGCACTAAGGCTGAGGTACTCAATGGGGCGGGTAGCTAAACGGGCACGGACGCCAACAAAATCAGGAATACTCTCACCGCTGTAGTAGTATAAACCTGCGTAACCTCGCAGATAGTCTTTACCTAATGGAACCAATCGGGTTCCCACTTCAAAGTCAAAACCCGTAAGCGCTTCTTGGAAAAGGCGATCGCGATCAAGAAGAATCTGGTTGTTTTGAATGGTGCCGATTGAACCGACTGCTTCATTGAGAAGGACTTGCCGAGTTCCTAGGGGGATATAGCCGTTTATACGGACATCAACATCTCCCAAGAGTTCCAGACCAAGCCCAAGCTGGTTAAAACCTGCATCTCCTGTGTTGCGAAAATCGTAGGATAGGTAGCCACCAAGGGCAAATCTCTGATTGCCTGTTAGGGCACGGTAGCCAAGGGTCAAATTGTACCCCAAGGCTGTATTGGCCGTGGCCATGAAAAGTTTGCCTTCAAAGAAGCCAACGCTGGCACCCTGCTGTTGAAAGAACGGAATAAATGTTTCTGCACTGAGGTAGTTACCAAAACCGGCGCCTTCACTATTGAAGCGAATCGTTCCGCGGGGCTGGATTCGAGGCCCTAAAATTTCCTCTGCTGACGACTGGCCAACGGCTGCGTTGTTCAATCCCAAAATGACGCCCAACCCAACTAGGCAGCTCCCTAGCAGCTTCCCCGAAGAACGCATAGACACTCCTCAACACACAGTACAGCAGTCACACCTCACCTGTAACTGCTTTTTATTCCTCAATAAAGATATTGGCTTGTATTTAAGTAGTGATAAAGAGCTGTTTAGCTGAACGTTAAGGAATGAAACGCAACAGTCGGCCATTTTGGGCATCGTCGGTGAGAACGTATAGATAACCATCAGGACCTTGGCGCACGTCCCGTACCCGCTGACCTATCGGAATGCGTCCTTGGCTTGCAACAGCATTGTTGGTATTGACTTGAATTTTGCGCACATCTTGAGAGACGAGACCAGCGGCAAAAAGGGCACCTTGCCACTGGGGAGCGCGATCGCCCCGATAAACTGCTAGACCCGAAGGCGCAATGGCCGGTGTCCACACCACCAAAGGATCCACCATCCCGGGACGGCGCCGCTCTGGGGTAATTTCTGCCCCCCAATACTCACGGCTATAGGTGACCACTGGCCAGCCGTAGTTGGCACCGGGCTCAATGCGATTGAGTTCATCGCCACCAAGGGCGCCATGCTCCGTTGACCACACCGTTTCTGTGACTGGATCAACCACGAGTCCTTGAATATTACGGTGGCCGTAGCTCCACAGTTCGGGGGTGGCGGTGGCGTCGCCCACAAAGGGATTGTCCTCTGGCACAGTGCCATCGTCCCGCAGGCGAATAATTTTGCCCAAATGACTGCGGCGGTTTTGGGCTTGCTCGCGAATTAATTTGCCCTCCAGTTCAATTGGGGGATTGCCGCCATCACCAATGGCCATGAGCAATGTGCCGTCGGGCAGCCAAGCCAAGCGGGAGCCAAAGTGCTGTCCCCCAGTTTTCGCTTGCGAGACTTCAAAGAGAACTGTCACATCTTCAAGGCGATCGCCCACCAGACGCCCCCGTGCTAGGCGAGTACGATTCGCGGCTGCCGTGCCATGGGCATAGGTAAGATAAACCCAATTATTTTCGACAAAGCGGGGGTGAAGGGCGACATCCAATAGGCCCCCTTGGCCTTGGGCAAAGACCGGCGGCACGCCACGAATGGGGGCTTCTAAACGCCCTTGGTGAAATCGCCGCAACCGGCCGGGGCGCTCAGTAATCAATGCACTACCATCCGGTAGCCAAGTTACTGCCCAAGGATGCTCTAACCCTTCGACAACGGTTTCAATGCGTACCGCCAGTGTTGGTGGTGGCTGCGATTCTAACAGGGGTTCAGAGGGTGATAAAGGTAAAGGGGTATCCGACTGCGCAATAGGACTACAGCCTAGGAATACCCCGATCGCCCCCATGAGGGAGAGTAATTTGACAAATGGATAACTAGGCAATGGGTGTCACATCTTCAGAACGCTCTGCACCTTCAGACTCCGGCAAGACCACCGGCAGTTCCAAAGAGGCAGCACCAGAAGCAGGGGTCGGGGCATCAGTTTGCTGCCGCCGTTGCCAGAGGGTCACCCCCACTGCCGCTGCTGTAATTGCACCTGCACCTACTCCAAGGGCGATCGGCAACTTGCTACTATCGAACAATGAGGAATTGCTCAAACTTTGACTCACTCCTTTGGCATAGGCACAGGCTTGGGCAGAACTGGGTTGCGGCATGGCCACCAAAGTGGCAGACAGACCGACAGTCAGGGCAATGAGGGGACGCAACATAAACGACTCCTTAACGAATGTATTCTTTGAGGACACTGTTGCGGTTGGGATGGCGCAGTTTCCGCAGGGCCTTGGCCTCAATTTGGCGAATGCGCTCACGGGTGACGTTAAAGAGTTGACCAATTTCCTCCAACGTTTTCATGCGACCATCATCCAAGCCATACCGCAGTTTTAACACATCTCGCTCGCGGGGGCTAAGGGTGCACAATACCGTTTCTAAGTCTTCGCGCAGCAGGTGCTTCGACACTTGATCTTCAGGGGTTTCACCCTCGGATTCAATAAAGTCCCCCAGACGGGAATCCTCTTCTTTGCCGATGGGGGTTTCGAGGGAGATGGGGAGTTGTGCCGATTTAGCAATGAAGCGCAGTTTTTCAATTGTCATTTCCATGCGATCGGCAATTTCCTCTTCGGTGGGTTTGCGCCCCATTTCTTGGGAGAGGAGTTTAGTGGTTTTCTTAATCCGCGAAATGGTTTCGTACAGGTGCACGGGCAGACGAATGGTGCGGGATTGATCGGCAATGGCGCGGGTAATCGCTTGGCGAATCCACCATGTGGCGTAGGTGGAAAATTTATAGCCCTTTTCGTGGTCAAATTTCTCGGCAGCGCGGATTAGCCCTAGGCTGCCCTCTTGAATCAAGTCCTGAAAGGAGAGCCCCCGGTTCATGTATTTTTTGGCGATCGACACCACCAGTCGCAGGTTTGACTGCACCATTTTTTCCTTGGCTTTGCGACCAACAAAGAGACGATGGCGAAATGCCTGCACCGTCATCCCCAGTTCCTCCGCCCAGGGTTCAGGGTTGCGCTCTAGTTCTTCAGGGGTACAGCCCAGTTGTTCGCACAGGCGATCGCGCACTCGCTCCATTTCTAGAAGATCGGCAATTTTGCGCGCCAGTTCAATTTCCTCGTCGGCACGCAACAGACGAATGCGGCCAATTTCTTGCAAATAGAGGCGAATCGAGTCCTCAGTGTAATGTTTCTTCTTGACCTGTGTCCGTCGTCGGCTGGCACGACCTTTTGTGAGCTTGCCGTCAAGATCATCACTGACCTCCTCAAAGTCTTCGCTCTCCTCTTCCTCGATCTCTACCGCATCAAGGCTATAGTCACTGAGCAGAGCCACCTCGTCTTCAAGGGGGGCTGTTGCAGGGTCGTAAACGTCAAGTACATTCGCTTGGGTCATGCCGTTGTCCTCGTAAAATCTCCCTAAATGTGTATTTTCAGTGTGTTGCCGGCAACCGTTGCCTTTGGTGACGCCAAAATCGTCAGCCACATTTCAATCATGGAATGCAGCTAAGGAAAGCGGTTGGACGGGGGAATAGGCTCTAGATTCCACATTCTCAGGATCTCTGCCGCTGGATTATCTTGAAAAATCTCCTGTGTGACCCACGGGGTCAGGGAGCAGGCAGTAGCGAGCGGTTGAGACTGTGCAGGAATCTTTTGACTAATTTTAACTAAAGCCTCATTGATTGTAGCCTTTCTAACAGAAATCGCCCACAGCAAAGGGATAAATTTTCTAAAATCCCAGGGCTAGCGATCGCTCGCGTCAACAACCGCTAACAAATTCTAATTTGCTGTTCTCAGATAAAATTTTTATCCCTGCTGCGGGAAATTTCTTGCTTCTAGCTTAGCTAATTTATCACCGTTCCGCCGTACCCGTTACCTTTGATCACGAAACGCCCGAATCGTGGCCTGCAGTACCTGAATCCCTCTGACATCACTGCTGTAATAAAACCGCAGGGGAATCACCTGCCCACTTTGTAACTCCAGGGCCAAACGAGCTGATAGTCTGCCCTTCTTACCACGGGAGAGCTGTACGACGACATCCTTGAGGTCATGCCAAGGGAAGGTTTTCTTTTCTGTCCTGAGAAGACTGCTATATTGCAGCGATACCACGCCTGCACTTTTATCAAAAACCAGCACCAGCACCTTGGCTCCGATAAAGATCAGGGGTAAGCCTAGGCCCCAGCCAACAGCTAAGATCAAAAATCCCCACCAGTGATTGTCTTCCACTAATGTCAAAGGGGGATGCTGCGGCTGCTGCAAAAAGCGACGGATGCGTTCAGCAACAGCTTCCCGACTCTGGCGATCGCGGGTAAATTCACCCCAGGCAATGGAGCCCCCGCTGGTTTGTAGGTGCACCTGATAGACAGGGTAGCGCCGTCCGCGACTAGAACGCCACTGCTCGATAATGCCCACCCCTTGGAGCCGATTCAGGGGAATTTGGGTGATCTGTACCCCCGTTGCCCCAGAGCGCACCCAGCGACAGCGACTATCAATAACGCGAACCTCATGGCGGCACACCAGCTCATAGCGAGCTGCAAACCAAATCGGTACAGCAGCGCCAACACAGAAAATGAGACCTGCTAGCCACACCCCCCAAGGGCGACTGCGCAAAATCAGCCGCTGCTGAGATTTCTCGATAATTTCCATGCCCCTATTCTAGGGGGAAGGCAGATGCAATTCAGGTGCCCATGGCAGGTGGTGCGGTTGTCTTTAACCTGCCCGGTGTAGATGAATTGAAGCTACCCCGTGAAGTGTACTGTGGCATTGTTACAGGCAAAATTACCCGCTGGAATGACGCGCAACTCGTGGCTGCTAACCCCGGCAAAACTTTGCCGGACAAACCCATCACGTTTGCTCACCGCTCTAACGGCAGTGGTACCACATTTAT
>NZ_DVEH01000045.1 GCF_015295825.1 Thermosynechococcus sp. M98_K2018_005
ATAAGATAAGATTGTGATTAATGCCACACTGCATCCTCCTGGTGGCTTTCCAGTGGGGGGTACCACCGCTACTTTGTCCCCTGCTGGTAGCAATGGTTGCAGTTACAAAATTACAGTTCCGCCCGAGCTACTCGGTAAGAAAGTTCATTTCTGGGGAACGTTCAAGAGTTCTTCACCCCTGTTGTCAATTCAACCCGTGGGCTGGCAAAGTCCCATCTCTCTGCCTCAGCAGTTGGGGATTTCCCAGAGCGATGACTTTGTTGCTAAGGAAACCGTGATTCATTAAGCCTAAATAAAGGAATTCTGAGAGCGCCACTAGGACTGACTGGTTTCTAGCCAATCAAAGATGCGGTCAAGCTGCTCGAGGCTCACCAAGCCATACTGCCAGAGAACAACGGGCAACAGATTCACCTGCTCATCGCAGTGCTTGAGGCCGAAGTCAATGGCAGCGGTGGGCAGTGCCATCTCCCGCTGTAGGAAGTCAATGAGTCGTGTCCAACGTGGCGTTTTCATGATTCCTATAACTACCACACCTTACCCTCTATCCTAGGGATTAATCTGAGAAAATGCAATATTTCGTTACAAAACCACAGAAAATGAAATAATCAGCCTGCTATTTGGTACGATGCCTGCTATTTTCGGGGACACTCTCCCCAGAGACTTCCCCCACCAGAGGGAATTTATAGGGGAAACTGCCGAATCATTGGTCTTGGGAAAAACACCCTAAGTAAAGATACTCAACCGTAGCTCGTTATACTAAAGTTTGATGGGTGTTGTTCAAGCTCAGCCTGAACAGCAGCCGAATCAGTTGTTTTACGGATGTGTTCATGACCCAAGCCACTGTTGCCAAACCCCCCATTGCCTGGCCTACGGCGACCTTTATTATTTTCGTGCACCTCGGTGCTCTTCTTGCGTTTTTACCCGGCATGTTCAGCTGGAAAGCAGTGCTGCTGGCGCTTGTACTTCACTGGTTAACGGCTGGCATTGGTATTACCCTTGGTTGGCACCGCCTCGTTACCCATCGCAGCTTCCAAGTGCCCAAATGGTTAGAGTATTTCTTGGTCTTTTGCGGTACACTCTCAATGCAAGGGGGGCCGATTTGGTGGGTTGGGCTGCACCGCCATCACCATCTTTATTCCGATCAACCTAATGATCACCATGATTCCCGTAAGGGCTTTTGGTGGAGCCATATTGAATGGATGTTTCGTGAGGTGCCAGCGGAGGCAGATATTCCCCGTTTCACCAAAGATATTGCTGACGATCCTGTGTATCAGTTTCTTGATAAGTACTTTCTGCCGATTCAGGTGGTCTTGGCCATTGTTCTTTACCTCTGGGGCGGCTGGCCATTCGTGGTTTGGGGAATTTTTGTGCGCCTTGTAACGGTCTATCACACCACTTGGCTGGTCAATAGTGCCACCCATGCCTTTGGCTATCGCACCTTTGAAACCATGGATCACTCAACCAATTGCTGGTGGGTAGCCCTGTTAACCTTTGGCGAGGGTTGGCATAACAATCACCATGCTTATCAATACTCGGCACGCCATGGTTTGCAGTGGTGGGAACTGGATTTGACGTGGCTTACCATTCGCCTCTTGCAATTGCTGGGTTTGGCTACAAAGGTGCGTTTGGTAGAAGCACCAGCAGCCTCTTCCCAAGACTAGAGTGCAATGCGGGTTCTCATTCTCGGTTGCGGTTATACGGGAACGTGGTTGGCGCGATCGCTCCAAGCCCAAGGCATTAATGTGGTCATGACCAACCGCCGGGGAGAGCCGCCGCCAGAACTCAGCACTGTTCCCTGTTTTCCCTTTACATGGGAGCAGCAGGGTAAGCAAGTTCCCTTAGCACCAGCCGCCCTCGAGGGGGTAACCCACATCCTCAATAGTATTCCTCCCGATCGCCACGGGCAGGATCCGGTTGTGCTGGCACTGTTGCCGCAGTTAGAGAAACTGAATCTGCACTGGTTTGGCTATCTCTCGACAACGGGGGTCTATGGCGATCGCCAAGGGGGCTGGGTAGATGAAACCACACCCGTCAATCCCCAAAATTTGCGTTCACAACACCGCGTCAGCATTGAGCAAACCTTTCTCAACTCCAATCTGCCCACCCATATCTTTCGACTCCCCGGCATCTATGGCCCCGGCGAAGAACGCAATCCCATTGCTCGTATTCTCAAGGGTGATGTTCAACTCATTGATAAACCGGGGCACTACTTCTGCCGTATTCATGTGGCGGATATTGTCCAAACCCTTGAGCGATCGCTGGCACAACCCACGCCGCAGGAAATCTATAACCTCAGTGATGATCAACCCTCAGAGTCGCTCCCTGTTCTACTCGAGGCCTATCGTCTTTTGGGTCGCCCAGCCCCGCCAGCCATCCCTTTAGAGGCAGCCCATCTGAGTCCAATGGCCCAGTCCTTTTGGCGCGAATCCCGCCGAGTCCGCAATGACAAAATCAAACGGGTTTTAGGCATTAAGCTTCGCTATCCTTCCTACCGCGAGGGGCTAGTAGCGATCGCCCGCGAATTAGGCCTTTGACGTGACCTGCCATACCGTTTTAGAGATGGACACCTTTAATACCTAGGGATTCGGTCGCCGTCGCTGGAGAAACTCAGGAATGTCCAACTTCGGCTTGGCTTCAACCTCTGGTTGGGGTGCGGGGGCTTCAGATGGGGGAGATGCCGTCGTTAGGGGACGGTTCGTTAGGGGTGTCGTTTTGGTTGTGGCACGGGTGCGGCTAATGGGTTCACCACTAAAGCCAGTGGCGATAACGGTGACTTGAACTTCCCCTTGCATTTGGGAATCAATCACAGCACCGAAAATGATATTCGCATTGGCATCGGCTACATTGTAGATCACCTCGGCAGCGGCATTGACCTCATGGAGGGTGAGATCTGTGCCCCCCGTAATATTGAAGACAACACCCTTGGCACCCTCAATCGACCCCTCCAGTAGGGGCGAAGAAATTGCACTGACGGCAGCTTCCGTAGCTCGTGACTTGCCAGAGGCAATACCAATGCCCATCATGGCAGAACCGGCATCAGCCATCACCGAACGAATATCGGCGAAATCAACGTTAATCAGCCCTGGCAGATTAATAATGTCGGAAATCCCCTGAACCCCTTGGCGCAGCACATCATCGGCCACTCGAAACGCATCCTGAACCGATGTTTGCTCTGAAATTACTGAGAGAATCTTGTCATTGGGGATCACGATGAGGGTATCAACACGACTTTGCAGGGCTTCGATCCCTTCATCCGCTTGGCTAGCGCGCCGACGACCCTCAAAGGTAAAAGGACGGGTTACGACTGCAACGGTTAGGGCACCCTGTTCCTTGGCCACTTCCGCCACAATTGGGGCAGCGCCAGTGCCAGTACCACCACCCATGCCACAGGTAATGAAAATCAAATCGGCATCCTTGAGCGCCGCAGCAAGGTCTTCGCGGGATTCTTCAGCCGCTTTTTGACCAATGGCGGGGTTGCCACCGGCGCCGAGACCACGGGTGAGTTTTTGGCCAATTTGCAGGCAGCGGTGGGCCTGGGATTGGGCGATCGCCTGCGCATCGGTATTGACGCACCAAAATTCGACACCCGCTACATTACTGGCAATCATACGGTTGACTGCATTGCCACCACCACCGCCGACACCAATCACTTTGATGCGCGCTGCTGAAGTTTCCACCAAGCTGTCATAACTCCTTAACACATCAGTTGGTGCGCCATGGCCATTGTTGCCAGATGCAATGCCTACCTCTCCCGGAACAAAGGAGGCGGGGAATTCAGAGGGAACAGGTTCTGTAGGCCACTGTTGATCTGACTCCATAACGCAACTGTTTTCACCCATGATAAATATGGGGCAACTATATCATGAACTCTAGCAAAGGCATCGGCAACACCCCACAAAATAATTCTTAAGCCTAACTCAGGGGAGAGCGGGCTTTGGCCAAGAGACCATGCTTGGGGGCAAAAATCATCGCCAGTAAGAAAATCACTGTTTGCAGGACAACAATACAGCCGCCTGTTGACACATCAAGATAGTAACTGATGTAGGTTCCCAATAAACTGCCAAGGCCACCCATGGCCAGAGCAATGAGTACCATGATGCCAAAGCGATCGCTCAGTAAATAGGCCGTTGCCCCGGGTGTAATTAGCATTGCCACCACGAGAATAATGCCCACAGTTTGCAGAGCAGCCACAGTGCTTAGGGATAGCAGCGCCAAAAGAAGATAGGACAGCAGCGTCGTATTCAGACCAATGGTGCGGGCATGGGTCGGGTCAAAGCAAAAGAGGATCAAATCGCGATGTAGTAGGGCGATCGTGATCAGTGTTATGAGGCTAACAATCACGGTTTGCCAGAGGTCGCGATCGCTAATCCCCAAGACATTGCCAAAGAGAATATGCATCAGGTCAACACTACTGGCCGTTTTTGAGAGCAACACCAACCCCAAGGCAAAAAAGCCCGTAAACACCAAGCCAATCACTGTATCCTCCTTCACCCGTGTCTGCTGCTGAATAAAACCAATCAGGGTTACGGCCATCAGACCAAAAACAAAAGCCCCCAAGGCAAAGGGCAGCCCCAGCCAATAGGCCAAGACCACGCCGGGCAAGACTGCATGGGACACGGCATCCCCCATCAGTGCCCAGCCCTTCAGGGTCAAAAAACAAGACAATACCGCACACACACAGCCCACAAGGGTACTTACCCCCAGCGCCTTGACCATAAATGCATGGTGCAGTGGCTCCAACAGCCAAGTGATCATCCTCTGTCCTCTATGCCTGAAAAATATGATAAGGTGCTGCCAGTACAGTCGGAGGGAGGGTCTTGTGGATGGCATCCTTTTGCTGAACCCTTGGTGGATAGGTATTTTGCTCAATACCTTCCTTGGGGCGATCGCCCTCCTAACGCGGCAAAAATTACTCACTCTAGCGGGACTTTTCCATGCGTGGCTCCTCGGCGTGCTAATTTGGGGCACCTTAAGCTGGCAGGGCTATTTGATTGTCATGGTCTATTTCCTTGTTGGTTCAGGCGTCACCCGCATCGGCATGGCCGAAAAAGAGGCCGCCGGCATTGCTGAAAAACGCTCTGGTGCGCGCGGGCCAGAGAACGTCTGGGGATCGGCTTTTACAGGCATCGTCTGTGCACTCCTTGCCCTCCTGTTCCCGCAATGGCGGGAGTTATTTTTGGTGGGATTTGTGGCCAGTTTTAGCACCAAGCTTTCAGATACCTGTGCTAGTGAAGTGGGCAAAGCCTATGGTCAGCGCACCTTTCTCATCACCACATTACAACCGGTGCCCCGGGGGACAGAGGGAGCGGTGAGTTTAGAGGGGACACTGGCGGGTCTAGTTGGTGCAACTGTGATTGCTGTGCTAGGCTGGAGTGTGGGCTTGATGGGGGCGATCGCCATCCCCATTTGTATTCTTGCTGCTTTCCTAGCCAATATCGTCGAGAGCCTCGTGGGAGCCACTCTTCAGGAACATTACACTTGGCTGAGTAATGAAGTCGTTAACGGCATCAATACAACTGTCGGGGCTTTAGTAGCAGTAGGAATAATGCTCCTATTCAAAAGCAAATTGCTATAGAACTTTTGCCCTATCCTTTTATAGGAATATTCCGAGAAGCACATGGTTCTAAATATTAAGGATAATCTTGATGATAGATATAAGCTTGATGCTGCAAAACAACAAAACATAGAAAATATAATTATTACTAGTATTTCTGCATGGCCTCATCTGGAAATAGCCTGTGAAATCGCATTAAATTATAACAAAGCAGGACATAACACAGCTCTGGTCTTTATTCATGACTGCATGCCAGATCAGGGCTATTTTCCTTATTTAAGTCATCCAATCATATCCTTGCCCATTAGGTCGTACTATTGGAATCGTGTCAAGTATTTATTTGGGGTTCTAAATCAGAAGAATGTAAATAAGACTTTTTGGGATACTCCTGATTGGACAAAAGTCGATCTTTTATGGCAAAGACTCAAAAAACAAGTAGATAAGTGTACAAATTTAGAGGAAATATCTCAAGTAAAATTAGATGAAAATATAAATATTGGTCTAGGCGTTGCTAGCTCATATTGTTCAAGGTTTAGTGATCCAAATGCTGATTTGAAAGAAAGCTATTGGATTGAAGCATACTTTAAATCAGCAATATCTATGTACCTATCTACAGATAAAGTAATTAATTTATTCCAACCAAAGAATGTAATAGTTTTTAATGGTAGAACAGCTTATACAAGACCAGTAGTGGAGACATGTCAAAAACATGGTGTACAAGTCTTATACTATGAGTTTGGAGCGACTCTCAACCATTATTATATATCGCCATATTCTCCTCATGATCTTAGAGTAACAAGGTTGCAGATTCAGCAACTCTGGCAATCTAACAAGAGTGACCAAAAAATAACCATAGCCAAGTCATTCTTTCTGAGAAAGTCTAAAGGCGAAGATATTGGCAACTTTTATTCATTTGTACAACGTCAGAAGAAAAACTTGATTCCCAAGAAATGTAAAACTTACAGGTGGACGTATTACAGCTCTAGTGATGACGAACTTTTCTTTGTCGATCCCTCTTTCATAAATTACTCTATTTTTAAATCTCAAGCCGAAGCCATTGAGTGGCTAATTGAGTACGTTGATAATTTAGATGATATTGAACTTGTGATTCGTGTTCATCCTCATAAAGATAAAAAAAGTAAACGGTTAAGAGATTATTGGAATAATCTCCAAGGGAAAAATATTTTAGTAGTAAAGAGTAACTCCCCAGTTGATTCCTATGAGTTGGCTAGAACTTCTGATTTGGTCATTACCTATGCTTCTACAATGGGAATAGAAGCAGCCTATTTAGGTAAGCCAGTTATTCTGATAGGAGATGCAGCATATAAGGGGCTTGACTGCGTCTATGAGCCTTCGAATGTAGAAGAGCTTAAGAGGTATTTATCTCTTAAGGAATTAACGCCTAAGCCAGTTGAAAATACCCTACCTTTCGGTTACTTTTGTCTGAATCATTATACGACGCAAGGAACTCTTCGTAGTTATGAAATTACTACAGCAGTAGATAAAATTTTAATCTTAATTAAAAAAGCTGAAAAGATACTGAGAAATTATCAAAAGTTTCCCCTTCTTCAGTGGATTAATTAACAGAATTAAGGCTCAATATTTTCTTGGGCTACATTTTTGCAAATCAAATTGCCTTGCGAAACACAGTTGCTGTAGTCCATAATAATCAAAAGCAGCGTTTTTTTTGATTAAACTTTAATATCAGATTTCTGGAGTGATCATGTTTTTTAGTGTCGTAATTCCCACCTATAATCGCTTGCCCATTCTAGAAAAGTGTGTTCGCGCGATCGCCCATCAAAGGTGGAATTCAGACTTAGGCATTGAGGGCTATGAGGTCATTATTGTTGACGATGGCTCAACAGACAGCACCATCGAGTGGCTTGAGGCACATCGTGAAGAGTTTCCCTGTGTCCGCTGGCTTCAACAGGAACATCTTGGTCCTGCAACTGCCCGTAACTTGGGACTCCAAGTGGCTCAGGGGGACTGGATTATTTTTATCGATAGTGACTTAGTTGTGACGGAAACGTTTTTAGAAGCCCATGTGAAGTGCTTAATTCAAGAAAAAGAACGTCTTGGTATTGATGATATCACCCAGGTTCCTGCTTTTTCCTATGGTCGCGTGATCAATACCTGTAATTTTGAAGAGCCAACCTCAGAACCATACAAGATCATTGATTTTTCAGCGGCCTATTTTGCAACAGGGAATGTGGCGATCGCCCGCCATTGGCTGGAAAAGGCGGGTTTGTTCGACACCCAGTTTCAACTTTACGGCTGGGAAGATTTGGAACTAGGGGTTCGCCTCAAGAAATTAGGTTTACGATTACTGAAGTGCCCCGAAGCTGTTGGCTACCACTGGCACCCGCCCTTTTCCCTCAGTCAAGTTCCTGCACTGATTCAGAAAGAGATTGAAAGGGGGAGAATGGGGGTCTTGTTCTATCAAAAGCATCCCATTTGGGAAGTGAAGCTCATGATTCAAATGACGCCCTTTCACTATTTCCTTTGGGCCATCCTGTCCCTCGGCGGCATTCTCAATGAAAAAACACTGGCGCCCCTGTTGCAGTGGTTGATTAACATCGGTCGCCCTCAAGATGCCTTGGAAGTGGCTCGCATCTTTTTGAACTGGTATAATGTGCGGGCAGTCTATTCAGCCTATCAAGAGCAAACGCCGCAGCAGCATTGAGCTTTTGTGGGAGTATGTTAACCCTGTCTCCAGAGTTAAAGGCCCGTTTGGCAACGCCATTGCAGATTGGCTCTGTTACGGTCAATAGTCGGGTCTTGCAGTCCCCGTTGGCTGGGGTAACTGATTTGGTGTTCCGGCGATTAGTGCGCCGTTATGCCCCAGACTCGATGATGTACACGGAGATGGTCAGTGCTTCGGGGTTGCACTATCTGAAAACATTGCCCCGGATTATGGAAGTGGATGCCAATGAGCACCCCATTAGTATTCAGCTCTTTGATTGTCGCCCTGATTTTCTAGCGGAAGCAGCGATAAAGGCGGTGGCTGAAGGGGCGGATACGGTAGATATCAATATGGGCTGCCCCGTCAATAAAATCACGAAGAACGGCGGTGGTTCTTCACTATTGCGGGATGTGCAAACGGCGGCAACAATTGTGCGCACCGTCTCAAAGGCGGTGCCTGTGCCGGTCACGGTGAAAACTCGCATTGGCTGGAGCGATCAGGAGATTAATATCCTTGACTTTGCCAAGGCGATGGAAGATGCTGGCGCGGCAATGATTACGGTTCATGGGCGGACCCGTGCCCAGGGCTTTAATGGCCCAGCCCGCTGGGAGTGGATTGCGCGGGTGAAGGAGCGCGTCAGTATGCCGGTGATTGCCAATGGCGATATTTTCTCGGTGGAAGCAGCAGTACGCTGCTTGGAGCAAACTGGAGCAGATGGCGTGATGTGCTCGCGGGGAACGATGGGCTATCCCTTCTTGGTGGGGGAAATTGATCACTTTTTGAAAACGGGGGAATTGCGGCCGGCGCCAACGGTAGTTGAGCGTCTGCGCTGTGCGCGGGATCATCTCATTGCCCTCTGGGAATACAAGGGGGAACGGGGGATTCGCCAAGCGCGTAAACATTTGACGTGGTACGCCAAGGGCTTTGCCGATGCCGCAGAGCTACGCAGTGAATTGTGTCGCATTGAAACCCTAGAGGCCGGTTTAGCCCTGCTGGATGCAGCCATTGAGCGCTTGCAAATGGCTTCAGAGACTGAGGCGATCGCGGCCTAAGCAAATGAAAAAAGAGTTTCGCAACGATTCCGCAAAAATTTCGTAAAAAAAGCCCCTAGAACCCAGGGGTTATAATGTAAAGTGTAGGTGTGAGTAGGCTAAAAAATAGTGATGAGGCGTGGCCTATAAAAGGTTCAGTGGCATTTCTAGTTTGATCGCAATCTCTTAATCTCTTGCCCATTTTCTGGGAGTTGCAGTTAGCAGGTTCTTGCTCGTTTAAAGCGGCGATCGCTATGGGTGAATGGCGATCGCGAGAAATTGCTGCACACTTGATGAGGAACATTGATTATGAACTGTACACGCTACACAGAATTGCCCGAAGCGGCATGGCGAGAATTTACGGGTGGTGATTGGGTCGATCGCATTGATGTGCGCGACTTTATTCAACGCAACTATACCCCCTACACAGGGGATGCCTCCTTCCTGACGGGCGCTAGCAATCGTACCCAACAACTATGGGCAAAAGTGCGCGACCTGATGGCACTGGAGCGAGAAAAAGGCGTCCTTGATGCCGATACCAGTGTTCCCTCTTCGATTACAGCCCACGCACCGGGCTACATTGATCGCGAGCTAGAGCAAATCGTTGGCCTGCAAACCGATCAGCCCCTGAAACGGGCCATCATGCCCTTTGGTGGCATTCGCGTTGTTGAAACTTCCCTCAAGGCCTACGGCTACGAGTTAGATCCGCGCACGAAGGAAATCTTCACCAAATATCGCAAAACCCACAACGATGGCGTCTTTGATGCCTACACACCCGAAATGCGCCGCTGCCGTAGATCGGGGATCATTACAGGACTGCCGGATGCCTACGGTCGCGGTCGGATTATTGGCGACTATCGCCGCGTGGCCCTCTATGGCGTGGATCGCTTGATTGCCGATAAACAGGCACAGCAGGCTTCCCTAGAAGTGGATGTCATGGATGAAGAAACCATCCGCCTGCGGGAAGAACTCTCAGAGCAAATCAAAGCCCTCAATGAACTCAAGGAAATGGCTGCTAGCTATGGCTTTGATATTTCGCGGCCAGCGGCCAATGGCAAAGAGGCCATTCAGTGGCTCTATTTTGGCTACCTTGCGGCTGTCAAAGAACAAAACGGCGCCGCCATGTCCCTTGGGCGGGTCTCCACCTTCCTCGACATTTACTTTGAACGGGATTTGCGCCACGGCACAGCCACAGAAGCTGAGATCCAAGAATGGATTGACCACTTTGTGATGAAACTGCGGATGGTGCGCTTCCTGCGGACGCCGGAATACAATGAACTCTTCTCTGGCGATCCCACGTGGGTCACGGAATCCATTGGTGGTATGGGTCTCGATGGTCGCCCATTGGTGACGAAAACCAGCTTCCGTATTTTGAATACGCTCTATACCCTTGGGCCTGCCCCCGAACCCAACTTGACGGTGCTGTGGTCGGAAAACTTGCCAGAGGCTTTCAAACGCTTCTGCGCCCAAGTTTCCATTGACACCAGTTCGATCCAATACGAAAACGATGACTTGATGCGTCCCTACTGGGGCGATGACTACGCGATCGCCTGCTGCGTCTCGGCCATGCGGGTCGGCAAACAAATGCAATTCTTTGGCGCACGGGTGAACCTAGCGAAAGCCCTGCTTTACGCGATCAACGGTGGTCGGGATGAAGTCTCCGGTGAGCAAGTGGCACCCATGTTTGCGCCAATTACGGGCGACACGCTGAAGTGGGAAGAAGTACTGCCGCGCTTTGAACAGATGATGGCTTGGTTGGCGAAGGTGTATGTGAATACCCTCAACGTCATCCACTACATGCACGATAAGTACTGCTATGAGCGACTGGAGATGGCGCTCCACGATCGCGATGTCTTCCGCACGATGGCTTGTGGTGTGGCGGGCCTATCGGTGGTGGCGGATGCCCTCTCGGCTATTAAGTACGCCGAGGTGAAAGTGATCCGCAATGCCGAAGGCTTGGCGGTGGACTACGAGATCAAGGGCGACTTTCCGAAGTACGGCAATAACGACGATCGCGTGGATAGCCTCGCGGTGTGGCTGGTGGAAACCTTCATGAATGAAATCCGCAAACACAAAACCTACCGCAATGCCGTGCCCACGCAGTCAATCCTGACGATTACTTCCAACGTCGTCTATGGCAAGAAAACCGGCAGTACCCCCGATGGCCGCAAGGCCGGTGAACCCTTTGCGCCGGGTGCCAACCCCATGCACGGTCGCGATACAAAAGGGGCGATCGCCTCACTGGCGTCCGTGGCCAAGTTGCCCTATGTCCATGCCCAAGATGGCATCTCCAACACGTTCTCCATCGTGCCCAATGCCCTTGGCAAGACACGGGAAGATCAAATCAGCAACTTGGTGAATATGCTCGATGGCTACATCCACGATCAAGGCTTCCATATCAACGTCAACGTGCTCAACCGCGAAATGTTGTTGGATGCCATGGATCATCCTGAACTATACCCGCAACTCACCATCCGGGTGTCTGGTTATGCGGTGAACTTTGTCAAACTCACCCGCGAACAACAGTTGGATGTGATTAACCGCACCTTCCATGAACGCTTTTAGGCTCATCTTTAGGCTCCTTAGGCGAGCTGCCGCCTAGATGAACGTCGTGTCCTCTACCTCGTCTGGCGATCGGGGTAGATTTTTTATGGTGGTAACGGGTGGCATTCGGGTACATTGGTGACGCTGGTTAATCTTCCCTTTTTCTATAGTCATGGTGCGGGCGATCGCGCCTGCTTGTTACTCCATGGCTTGGGGGGCGGGGTTTATGAACTGCAACTCTTGGCAGAGGTGCTCTACGAAGGGGGGTGGACCGTTCAGGGCATCCTCTATCCGGGGCACGATCGCCCCAGTGCCCAAATGCCCGCCTCGACATGGCCGCAGTGGTATGGGGCTGTCGTCAGTGCCTTTCAGGACTTGCGAGAGAGCTACTCAACGGTTGCGGTGATCGGCTTTTCCACAGGGGGAACCCTAGCCCTTCATCTTGCCCATCACTATCCCGTTGATGCCCTAGTGCTCCTTGCCCCCTTTTTGCGGATTTATCGGCCTTGGTTTTCCCCCGTGGCGCCAGAGCGGCTTGTGCAGTCCCTTGGCCAGTGGATTCCTTGGTTGCCCCGGCGGACTCTACCGATTCGCGATCGCCCTCTGCGCCAAGCAGCGGCAGCCGCCTGCTTTTTCAAAAGTTTTAATCTCCAAGCGGTGCGCAGTGCCCTCGACCTGATTGCCCAAGTGGAGCCGGAACTGCCGATGATCACAACGCCAACACTGATTCTCCAAAGTCGCGCCGACACCACCGTTGACCCCCAAGGGGCACAGAAGATTTATGAACACCTAGGCAGCCCCGACAAGGAATTGCATTGGCTCAAGGAGTCGGATCACTTGCTCCCCCTTGATGTCGAGCGAGAGCAGGTATTCGCCAAGGTGGTCGCCTTTTTGGGAAGATAGTTGCAGTTGGTTACTTGCCCTGCCATGGAAACATTGGATCTACGGGGAACGCCCTGTCCTTTGAACTTTGTGCGCACAAAACTGCGCCTGCAACAGTTGCCCCCCCAGCAGCCCCTTGAGGTGTGGTTGGATGCAGGAGAACCCATTGAGCAAGTGCCCGATAGTTTGCGCATGGCGGGCTACGATATCCTCGGGATTGAGCCACGGCAGGACTTTTTTGCCCTTCAGGTGCAGCGTCCCGCATGAGTGACCTGGTGGGCTTGGTGCGGGCTGTTCAGGCCAATTACTACCGTGTCCGTCTGCGGGAAACCGCCAATGGCATTGAGGAGCTACTGTGTGTACGCCGCGCCCGCCTCAAGAAGATGGGGCAACAGGTGTGTGTGGGGGATTGGGTGGTGGTGAGCCATCCCGACTGGCAAGGACACCGCGGAGCGATCGCTGAGATTTTGCCGCGCCGCAATCAATTGCCACGCCCAGCGATCGCCAATGTGGATCAGGTTTTGCTCCTTTTTGCCTTGGCCGATCCCCCTGCCGATATCCATCAAATTAGCCGCTTTCTCTTGACCGCAGAGGGGCTGAAGGTCGAGATTCAGGTGATTTTCACCAAAGCGGATTTAGTTTCTCCGCAAGAGCAACAGCAGTGGCGCGATCGCTTGCATCAATGGGGCTATCACTGCCATGTCCTCAGTCTCACCCAAGGAAGCGATTGGCAACATCTACATCCCCACCTCGTCGATAAGATCACGGTTGTCTGTGGCCCGTCGGGTGTGGGCAAAAGTAGCTTGATCCGCCATCTGACGCCTCGGGAAGATATTCGCGTCGGCGCGGTCTCGGATCACTGGCACCGGGGGCGACACACCACTCGCCATGTGGAACTGTTTCCCCTACCAGCGGGGGGCTGGATTGCTGATACACCGGGCTTCAATCAGCCCGAACTGCCCCACGACCCCCAGCAACTGGCAGCAGCTTTTCCGGAGATTCGCCAACGGCTGAGCAAGGAGCGGTGCCTTTTTGATAACTGTCGCCACGATCAGGAACCGGGCTGCTGTGTACGCGGGGCTTGGGAACGCTACTCCCTCTACATTGAGTATTTGCATGAGCTAGAAACAATGGTCAGTTCAGAGCCCTTCATAGGGAAGGTGCCCCCAGTGAAGGCCAAGAGTGACCGCCAAGGGCAGCAGCGCCTTGAACCCCTCTTGGATCCGAAAAAATATCGCCGCCGATCGCGACGGCAGCAACATCAGCACCTCAACCCTATGGCTGAAGAAGTCCTTGATAGCGAACTGTGATGACCATACCTCCTGTGTTAACCCTTATCCTGTTGAGTGTAACGGCTCTTTCCCTTGTGATCTGGCTGGTTTTGCTGCTGTTTTGGGGACAGTTTTGGCGCACGGATCAGCGGCTACAGGGGGGAGACCTCAGGGCTTGGCCAACGGTGGTGGTTGTTATTCCAGCCCGTAATGAAGCGGCGGTGATGGGCACCAGTGTGCGATCGCTCCTAGAACAGGACTATGCAGGAACCCTACACCTGATCTTGGTGGACGATCAAAGTGACGATGGCACAGGGGACATCGCTCGCCAAACAGCGCTGGAACTGGGCAAGGGCGATCGCCTGACGGTGATTGAAGGCACACCGCTCCCTCCTGGCTGGTCAGGTAAGCTCTGGGCACTGTCCCAAGGTATTGAGGCCGCCCGTGCCTTTGATCCCGATTACTTGCTGCTCACGGATGCCGATATTGCCCACGATCGCCAAAATTTGCGGCAATTGGTGACCCATGCCCATCAGCAACAGTGTGCCCTTGTCTCCCTAATGGTGAAACTGCGCTGCCAAAGTGTCTGGGAAAAATTGCTCATTCCCGCCTTTGTCTTTTTCTTCGCCAAGCTCTATCCCTTCCGCTGGGTTAACGATCCACAGCGGGCAACGGCAGCCGCCGCCGGCGGTTGTATTTTGATTGATCCTGTAGCCCTGGACAAGATTGGTGGTATTGCCTGTATTCGCGATGCCCTGATTGATGATTGTTCTTTGGCTGCCGCTGTCAAGCAAGCCGGCCACCGCATTTGGTTGGGACTGACACCGACCACTGTGAGTCTGCGTGCCTACAATACGCTCGGCAGTATTTGGCAGATGGTGGCTCGCACCGCCTATACCCAGTTGTCCTATTCGCCCCTCTTGCTGGTGGGAACCGTGATTGGCATGACACTCGTGTATGTGTGGGCGCCCCTTGCCCTTGGTATCGGTCTGATCCGTCAATCGCTGCCCTTAGCCGTAATGGCGGGCTTCACTTGGGGGGGGATGGCGATCGCCTACAGGCCAACGGTGCGTTTCTATGGTCTCAATGGCGCTTGGGCGCTGACACTGCCACTGATTGCCTTCCTCTATACGCTGATGACATTGGATTCGGCTCGGCGCCACTGGCAAGGCCGGGGCGGTGCTTGGAAAGGACGGGTTTATCCGCGCCAGTGATAGGCCATAACAATCAGGGTATCACGGGGGTCAAGGCTCTGAAAGTCTGTGGGAGAGGGTTGAGCAACACCTGTTGATTTTGGCGGCGAATCCCCACAAGGAGCAGTGGATTGCCGGAGTGGGGGCTGCTGTACTCACTCACTTAAGCACTCAGGCAGGAAATGAGAGGCCATAGAGGGTGGCGGGAGAGTACCCCGGCTCAATAAAGTAGAACTCATTGGTGTGGTCGGAGTAGGTCAGGAGTTGGCGATAGACCTCGGACATTTCGCGAAAGAGGGCACTTTGGGCCAGGATGCCGGAACTATAGTCCTGACTGGAAATCACTTCATCGACCCCTGCTTCCTTGAGGGGGCGCGGGCGATCGCTATTCACCCATTCGGCTACCACATGAATATCCTGCTCTTGGCCGGGGGTCTTCTCTAGGTGCTTTACCGCAAGGGCAATGAGGGCATTTTTGTCGTCGGGGGCTTCCATATCGGCATCAGCAAGCAGGATGATCGCCTTGGGGGCATTGAGCCGTTCGAGGGTACCGTGGTGGGTGGGATCCCCCTGCACGACAAAAACATCGGCACGCTCTTGGAATTCGGGGTCGAGTTTAATCGGTTCCGCATACAACAGGACAATATCGCGGGGATGATGGCGGTTGGCCTCAATGAGTTGCCGCAGTACAAGGGGAGCCTTGGCATTCCAATTGCAGACAATAATAGACAATAATGTGGTTGCTAAAGGATTTCATGGACAGCGTTTGGGCAAGGGCTTGGGGGACAAAGTAGGAAGAAAACTTGCCAATCAGGGCACCAAAGGCAAAGGTGCCAAAGAGCAGTAGCAGCAGTTGCAGGACTTGCCGCAGGGTAGGGGGGCGATCGGGATACTAATCACCGCATTACTGAGGGTCTCTCAAGCTCGGCTCGGCGACTGAGGTGCCTCTTCGCTCCAGAGAAAAGCAATGATCAACAGCACCAGAATCGCGATCCCCCCTACGAGGGAAACATCACGTCCATTTTAAGATTCCCTTGGTGACCCTCTCCCCCTTGTAGAGTCTCCCAGATTCCAGTATCCTGACTGCTATACAGCCCTTTGCAACAGAATGGAACAGCGGCAAAAGAGCCCAGACTGCTTAAGGACAGAATCCTATTCCCTCAATGGGGCGATATGGCAGAGAAGCAATTTATGCAGCATGATGGAAACAACATCGGCAGTAAAGGAGCAGTCTCTTGAGTAAGTCTGACCACCGACGATGCCGACTGAGAATGTATATCTGGGGTTGTCCCTAGAAGAATAGCTGCAATGTCTGCCGCTGCCTCAGAAATTTTACTTGTGCTGCTGCTCATCATCGCCAATGGCATTTTTGCTGGTGCTGAAATCGCCGTGGTCTCTGCACGCAAAGTTCGCCTCGAGCAACTAGCCAAACGGGGTCAACGCAAGGCGAAGGCAGCCCTAAAACTTGCCAACTCCCCGAATAATTTTCTCTCGGCTGTACAAATTGGGATTACCCTGATTGGTATTCTCAGTGGTGCCGTAGGGGGTGCCACCCTTGCCCAGCGGTTACAGGCTGCCCTTAGTCCCGTGCCGTGGTTGGGTCAATACAGCCAGCCTTTGAGTATTGCCCTTGTGGTAACGGGGATTACATACCTTTCCTTGGTGATTGGTGAACTGGTGCCCAAGCGGATTGCCATGACGTACCCCGAGGCGATCGCCTGCAACATTGCCAAACCCATGACATGGCTGACGAAATTAGCCGCCCCGATTGTGCATTTACTCAGCCTCTCCACAGATACCATCCTGCAAGTATTGGGCATTGCCACCATTGCCGACCAAACGGTTACAGAGGATGAAATCAAAGTCCTGATTGAGCAGGGGGCACAGGCGGGTCTCTTTGAGGTGGCGGAGCAGGACATGGTGGCGCGGATTTTCAACTTGGGCGATCGCCCGATTCAGTCGATCATGACCCCCCGCACCGATATTGTTTGGCTGGATATTGAATCTTCCCTTGAAGAAATGGAGGCGGAAATCCTAGCCAGTTCCCATTCGCGATTTCCCGTGGCCGAAGAAACCATTGATCACTGCTTGGGAATTATTTCAGCCAAAGACTTTTTGGCCGCCCGTCTCACCCAGCAAGAGATTGACCTACGCCAGCTTCTGCAACCAGCGCTCTTTGTTCCTGAAGGCCTACCGGCACTTGATGTCCTTGAACTTTTTCGCCAGTCGAGCCAACACATTGCCCTGATTACTGATGAATACGGTGGCATTGAGGGATTGGTGACGCTCAATGATCTCACGGAGGCGATTATTGGCACACTGCGCCACGATGAGGGGGAGGAACCGCAAATTATTCAGCGGGAGGATGGCTCTTGGCTGTTGGATGGGCTGCTTTCTACCTATGAACTCAAGGAATTGCTGCGGCGGGAAAGCTTGCCCGAGGAGGACACGGCCAACTACCACACCCTTGGCGGGTTAATCATTACGCTATTTGGTCGCATTCCCCAGTCGGGAGATTACATTGAAACCGATGGTCTGCGCTTTGAGGTGGTGGATATGGATGGTAACCGCGTCGATAAGGTGCTGGTGACCGAACTAGTGAGCGATGAGGCCCTCGCCGATGGGAGCAACCCCAAGGACAAGGATTAACGGCGGCGCAGATCCGCTACCGTCCGTTGCAGCGATCGCCAGCGTTGTTGTCGCAGTTGATTCAGGGCGCGCTTCAGGGGCGGCAAGGGGGGCTGAGCACCACCGTAGCGCCAAGCTACATAGGCCTGCGTCAGGGTTTCAATGGCACGTTGACTGATGGCATCAACACGGCTACAGGTTTGCAGAGATCGCGCGTATTCCCACGGAGTTTGATTGGGTCGCTTCGGGAATCCCTGCTGGGCAAGACCATCGAGCATTTGCACATAAAGGCGGGCGATCGGCGGCAGTTTTTGCAGGCGTTGACGATATCGCCACGTCTGGAGAGCGTACCACAGTCCCCAAACAACAATGACGCCACCAAAGAGAATCAAAATCCCTTGGACAATCCCCCCCAGTCCTTGGCTAAACAGATCAAAGAATTTTTGCAAGGCGGTTTCGAGGGTGGCAAAAAGAGTGCCAAAGAATCCCGTCACTGGGGTCGGCAACCATCCCGTGACCCACTGCCAAAACTGCTGCAGGACGCTAAAGGTTTGATCTACCTCTAGGGTGGCTGGATAGAGATCGTGCCCCGGAATCGGATCAAAGAGAAACCAGCCCAAATTGGGAAAGTAGGCTTCCGTCAGGGCATAGGCATCGGTATTGCGAACCACGTACAAGCCCGTAAAGGGGTTAAATTCCCCTGTTCCTAAACCTGTGACCAAGCGCGTGGGAATACCAATACTGCGCAGCAGCAGCGTTAACGCCGTGGAAAAGTGATCGGGATAGCCGCCGCGCCACTCAAAAAGAAAGGCTGCGACCAAGTCTTGATCTTGACCTAGTTCAGGAATATCAGTTTTCAGGGCATAGGATTGCTTTAGGGCTTGGGTGAGGTAAAGGGCTTGCTCGTAGGGTTCGGGAATCGAGCGATCGGCCTTGGCAAGGAGGTCTTGGGCTAGCGCTTCCAGGCGCGGTTTCAGGTCAGGGGGCACTTCAAGGTAGGGCTGATACCCCAAGGTGTGATTTAATTTTGGCGCTCTGCGCAACAGGGAGCGATCGCGCACGGGCACTTGAGAAATAACAGAATAGGTCAGCCCCTCGGGCAAGGGCACCGGCGCACGCAGGCCACCATCGGGATCGCGGGCAATTTCACGGGTGGGAAAATAGAGTTCGCGGGGTTCGTAGAGATGGGGAATCAGGTTACTAAACTCAGAGACAATCGTATAGGTCTGAATCACTTCCCGTGTGGGCATTTGGGAGAGTTGTTGCGGCAGCAGATAGCGAAAATTCCAAGGAGAACGCCGCAGCACTTCTGCCTCATCGTTGCGACTAATCCGCCAACCCCGCCCCGTATATTTGTCAAAGGCAAGGACGCGCCAGAAGCCGGGGGCTTGCGATCGCACCCGCATTAACTCCTTGGGGGTCATGATCCCGCCAAAGGTCTGATCAATCTCGGAGCCAAAGCCATAGTAAAAGTTCGGGTCAAAGGTTTGATTGGCCAGTTCCTCGCCAACACGGCCACCACCACGACCACTGACATAGCCCGGATTGATCACCCGGGTTTGGTCAAACTCCCCTTCGACTTGAATTTCAGCACTGACAGGCAAAGCGCGAATTTGATAGCCGGGGAAGCGCGGCAGCAGCACAAAGACCACCATCCCCAAGCCAAGAATCAGGGCAAAGAGGCCGACCCATTGCCGCCAAGGCAAGCGCAGGGATTTCAGGGTGGTGGAGAGTAAGCCGAGGCGCGAGCGATAGTCAAGGACGAGTACGGGTAGGGCGATCGCCAGAAAGATCACAAGAAACAGCCCAAAGGTCATGGTTTGACTGAGGGTGGCCGCCACACTAATTAAAATCAGGGCAATCACCATCGAGTAGCCCAAGTCTTTGCGGCGGGGCAAGTCAAAGCTATGGAGCACTTGCAATTGAATCAAGAGTTCCGTCAGCAGAATCCGTGAATCTTGGTTAAGGGTGGCCAATCGCCCCAAGAAAATCGCCAATGCCGTCAACATCCCAATGGCGATCGCCAGCTTCGCCACAACATTTCTTTGCCGCCGTGCCCACCAACTCCAACCAAAGCCCGCAATGGAGAGGGGAACCGCCCAGAGACTATTAGGAGTATCTGCTGCCACATTGGTTGCCACCAAGCCAACAATCACCATGCCCAAGACCCCTAGGCGCAGCAGCAGGGAATCCTCAACATCTTTGGCGGGAGCCAACATTGGGGAATTAGCAATGGGTTGCAACCAAGACTGAAACATTGGGCAGCAGCGGCAAACAGTGCCCTGATCCTAACAAATCTCTGCCCCAGAACAGGTGGATGCCTTGGTCGGAGTGGTGGGGGCGATCGCCCCCTTTGGGAAGTTCTCTATCAGCGTTTTCTCAATGAGGTGAAAAATATTTAAACAACAGCTTGCTGCTCCTTTGATCAGCATTCGATCCTTTCAACAGGAGCAAACCATTATCACTGTGCTGTGCCCTAGCCGCCAGCGATCGCGGGAATGATGCTGACTTCGTCGCCATCCTTGAGGGGCGTTTCAATGCCATTGAGGAAGCGAATATCCTCATTATTGACGTAGAAATTGACGAATCGCCGTAATTGGCCACTTTCATCACAGAGGCGCCCTTTAATGCCAGGGCAGTCCTGCTCTAGCTTTTCCAGAAGCTCAGCAATCGATTGGGCTTGGCACTCCACCGTGGCTTGATCGCGGGTGAGCTTTTGTAAGGGAGTCGGAATCAAAACAGTAACAGCCATAAACCTCTACAAACCATCCATAAATTTCAACACAGCGTCGGGAAAACCGACTAGACCAATACCGGTTGCCAATCCAACCGTTCGAGGGTACGCGATCGCTCCAAGGCACGCTCAAAGCTGGCCAACTTGGGTTCAATCGTTAGGGGTTGACCAATGTCGTTTTGCACCGCCTCTTGGGTTTTCAGGCCATTGCCCGTGATATAGACCACCGTCACCTCTTCAGGGTCAATTTTGCCCGCTTCCACCAACTTTTTGAGAACGGCAATTGTCGTGCCGCCAGCGGTTTCCGTGAAAATACCTTCCGTTTCCGCCAGCAGCTTAATGCCTGCCACAATTTCTTCATCGGTGGCCGCAGCGATCGCCCCATTGGTTTTGCGGGCAATGTCGAGGGCATAGACCCCATCGGCGGGGTTACCAATGGCAATGGACTTAGCAATCGTATTGGGCTTCACTGGTGCCACAAAATCCCGCCCCTCGGCATAGGCTTGGGCAATGGGAGAGCAGCCCACCGCTTGGGCACCACTACAGCGCACGGGTTTATCAGCCACCAGACCCACTTCCACAAATTCGCGGAAGCCTTTGTAAATTTTCGTAAACAGAGAGCCAGAAGCCAAGGGAGCCACAATGTGGTCAGGAAGCTGCCAGCCCAACTGTTCAATCACCTCATAACCTAGCGTCTTTGACCCTTCCGAATAGTAGGGGCGCAAATTGATATTGACAAACCCCCACCCGTGGGTATTCGCCACTTCCGAGCACAGGCGATTCACTTGGTCGTAGTTGCCCTCAACGGCCATCACCGTTGGCCCATAGATGAGCGTCCCCAAGACCTTACCCGCTTCCAGATCCGCTGGAATAAACACACAGCAATCTAGCCCCGCATGAGCCGCGATTGCCGCCGTTGAATTCGCCAAATTGCCGGTACTGGCACAGGAGACTGTCGTAAAACCCAATTCCCGCGCCCGCGTCAACGCCACCGATACCACCCGATCCTTAAAGCTCAGGGTGGGCATATTCACTGCATCGTTTTTGATGTACAGATGCTTGAGTCCGAGCCGCCGCGCCAGCCGCTGGGCTTTGACGAGGGGAGTCATCCCTGTGCCCAGATCAATCGGGTTGGCCGAGGTCACTGGCAAAAAGGGACGGTAGCGCCAAATGGACTTTGGCCCCGCCTCAATTGTGCTGCGCGTTACGGCTGCCGCCAATTGGCTCAGATCGTACTTCACCTCTAGGGGGCCAAAACAGTATTCGCAGACATGAATGGCTTGGGGTTCGTACTCTGCACCACACTCTTTGCATTTGAGGTGGGTAAAGTAGGCGGTTTCGGTGGTAGAGGTCAACGTTGCGGTCATGGGTCTCAGACTGCCTCAGACAAGTTGCTGACCATCCTAGCAGGGGGCGATCGCCCTGTCAAATATATCCGACTATTTTTATCGGATTTAAATCACCCTAGACATTCTTTCCCTTGGGGATGTGTTCCTAGTCATCGGTTGGTGCTATCTTGAAGCTTTTTAAGACTTCAGCGAATGGGGGTATGCACTGTCACCAGCTTTGTGCCATCGGGAAATGTTGCCTCGACTTGCACCTCTGTGAGCATTTCCGGCACCCCTTCCATGACATCATCACGGCTGAGCAGGGTTGTGCCATAGTTCATTAAATCGGCAACTGTGCGTCCCTCCCGCGCCCCTTCCAAAATGGCAGCAGAAATATAGGCCACTGCTTCGGGATAATTGAGCTTGAGACCCCGTGCTTTACGACGTTCGGCCACAAGAGCGGCAGTAAAAATCAGGAGCTTGTCTTTTTCTTGGGGGGACAGTTGCATCGTTCCTCAGGCTAAACACTCACTTTGGCCTTTATCTTAACTTGTGGCTTTGGTGCCCAGAAAATCAATGAGCGATAAAGTCAGACTGCGACAACACTATCTTGAATGGCGGCAGCACCTGAGCGATCGCGAGTGGCAAGATCGCAGTCAGCGCATTTGTCAGCACTTGCTAGATCATCCCCAGTTTCAATGGGCAACCACGGTGTTGACCTATGTGCCCCATCGCCGCGAACCCGATTTGCGCTTCCTCTGGTCACTCCCGAAACAGTGGGGCTTGCCCCGTGTGGTGGGTCAGGATTTACGGTGGCATTGTTTTAATGGCAAAGAAGACGCTCTCCAGCAAGGACGCTATGGCATTTGGCAACCACCCCCCGAAGCGCCCCCGATTGATCCAGCGTGTGTTGATCTCTGCTTGGTGCCTGCCGTTGCCTGCGATCGCCAAGGGTACCGTCTCGGCTATGGAGCGGGTTTTTTCGATCGCCTCTTTGCCCACCCCGATTGGCAGCACGTGTGTCGCTGGGGAATTGTCTTTGAGTCAGCGGTTCTAGCAGAATTGCCCCGTGATCCGTGGGATCAGCCACTGCAAGCTATCTGCACCGAATCAGGCATCTTGGAGATCAGCTAAAGCCCTAGTTTTGCTAACACCGGCTGCGTTGAAACCACGTGTTTTCTTAAACCCAGTTCCTCAGGACTGAGGCCAAGGGCTAGACCCACCAGTTGCGGCAAATGGAGAATCGGCAAATTGAGGGCAACTCCTACCTGCTGGGCAATTTCTGGTTGACGAGCATCAAGATTTAGGTGACACAGGGGACAGGGGGTGACAATGCAATCCGCACCACTGGCGATCGCGCTCTGGAGTCGTTGTGCCGCCATGGCAAAACTGGCCGCCGTAGCATAGCTGGAAATGGGCCAACCACAGCACTGGGTACGTCCCTCATACACCACGGGGGTAGCCCCTACTGCCTCAAACACTTGTTCCATTGAGGTAGGGTGAATCGGGTGATCAAAGGGCAGCCTCTCTTGGGCACGCAGGAGATAGCAGCCATAAAAGGCAGCGCAGCGAAGTTCAGTGAGGGGACGACGGACGCGATCGCGCAATCGCTCAAGACCCAAATCCCCGACAATTGCCCAGAGCAAATGCTTCACTTCCGTTGTGCCTTGATAGGGAGCACAACCTTGCTGCGTGAGCACTTGATTAATTTCTGCCACGTACTCGGGGCGATCGCGCTGAAAGGTTTTGAGGCGTTCATCCACATGGCCAATCACCCCCTGACAGGTGCTGCAATGGGTCAATAGGGGCAAAGTCAATTGTTCTGCAAGGGCAATGTTGCGGGCATTGACGGTATCTTCCAGCAGCCACGAATTTTCCTTAAATGTACCTGAGCCACAACAACTGGCCTCCTTCAGTTCCACCAGCTCGATATTCAACAGGGGGGCGATCGCTCGCGTTGAGAGGTCTAATTCCCGACAGGCCCCTTGAGCCACACAACCGGGATAGTAGGCATAGCGTAAAGCAGACATACAACTTGAAAAGCTTGAAATCTGCCCCTAGTCTAGCCAATCATCACAATCACTCGTGTGTCCTACTGCTCAGGTATAATCCTAGGATTTAGAAACCAGTCCTTGTTTTTTAGTCAGAAGTCCATGTTACCATAAGCCAATTTCTTGCAGTTCTTTCAACAATCCATGCCATAGGAGTGCTATCTTGCGTTACTTATTTAGTTCGGAGTCCGTCACCGAAGGCCACCCCGATAAGATTTGCGACCAAATCGCCGATACCATTCTGGATGCGCTGCTCACCCAGGACCCCCAGAGTCGCGTTGCCGCTGAGGTTGTCGTGAATACGGGTCTGGTGCTGATTACTGGGGAAATTACCACCAAAGCACAGGTCAACTACGTCAACCTAGCACGGCAGAAAATCCGTGAAATTGGCTACACCGATGCTGAAAATGGCTTTGCCGCCAATAGCTGTGCCGTCATCGTTGCCCTTGATGAGCAATCCCCCGATATTGCCCGAGGGGTGGACACTGCCCAAGAAGCACGGGAACACCTGAGTGATGCCGAATTGGATCGCGTTGGAGCAGGCGATCAGGGCATTATGTTTGGCTATGCCTGCAATGAAACCCCTGAGTATATGCCCCTGCCCATTAGCTTGGCTCACCGCATGGCGCGGCGCTTGGCCGCTGTCCGCAAAACCGGTCAACTTCCTTACCTACGTCCCGATGGCAAAACCCAAGTCACCGTCATCTATGAAGATGGCCAGCCCGTGGGCATTGATACAATTCTGATTTCCACCCAACACACGGCCACCATTGGTGACATCAGCGACGAAGCCGCCGTTCAAGCAAAGATCAAAGCCGATCTATGGGAAGCAGTTGTCAATCCTGTCTTTGCGGATCTGGCCATTAAACCCAATGACAAGACCCACTTTCTCGTTAATCCCACGGGCAAATTTGTCATTGGTGGTCCCCAGGGGGATTCGGGACTCACGGGACGTAAACTCGTCGTTGATACCTACGGTGGCTATGCCCGTCACGGGGGCGGTGCCTTTTCTGGGAAAGATCCCACCAAGGTCGATCGCAGTGCCGCCTACATGGCTCGTTACATTGCCAAGAACATCGTTGCCGCAGGCCTAGCTGACAAATGCGAGTTACAGATTAGCTATGCCATTGGGGTTGCTCGCCCCATGAGCCTCTTTGTGGATACCTTTGGCACGGGTAAACTAGCCCCAGAGCAACTGCTGGAGTTGATTACAACCCACTTTGATCTGCGCCCCGCTGCCATTATCCAAACCTTTGGCCTGCGCCACTTGCCCCAAGAGCGGGGTGGTCGCTTCTACCAAGATGTGGCTGCCTACGGTCACTTTGGGCGTCATGACCTCGACCTACCTTGGGAAAAACTCGATAAAGTCGCCGATCTGCAAGCCGCTGCTGCTCAGTTTCTAAGCGCAGTCTAGGAACATATTGGAATATATTGGGGGGATTTCTCCCCCCTTTGCTTATTGGGTGACTCGTTGCAAGCAGGTTTGTGCCGTCTTGGTGAGCATCTGGCGCACTTCTGGGGTCACATTGGTCTGTACATCTTGACCAATTGCCTGAAATTCTGCCAAGGTCAGCGAGGATTGTAGTTCATTGATCACACAGGTACAGTAGACATTGCCGTATTGCGCCATTTGCGGCACCTGTTGTTGCAGAGCAGTCGTACATTCACTCGTAAATCGGGAAACCACTTCTGGGGGATAGGGAGCGGCGATCGCCCCCCCGCCGAGGGAGACTGCACTTAAAACTGTCAAAGAGATGGATGATTTTTTGAGTAAAGACATTCTTATTATCCCTCGTGTATCACAGTTTCATGCCCATTCCTTATTGACTTCTCCAGTCTAGGCAGGTTCCAGAGAATGTGCTACTTTGGGCGATCGCCACAGCAGGGCAGTCCCGCGATGCGCACCGGCTTGATCCATACTGCCCTACTATAGCGATTCCAATCAAGAATGAGAGATTATCCCCCACAATAATCGCGAATCACCTCATCAATAGAACTGTTTGACCCTGCATACATCTGCTTCAACGCCCTAGATCAGTGGCGCAGCTGTGCGCGGATAGACATCTTCAATGTACTCAGTCAACTGGGGCAAGCTCTTAGAGGAGTCCTTGGGCAATCAGCGATTCGGCAATTTGCACCGCATTCAAGGCTGCCCCCTTGCGAATCTGATCGCCACACAGCCATAGTTCAAGGGCATTGGGTTCAGAAATATCTTGGCGCAGCCGTCCCACTAGCACTGGGTCTTTACCTGTGGCCTCTAGGGGCATGGGGAAATAATTGCGCTGCCAATCTTCAACAAACTGGACTCCTGCGGCCTGTTGCAGGCGAACCCGCGCCTCTTGCAGCGGAAAAGGCTCAAAAAACTCAACATTCAACGCTTCCGAATGGGCACGCAGCACAGGCACACGAACACAGGTGGCCGTCAGCCGCAACTCTGGGGCATGGAAAATTTTGCGGGTTTCATTGACCATCTTCATCTCCTCTTGGCAGTAGCCCTGCTCATTGAGGGGAGAATTGTGGGGAAAGAGGTTAAAGGCCAAGGGATAGGGAAAGGCCTCTGTGCGTGGTGGTTGCCCCTTGAGAATATCGAGGGCTTGATCCTTGAGTTCTTGCATGGCTTTTGCCCCCGCCCCACTGGCAGACTGATAGGTCGCCGCTACAATTCGCCGAATCGGTCGTACCTGATGCAATGGCCATAGGGCAACGGTCATCAAAATCGTTGTGCAGTTGGGATTGGCAATGATGCCTTGGTGTGTTTTTAGATCTTCAGGGTTGACTTCGGGTACCACTAAGGGGACGTTGGGTTCCATGCGATAGGCACTGGAATTATCAATGGCGATCGCTCCCCCTTGGATGGCGATCGGTAGCCACTGTCGCGACACACTTGCCCCCGCTGAAGCCAAAATCAAATCGAGTCCCTTGAGAGTCTCCTCACTCACCGCCTGTACGGGCAGCACTGTCTCCGCAAAAGAGAGCGTTTGACCTGCTGAACGGGGCGAAGCCAACAGCCGCAACTCTGCCACTGGAAATGACCGTTCCGCCAAAATTGCCAAAATTTCCGTGCCAACGGCACCTGTCGCCCCTAAAATGCCAACCCGTAATCCCTGTGCCAACGTTATTACTCCTGAGAATAAGAATCCATTCTACGATTCTTTGGGATTAGGACATAGCAAAGCTTAGCATTTTGGAAATTTTATTGCTGTACCTATAATAGCAATAGCCAATTTCCACAACAGCCTCTGGACTCCCCCACAAGAGTTGCCGGTGGCGCGACTTAATCAATTATCTGGAGGCTGGAATCATGGAAACCCTACAGCAGTTTTGGCAGTTTTCAGGGTGGGCTATCCCTTTGAAAAAGGCTGTGCTACCCGTCACTGTAGCCTTTTGGGGACTGTTGAATAGTGCCGGTTACAGCCAGATTACCCCAGCTACCACTGGAACGGGAACCACCACTATCCAGAATGGCCCACAGATTGATATTGGTGGTGGACAGCTTTCGGGGAATGGCCAAAACCTCTTTCACCTCTTCCGCG
>NZ_DVEH01000040.1 GCF_015295825.1 Thermosynechococcus sp. M98_K2018_005
CCAATGGCATTGCTGGAGGGGACAACCGCACCCGTGATGATGTTGTTGCCATAGAGCAAAGAACCAGACACAGGCTCACGGATGCCATCGATGTCCACAGGGGGAGCAGCGATAAAAGCAATCACAAAACAGATGGTTGCGGCCAGCAGGGTGGGGATCATGATCACACCAAACCAGCCCACATAGAGGCGGTTATCGGTGCTGGTCACCCAGTTACAAAACCGCTCCCACAAATTCGCGCTTTCGCGACGTTGGAGAGTTGTGGTCATAGTCGTAATAAGTCCAAATATATTACCAGTTACAAACCCCTGAAAACAGTTATAAACTGCAAGGGCTTAAGCATTAACTTAATATTTGCCCCAAGGGATCGGGGAGAGGCTTAAATTATTGTTAGTAAAGCTAAATAAGTAGTTGTATTTATTTATTTTTCTTAATGATTTTATTTCCATTGATTGCAAGCGATGATTGCAAGCGATCGCCCCCCCTGAGGATAAGCTCAAGGGTTAAGATATTTTAAGCAACCGTGTTTAGGGCAGAGCCTTCCCATGCGCGTAATTTTAATGACTGGCAAAGGTGGCGTTGGTAAAACCTCAGTGGCGGCAGCAACGGGGTTACGCTGTGCTGAGTTGGGGTACAAAACGCTGGTGCTGAGTACCGATCCCGCCCACTCCCTTGCCGATAGTTTTGACCTCGAATTGGGGCATGTCCCTGTGCCCGTCGCTGAAAATCTCTGGGGAGCCGAACTCGATGCCCTGATGGAACTGGAGGACAACTGGGGTGCCGTCAAACGCTACATTACCCAAGTCTTGCAGGCGCGCGGGCTAGAAGGGGTTCAAGCTGAGGAATTGGCGATTTTGCCGGGGATGGATGAGATTTTTGCCCTTGTGCGGATGAAACGCCACTATGACGAAGGTCAATACGATGTCCTGATTATTGACTCTGCCCCCACAGGTACAGCACTGCGGCTGTTGAGCCTACCCGAGGTGAGCGGCTGGTATATGCGTCGCTTCTATAAGCCTTTGCAGCGGATGTCCGTGGCCTTGCGACCGATTGTGGAGCCAATTTTCAAGCCCTTGGTGGGGTTCTCGTTGCCCGATCAAGAGGTGATGGATGCGCCCTATGAATTCTATGAGCAAATTGAAGCCCTTGAAAAGGTCCTCACCGACAACACGCAAACCTCAGTGCGCTTGGTCACCAATCCAGAAAAGATGGTGATCAAGGAATCTCTTCGTGCCCATGCCTACCTCAGTCTCTACAATGTGGCCACAGATTTAGTGGTGGCCAACCGCATTTTGCCAGAGACCGTGCATGATCCCTTCTTTGCCCGCTGGAAAGAAACCCAGCAACAATATCGCCAAGAAATTCACGACAATTTTCGCCCCCTGCCCATCAAGGAAGTCCCCCTGTTTGCTGAGGAACTCTGTGGTTTAGCGGCACTGCACCGCTTGAAGGAGACCCTCTACGCTGATGAAGATCCGGCTCAGGTCTATTACCAAGAGCAAACGATTCGGGTGGTGCCCCGTGATGGCCAGTACAGCCTTGAACTCTATCTACCGGGGGTACCCAAGGAAAAAATTGAACTGAACAAGACGGCGGATGAGTTGAATATTCGCATTGGCAACCATCGTCGTAATATGGTGTTACCCCAAGGATTAGCGGCACTGCAGCCGGTGGGCGCGAAAATGGAGGCGGACTACCTGAAAATCCGCTTTGCTAGTGCCACCAGTGGCTAATTCAGCTAATCGATGACTGATGAGACTTGCCACTGTGACGACGAGTGGGCTGGCGATCGCCACCACCAATCTGACTAAAGTTTATCGTTCTGGCCATCACGAGACGCCTGTTCTTCAGGGAGTTAACCTGCAAATCCAGCACGGTCATATTCATCTGCTCATGGGACCTTCGGGGTCAGGGAAAACCACTCTGCTCTCGATTTTGGCCGGCATTCTTACCCCCACCAGTGGCCAAGTGGTTGTCTTAGGCCAAGAGATTACGCAACTGTCCAAGGCCGCACTGGCAAAATTTCGCCTGCAAAATATCGGCTTTGTCTTTCAGAGTTTTAATCTTTTCCCCGCCTTGACCGCACTGGAAAATGTTGAAATTGCCCTCAATCTTAAGGGCATTCAAGGTAAAAAAGCGAAGGAACAGGCAGCAGCGCTTCTCAAGGCCGTTGGCTTGGGCGATCGCCTTGACTTTGTGCCCGCAAATCTTTCTGGGGGTCAGAAACAACGGGTTGCCATTGCCCGTGCCCTAGCCGCTGAGCCGAAGATCATTTTTGCCGATGAACCGACCGCTTCCCTGGATTCCCAAAATGGCCAACAGGTGATCAAAATTCTCCACAGGCTAGCAAAAGAAAACGGCTGCACGGTGTTGATTGTTACCCATGATCCACGGATTACAGCTATTGCCGATC
This sequence comes from Thermosynechococcus sp. M98_K2018_005, assembly GCF_015295825.1. Lineage (GTDB taxonomy): Bacteria > Cyanobacteriota > Cyanobacteriia > Thermosynechococcales > Thermosynechococcaceae > Thermosynechococcus. Next base: position 2,414 of record NZ_DVEH01000040.1, read on the forward strand.
GCATCACCAAAATCGAAGATGGCAAAATCAGCGAGGGTTAAGCCTGCCCCCGTTGTACCCAGCGTTCCCAAAGGAGTTGCAGCGTCAGAGCCGCGAGACCCACGGCAATAATGCTAAAGACCCCCGTTGCGAGGGTACACAAGCCCACCACAAGCGTGCGCACGGCCACGGCCAAGCTATAAACCAATTGATTGTGGTAACTGACAGCATGGGTGGCAAAGACGTAGGCGATCGCCCCTGTTAGCTGATAGAGGAGAATCCCGAGCGTACCAGCAATCAGCGCACCAGTTAAACAGCGTAATGGGTTAGTTTTTGGGGGGAGAAGGGTCATGGACGGTATTCACCTTTGTGAGCCGATGATTCCAGAATACGGTAGCCAATGTCACGACGATAGTAGCAGTCGGCAAATTCAATGGCGCTGACGGCCGCATAGGCCTTGGCTTGAGCCGTGGCAAAATCAGGAGCCAAAGCGGTAATGTTCAATACCCGACCACCATTGGTGTACCATTGCCCCTCCTGCCAGCGCGTTCCAGCATGGAAAACGAGAACCCCCTGCGCGATCGCTGCGGGAATGCCCTGAATCACATCCCCCTTGCGGTAACTCCCCGGATAGCCCCCCGCCGCCATCACGACCGATAGAGCCACCTCATTGCGCCATTGTAACGCTCCCAAACTGGCTAAGCGTCCCTCGACACAGGCCAAGAGCACCTCAATCAGAGGAGTTTCCAAGAGGGGAAGTACCACTTGGGTTTCAGGATCACCAAAGCGACAGTTAAATTCCACCACATAGGGATTCCCTGTGGGCGTCACCATCAGACCAGCATAGAGCACCCCACAGTAATGGATTCCCCGATCCTGTAACGCCCCAAGGGCAGGTTCAAGAATCGTCTGTTGAATCCGTTGCATTAACTCTGGTGTTACCCAAGGGACAGGGGCATAGACCCCCATTCCCCCAGTATTCGGACCTGTATCCCCTTCGCCAACGCGCTTATGATCTTGGGCGGGCAGCAGCGGCAGAATGGTTTTGCCATCCGTAACAGCGAGTACGGAGACCTCTTGCCCCTCCAGCACTGATTCAATGACCACCCGTTGACCAGCGGCGCCAAATTCACCCCCAAAAATCCGCTCCAGGGCAGCGATCGCCTCTGCTTCTGTGGCCGCTACCGTCACTCCTTTACCCGCCGCTAAACCATCGGCTTTAATGACAATGGGTGCCCCTTGGGCTTGGAGATAACGAGAGGCCGCCTCGTAATTGTCGAACACTGCTGCCTTGGCTGTAGGAATCCGAGCCGCCTCCATGAGCGCCTTTGCCCAAGCTTTACTGGCTTCAATTTGTGCCCCTGCTTGGCTAGGACCAAAGACAGGAATCTTTAGTGCTTGCAGGCGATCGCCTAAGCCAGCGGCAAGGGGAACCTCTGGCCCGACAACCACTAAATCAACGTTATTCTCTTTGGCAAATTCACCGATGCCCGTAAGGTCGGTGGCTTCAATGGCCACATTCTCACACCGCTCTAGGCAGGCTGTACCCCCATTACCGGGGAGACAATAGACCTGTGTCACGCGAGGAGAAGCGAGTAATTTCCAAGCAATTGCGTGCTCTCGACCACCACTGCCAACGACAACGACCTTCACCGATGCACTCCAAAAAGATAGGCCATATTTTTGAAATCAATCTTCAGGAGATTATCAAGTTTATCAGTCAATAGGCAACTTTCTCTCCAAAGGTAACCGGCCAAACGATACTCAGGCATTTTCAACCCCTCCTAGCCGTCGCAAATTTGGCCACAGGTGCGCATTTCAAGTGAAGAGGGCATGGTGGCATTCCCACAAACGATTGGCTGACCTTTCTAGTATGCGATCGCCCTGATCGCCACAAAGCGCAGATTTACATCCCTAGGGGCAAACGTTAAACTAAAGGGTTGGACTCTCAGAAACAATACTATTCACCCTAGCCCTATGACCCTATACAACCCCTCTTTGTACGAAGAACCCATTTCCCAAAAGAACTTAACCGCTGCGGCTCGTTCCGATCGCTCCATTTTGGAATGGTTACAGCAAACGGGTCGATTAATTGCCCGTGATGCCAATGAGGCAGACCCAATCCTGGATAGCACCCTCGATGATATGGGTGAAATTGAGGAATTTGTTGGCGACTCCTTGGGCGATTACGACGAAGAAGATGACCTAGGGCTTGAGGAGTAGGGCACAGATCCCCCTATTATCGGAGTGATGTGCTAGAGCTATCCCCATGCCCTCCACCAAAACCACGGCTGCCATTGAACCCCGTTGGCTGACAGGACAGCGACTTTTTGGCCTTCTCGCTATTGGCCTGCTCATTGCCAGCATTGCCTACGATACCAGGGCAAACCACTGGCAACAGCCGTTGCAAACCCTGACACTGCCTTGGTTAGTGAGTTTTGCCATCGTTGCGGTTCTAGGCATGGCTGTCGTACCCCTGCTGCGGCGATTGAAAACCGGACAGATTATTCGCGAAGATGGCCCGCAATCTCACCTGCAAAAATCGGGCACACCGACGATGGGGGGAATCTTTTTTGTGCCGACGGGGTTAAGTCTGGCACTCCTGTGGACGGGGTTCCCTCAGGGGAAACTCTCCCCAACGGTGGGGGCGATCGCCCTGTTGGTGCTTTGGTATGCCGCCATTGGTTGGTGGGATGACTGGCAAGTTCTGCGGCGCAAATCCAACAAAGGGTTATCGGCTCGGCTGCGGCTCCTCCTTGAGGGCATTGGGGCAGCTCTTTTTTGTGCTTGGCTGGTGGGGAGTGATCCAACGGCAACGGTAGTGACCGCTCCTTGGGGGTGGGTCTGGCCTTTAGGGATTGCGTTTATTCCCTTGGCGATTTTTGTGCCAATGGCGGAAGGGAATGCCCTCAATCTCACCGATGGTCTCGATGGTCTGGCTGGTGGTACGGCAGCGATCGCCCTCCTCGCTTTAGGCATTATTCTGACCGCCCATCCCGATTTGCAAATTCTGGCAGTGGTCATGAGTGGTGCCTGTCTCGGCTTCCTCTGGCACAATCACCATCCGGCGCGGGTGTTTATGGGGGATACGGGTTCACTGGCCCTTGGGGCACTCCTTGCCGGCATTGGCTTGGCGAGTCATCACCTCTGGGAATTGTTGATTGTCAGTGGTCTTTTTTTTGTGGAGTCCCTCTCAGTCATTGCCCAAGTGCTCTACTACAAGGCAACCAAAGGTTCCGATGGCGTGGGCAAACGGCTGCTGCGCATGGCACCTCTGCACCATCACTTTGAATTAGGGGGCTGGTCAGAACTGCGGGTGGTGAGTACGTTCTATGGGGTGGTTGCCCTCTTGGGACTGCTCTGTAGCCTCTTGCACTGGCTGGCCTAATGGGATGGGGGAAGTGCAATGAAAGCAGCAGTGCTCTACGGCAAAGAAGATGTGCGCATTGAAACCGTCGCCGATCCCACGCCGGGGCCGGGGGAAGTGGTGATTCGTGTTCAGGCCGCCACCACCTGTGGTACAGATTTGAAGGTATGGCGGCGCGGTGGTCATGCGCGGATGCTAACGCCACCGATTCTCTTTGGCCATGAAGCAGCCGGGGAAATTGTGGCTCTAGGGGCGGGCGTGACCGGCTGGCAGGTGGGCGATCGCGTGGTGGCCAATAATTCTGCCCCCTGTGGCCAGTGTTTTTACTGTCAGCGGCAGGCCTTTTCCCTATGTCCCGATCTGGAATTCAACAATGGCACCTTTGCCGAGTACCTCAAAATTCCCGCCAGCATTGTCCGCCAGAATCTGCTGCCTATTCCGCAGTCGCTCTCCTTTGCCTTGGCGGCGCTCACTGAACCCCTTGCCTGTGTCCTCCACGGCGTTGCCCGCTCTGGCTTTGACCCCGCAATGGTTGAGACGTGGCCCAGTCCACCGCAAATTGTGGTTCTAGGGGATGGTGCCATTGGCCTGATGTTTATTGGGGTTCTGGCACAGCAAGGAGCACGGGTTCTCGCCTTTGGCGGTTCCGATCAGCGGCTGGCGATCGCCCGCACATTCGGAGCAGAGCAGACCCGCAATCATCACCAGTGCAGCGATATTCCCACGGTGGTCAAAGACTGGACGGAAGGACGCGGTGCCGATATTGTCATTGAAGCCACTGGAGTTCCTGAAGTCTGGGAAACGGCGATCGCCTGTGGTCGCCCCGGTGCCACCATTAACCTCTTTGGTGGCTGCCCCCGCGAAACTTCGATCCGCGTTGATACCGAACGCCTGCACTACGAAGAACTCACCCTCAAGGGGGTCTTTCACAACACACCCACATTTGTCCGCCAAGCCTTGCAACTAATTGCCAGCGGTACACTACCCTTCGAGAAACTCATTAGTGGCCAAGCCCCCCTCACGGAGATTGAAAACGTCCTCCAAGCGATGAAAGCACGCCAAGTGATTAAAGTAGCGCTGCACCCCTAGCTATTCCCGTAGGAGCAAATAATACAACTGTCCCGGCGTATTGATCAGACCCGCCCGCGCTTTGGCCACCTCCCCCGTACCCATGAAAATATCGACACGACCCGGCCCACGGATGGCACTCCCCGTATCCTGATCCAAGACAAAACGGCTGACGGGAGTTTGCTGCCATTGGCCTTGGGCGGGCAGGGGAATTTTCGTGTTGATTACCGCCAAGGCACCTGGGGGCATCAGGGACTTATCGGTGGCGATCGAACGCTCTGGAATCACCGGGGTTGAGAGACTGCCTGTGGGGGGACGCCCTTGGGTGTGTTCAAAAAAGACAAAGCTGGCATTGCGAGGTAAATAGCGATCTAGTTCAGCAGGGTTAGCCTCAAAGTAGGCCATAAGGCGCGGTAGCGTCAGTTCCTCCCGGGCAATTTTGCCATCGCGAATCAGTTCTTGGCCAATACTCGTGTAGGGATGATTGGTTTTGCCAGCATAGCCGACGGTAAAGCAGCGACCATCGGGCAGTTGCAGTTCAGCCGACCCTTGGACGTGAACGAGAAAGGCCTCTAGGCGATCGCGCAAATAGACCAGTTCCAGACCCCGCAAAGGACCATTGCGCCACTGCTGACCATCCGCCCCTTCCAGTTCCAAGCGGGTTGGGTGCGGCTCTCGCCACTGCTCAAAATTGGGGGGGCGCCGAAACAGGGGATAGCGGTATTCTGCGGTGGGCACTAAGCTGGCACGATACGTCGGTGCATAATAGCCCGTGAAATCCACTCGCCCTTGGCCATCGGTGCCAATGGATTGATAAAAGACAAATTCGCGTTTGACAGATGCTTGCAGTTCTGCCGCAGAGCGACGGGTTTGTACCAGATGGCGAAAGCGTTCGAGGGAGCGGATCACTCGCTGATGGAGATTGGGGCCAAGGGCGGCGCCGGGTTGACCGGGGGCGGTGTAGGCGGCGTAGTCGCGGCGCGCTTTATCGGTGCGCAGGTAACGCAAACTATGATCAATCGCTTGCAGCAGTCGTGCTCGCTCACTGGGGGATTGCCAGAGAGCTGTATCTAGGGCAACCGTTGGGGGCAGTTGGCTTTGGCGCGTTAAGGGAGCAACTGTTGGTGCTGTGGCGATCGCACTCGTTGCGAGGATCACGACCCCCTGAACCCATCCTGCGAATAAACCCGCCATAGACGTTAGGCAAACCGATCCACACTAGAGGCAAACACAGGTTCTACCCGAATCGCAAAGACTTTCGAGGGGCGCACCACCATGTATTCCCCTTGAATGTTTTTAATGGGAACGGAGATAAAGTCGTTGGAATCTGCTTTGGCCACTAACTCGTTGCTGTACCACTTCTGGAAGTCTTGAATAGTGGGGAAGCGCACCTCCTCACGGTGACCGCCATCCAGAAATAAATGAACCGCAAATTCAGAAGGGGTTCTGGGCATAGGCGCGATCGCTCATCCTTATCATGCACATTATTCCCCTATTATTGCCGCAATCGGTGGCTTCAGGTACTAGGGACCGCCAGTGAGGGGACGGGGGGCGCGATCGTAGTACTGGGCTGTCATCGCTGGGTTGAGAGCGCGAGCACGCTCATAGTCCCGTTGCGCCAATTCAACATTGCCACTATCGAAGTGTGCCATGCCCCGACTATAGTAGGCAGCAACAAATTGGGGATCCCGCCCTAGGGCAGCATCAAAGTCTGCAATCGCCGCTGTATAGTTTTGCAGGGCAAGATAGGCCATGCCCCGGTTGTAGTAGGCAGCAATAAACTGTGGATCGTTGCGCAGCGCAGTGCTAAAGTCCGCGATCGCCCGCTGCATATCCCCTTGGTCATAGTAGGCTAGGCCGCGAGCAAAGTAGTAGTCAGCACTGGGGTTGAGTCTGATTGCTTGGCTAAAGGCATTAATGGCAGCGGCCAGATCACCCCTCCCTTGGTGCATTAATCCCACGTTGTAGTAGTCCTCGGCACTGCGGGGCACAAGGCGTTGCAGTTCCTGAAGTTCAGGGGGTGTGAGGGTGGCGATCGCCATCGGCTGGGCCACGGCAGCACTGCTGAGACCAACAAAAGCAGCTAAAGCTGTCAAAGCACTGAAGAATTGTTGGCGCATTGTCGGCCTCCTTTCGGCATCACTTAGCCTTACTTCGATCCTAAAAGAAAATGAAGAAATCGCCCAGCAAACGATAACAGTTGTAATAAACCGCTGGCGACGCCCCTTTTCTTGGCTGCCCACACAGTAGTCCACGCTGTAGCGGTTTTAACCGTTTTAAGGGCATTCCATTCTTGGAAAAGGGCTGTCTGTTGATATCTTTAGGTTTTTCTGCGCAGAGGGCAGTGCGCTATCTCATGGAGCAGGTGTGATCTAGGGCACTGACGCCGACCTCAGAGTAATGTTCAAAGGGGCTTGTAATTAACAATACGCCCAAAACTCTCCGGCTGCAAACTAGCACCACCCACCAGCACCCCATCAATTTCTGGCTGCGCCATGATCGCGTCAATATTGTTGGCATTGACCGAGCCACCGTACTGAATGGGGACATCGGGATTCTGCAATTTGCTACGAATCAGGCCAATGACACGGTTGGCTTCCGTTTCCTCACAGGTGTCACCGGTACCGATCGCCCAAATGGGTTCGTAGGCAATCACCAAATTGCTCTGATCGACATCCACCAAGTCCAGCGCCAACTGCTGAAAGATGTGGTTTTCCGTTTCGCCAGCATCCCGTTGGGCTTTGGTTTCACCGACACAGAGAATCGGTGTCAGGCCATGGCTTTGGGCAGCCTTGAGCCGTTGGTTAACCGTGGCATCGGTTTCACCAAAATACTGCCGCCGCTCACTGTGGCCGATAATCACGTAGCGCACACCCAACTCCACCAGCATCGGTGGCGAAATTTCACCTGTAAACGGCCCTTGATCCGCCCAGTGGACATTTTGGGCACCCAGCTTCACCCGCGTTCCGTGCAGACTCTTGGACAATACACTTAAACAGGTGTAGGGAACACAGAGCACCACCTCGCGATCGCTAGGGGTGTCCACCAACTTCCCTAAGAACTCCTGTAGGAAGGCCACCGCTTCCTGTTGGGTTTTGTGCATTTTCCAGTTGCCAGCAAGAACTTTTGGGCGCACTCGTCCTGACTTTCCTCTGCGAAACTTAGCGTAATTAAGCGTACCACACGGGTTGCCTCTATAATTAGAGATTTAACTGCGGAAGTGGTTGAGACCTAACCCAGTTTGTCCCAAACCGCCGCAACTCGGGGAGATTGACGCTTGGGTTGCACACGCGGGGTCCGCCGTCCGAGTTTGACTTGGTAGGCGCCGTTGTCAACTGTCACATAGCCCAGTTGGAGAACCTCTGCAAGGGTAGCACTGACCTCTTCCGCAGACCACTGCAACTGCTCAGCCAATTCTGGGACGGTGAAGGGTGTTGGCTGGCGCATCATCAGTGTCAGGAGCGATCGCTGGCGATCGGGCAAAACCAATAAATCTGCTGGATTGAGACCACCACCGCAACCACTGCTAGCGTCTTGACTGTCTATCATTGGCAATGTTCCTCAACGGCAGTGACTGGCAGTGGCACTCGGGAAGGATCAAAATCCCAATCCTTACTCCTAGGCTACCCTAATCCAACAGATGCTGCACAACACTCCTGACAAGGAGACTGTAGGAATGCTCAGGGTAGCGTAAACAGAAAATATCACTGCTCCCTAGTTGAAACATTTCTTCACAAACAGGTAAGATACCCGCAACTGGCACACCATAGGTTGTTTCCACCTGCTGCTTGAGGGAGTCCCTGTTAAACGCACTGGGGACTTTGTTAACGACCATCACCATTTTGGGCACATCAAGCTGCCGCGCCACATCAACCGTGACCGCTGTTCCTTGAAAGTCTTGACGATCGGGGCGCAGAATCAGTACCAAGGCGTCGGAGACTGTAATCGAGAGCAGCGTTTCCTCATTCAGCCCTGGGTGGGTATCAATGAGCAAAAAGTCCAGATTCAGCCCTTGGAGCAATTGCTGAAAACCATCATTGAGCAAGCCGACATCGTAGCCTTCCCGCAGCACACGGGTAATTTCACTGGTTTTGAGGCTAGAGGGAATAAGATAGATTGCGCCTTTAGCTTGCTGGCCGTGAGCAGTAATAAGATGGCTGACATCCCGCGCCACATCAGTAATTTCACAGCGTCCCCACAGGTAGTCATTCAGGGCATGTTCCGTATCTTCCGACTCAAGGCCAAAGAGCACATGGATACCGGGGGATTGAATATCGGTGTCCACGATCGCCACCCGATAGCCCAATGTCGCCAAGGTACAGCCTAGATTTGCCGTTGTATTTGATTTACCTGTGCCGCCACGAAAAGAATGCACAGAAATGATACTACCCATGGCTGTCCTCGCTGATCTGAGAATTCAACGTCTATTTTCACATCCTGCCGGAACCCAAGCGGCCAGTCCATCAAACAAGGGGTCATTCCCTGTCTTAGAAATACTGCTGCGTGTAGAACTGGGCATAGCGGGCAGACTGGGCTAGGAGTTCTTGGTGAGTGCCACTTTCGATGATCCGCCCCTGCTCTAGGACAAGAATGCGATCAGCGCGACGAACGGTGGCCAACCGGTGGGCAATAATAAAGACGGTGCGCCCCTTCATTGCTTTTTCGAGAGCACTTTGCACCAAGGCTTCCGATTCAGAGTCCAAAGCAGAGGTAGCTTCGTCCAAGATCAAGATACGCGGATCAGCATAAACCGCGCGGGCGATCGCCAGTCGTTGTCGTTGCCCCCCAGAAAGATTGATCCCCCTTTCCCCTACCCATGTCTGATAGCCATCGGGAAAGCGCGTAATGAAGTCATGGGCATTGGCGATTTTGGCGGCCTCAATCAGTCGCTCCCAATCCGGTTCAGAGTAACCAAAAGCAATATTTTGGGCAATACTGCCTGAAAAAAGAATCGTTTCCTGAGGAACAATGCCAATTTGCCGCCGCAGGCTTTTAAGTGTCACTGTTTTAATGTCAATGCCATCAACCAAGACTTTCCCCGCTTGGGGGTCATAAAAACGGGGCAAGAGGCTAACAATGGTTGATTTACCCGCCCCTGAATGTCCCACAAAGGCAATGACTTCCCCTGGCTCCGCCAAGAGATTAAAGTCCTTGAGCACTGGACGCTCTGGATCATAGCCAAAACACACATCTAGGTATTGCACTTTGCCAGAAATGGGGGGTAAGGGCTGCGCATGGCTGATTTCCTTGATCGTGGGTTCGAGGGCCAACAGGCCAAAGCTACGCTCCACTGACGCCTGTGCCATTTTGAGTTCGTTGTAATCAGCAGAAATCATATTAATGGGGTCCATCAGTAGTGCCACTGCGGCAACAAAGCTGAGGAACTGCGGCCCCGTGAGATGACCGGCATTAATTTGCCACGCCCCCAAGATAAACAGCAGCATAATGCTCAGCGCTTCAAGAAACCCCACCACAGGGTATTGCATTGACTTAATGCGTTCTGCACGGTGGCGAGCACGGCGATTAATGTCGGCCTGCTGTTCAAACTGCTCTACGGCATAGTCCTCAGCCGCAAACCCCTTAATCAGACGAATCCCGGAAAAAATTTCTGTGAGATGGGAGGCCAAATCGGCAATGCGGGCTTGACTCAGGCGCGACTGTCGCAACAACCGATTGCCAAACCAAGCGATGAGAAACGTCATCAGCGGCGCAATGATCATCGTTCCCAATGTCAGTTGCCAGTTGAGGTAGAACATATAGCCAATGACGGCGACTGTTGTTAAAGCTGAGGGAATGAGGCGATGAAAACTGCTATTGACCATAACGCCAATGCGATCCACATCCTCAGTGAGGCGGTAGGTGAGATCGCCGGTCGCTGCCTTTTCAAAATAGTCCACCCCTAAACGATGCAGATGACGGTACAGCCGCACTCGAATGTCATAGGCAATCCGTAGGGAAATATCGGACATGAGGACATCTTGGCCAAATTGGCAAAAACTACGACCGACAAACAGCAGCGAGGAGGCTGCACACCATTGAATCAGGCCCAGCAAATCCCCCGCGCCAATGAGCTTCGCCGCTTGGCCAATCAGGTAGGCGATCGCCGGCATAGTCGAGACGTAGCCGAGGGTACACAAAAAAGCGACCAGCAACCGTTGCCGATAGGGAAGGATATAAGCAAGTAACAGCCGGTAGCTGGTATTCCAAAGCATGGGCTATTTTCCAATGCAAAAACGGCTAAAGATTTGTTCTAGCACAGACTCAGTCACCTCTTCGCCGGTGAGGGTACCAAGGGTACGGGCGGCAGCATGCAGGTCTATCGTCCAAAAATCAAGGGGCAGTTGGGCATCAATGGCCGCAAGCACATGATTCAGGGATTGGTGAACCTGCTCCAGGAGCGCGGCTTGGCGTTGGTTGATGGCAAAGTCTAGGTTGGCGGCGGTAACCCCTTGGCTGTGAACAAGGTTTAGAATCGCCTCCTCGAGAGACTCAATGCCCCTTTGACTGAGGGCCGAGAGCAGCACGGTGGGAATGGGGGCGATGGGCAATGGAATATCTTGCACATCTACGGTTTCGTTGAGGAGATCAGCTTTATTCAAAACAACCAAGACGGACCGAGGCGCTTGCTGCCGCCGCTGTTGCAGCTCGAGTTGGTCGTAAATCTCCTGATCAGCGGCTGTCCACCCTTGACTGGCATCAATGACAAGGAGGATGAGATCAGCACTGGCTGCGGCTTGGCGCGATCGCTGAACGCCAATTTGTTCGACAAGGTTATCGGTCTCGCGAATGCCTGCGGTATCGAGCACTTGGATCGGAATGCCACCGACAACCAATTGGGACTCGACAATATCGCGGGTGGTGCCGGGTAAATCTGTAACAATGGCGCGATCGCTACGGCTCCAAGCATTGAGCAGACTCGACTTACCGACATTCGGTCGACCCACAATGGCCACTTTGAGTCCAGTGCGGATCAGTGCTCCCCGTTCTGCTGTGGCCAAAAACGCCTCTACTTGGTGTTGCAACTGACGAATTTCCTCAGCAATGGCTGCGGAGTCAAGGGGGGGTAGCTCGTCGGTAAAATCTAGTCGCGCTTCAATTTCCGCCAAGAGGGATAAACAGGTCTGACGAATGTGCTTGAGGGGGCGGGCGAGTTTTCCTGTCAGACCCGCCAAGGCAATTTGAGCGGCGGTTGTGGATTGGGCAGCCACCAGCTCAGCCACACTTTCGGCTTGGGTGAGATCAAGGCGACCGTTGAGAAAGGCGCGCAGCGTAAATTCCCCCGGCTCTGCTAAACGTGCCCCTGCGGCGACACAGAGTTGCAGCACGCGCTGGACAGGGATGAGGCCACCATGACAGTGAAACTCGACCACATCTTCGCGGGTATAGGAGCGGGGCGCCAGCATTAACAGCAGGAGTGCTTCATCGACCCGTTCCCCGGTTTGGGGGTCGCGGACATAACCATAGAGAATGCGATGGGATTCCCAAGGCTGCTTGCCCGGGGTCTCAAATAAAGACTGGGCGATCGCGACTGCTTTGGCTCCTGAGAGACGGACAATGCCGATACTCCCTTGCTGGGGCACAATAGCCGTGGCGATCGCCACAATCGTGTCATGGAGGTATTGCACTACCGTGGGGGATAGGACTCCTTTAAAGACTCATCTCGGCGGCTTGCACTTTCTCCACTTGTTTCTTCTTGAGCACCAGCAGAATCTGCGAGAGGGTAATGGCAGCAAAGAACACCAACAGCCACTTAATGCGGTTGGGATCCTGAAGGACAATTTCCGTATCCTTTTGCCCAAAACCGCCCACATTGGGATTGTTGGTGAGGGCTTCACCCGCAGCCACCGTTTGGCCTTCCCTGACAATGAGGTCAGGGCCAGCAGGAATGGTTTCTGTCACTGCTTCGCCACTCTCGGGGGTAACTACCACCGCAGTACTGCCATCGGGGTTAGCGGTCATACTGGTAATCGTGCCCGCGATTGGTGCAGTAAAGACGTTATTGTTGCTCTTTTCACCATTGGGATAGACTTGGCCGCGACCCCGGTTGCCCCCGGCGTGAACGGCGTATTTACCGAAGTGGATCGATTTATCCGTGGCAGGGTTGGGGGCGAGGATGGGGAAAACAATTTCCTGATACTGCTCACCCGGTAGGGGCCCCACAAGAACAATGTTTTGCTTATCCTCGCTGTAGGGCTGGTAGTAAATGCCGCTGGTTTTGGCTTGCAACTCCTCGGGAATGCGATCAGGAGGAGCAATTTTGAAACCCTCGGGCAGCATCAGCACTGCACCGACATTCAGACCCCCTTTCGAGCCGTCCCCCAGCACCTGTTGCACACTGGTGTCGTAGGGAATTTTCACCACGGCTTCAAAGACAGAATCGGGGGTAACGGCTTGGGGCACTTCCACTTGGATGGGCTTGGCGGCGAGGTGACAGTTGGCACACACAATCTGCCCGGTTGCTTCACGGGGACTGTCATAGCCCTGCTGGGCATAGAATGGGTAGGCCTGCGCCTGCGGTGACCAAAGAAGCACACTGGCGGCAAGGGCGATCGCCAGCGTCAAAGATTTAAAAAAGCGTTTCATACCACTCCCTAATTTCTCTTTACGTCCACCAAGGTTCTTTGCCCGTGCGGAAATCAGTTTCCGTCCAAGGGGTAAACACCAGTTTGTCATCTTCGGTAACCGTGGCCCTCACCAGTGCCAAGGAGAGGGGAGCAGGGCCACGCACCACTTTACCCGTGCTGTCGTATTGAGAGCCATGGCAGGGGCAAATGAACTTGTTTTCACTGACATTCCAAGGCACCACGCAGCCAAGGTGAGTGCAGACGGCATTCAAGCCATAATTGGCAATTTGGTGATCCTCAGTAACAATCACGTAGGTGGGATCCCCTTTGATCCCTTGGGCAAGGGAGCGATCGCCCGGCAGGTGCTTTGTCAGGTAGTCGGAAACCTTGATATCGTTGCCCAATGCATCCTTGGCAACCACACCACCACCCGTGCCACCACTGGAGGGCGGAATGAAATACTTGACGACAGGGTAAAGAGCGCCCAACGCTGTACCCGTGATGGTACCAAACGTCAGCAGGTTCATAAACTGTCGCCGCCCCATATCGGGCACATCAGACATTCCAGAAACTTGAGCCATGGTTTACGCTTATTTACTAAGGAGTCAAAACGGATAGCCGTAAAATAATTACGTTTGTTAACTATTATCACACTGTCTGAGCCGTCCCGACCGCAAGGGCTAAAATTCTTGCCAATGCTGACGCCCCTCACTGGTGATGAACTCCATGCCTTGCTCCTGCGCAAATGGGGGCGCTCCTTTGATCTGCAGTTTCGCCGCGTTGGCGATCGCATCTTTTTACAAGTGATGTGGCGCTACCTCGAGCAGGCCTCTTACCCCGATACGCCTGAAGACTATGCCGCCCACCTCGGGGCGATCGCACAGCACCTCAATGACTGGGGCTGTGCCCAGCAAGTTTGCACCTTTATTGAGACCACCCGTGAGAAACCCCGCCTCGGCAAGGCCGTGAATATTCCCCTCGACCTTGGTACCCGCATTATCGAATGGCTGGAATAGCCGCCCCTAGCAGATTTTTGAAAAAATGTTAAGAATGTTAAAAAGGATTGCGATAATGTGGGAGATGTCCCCCCTATGCCTGAGAATGTTTGCGGAAGGTTACGTCAGCCCGTCGGGTCAATCGCCGTACCTATCTCTCCTGCAGGAGTTCGGTGAATCGTAACATTCCAATGGCAGATGCCACATTATCAAGACCCTTGTTTTACAATTCCAACTTTGGAGGAACTCAATGAGCGTCGTCACGAAATCGATCGTGAATGCAGATGCCGAGGCCCGTTATCTCAGCCCCGGTGAACTGGATCGCATTAAAAGCTTTGTCAGCAGCGGCGAGCGCCGTCTGCGCATTGCCCAAACCCTGACCGAAAACCGCGAGCGGATTGTCAAGCAAGCGGGCGATCAACTCTTCCAAAAACGGCCTGATGTGGTCTCCCCCGGTGGCAATGCCTACGGTGAAGAAATGACCGCCACCTGCCTACGTGACCTCGACTACTACCTGCGGCTTGTGACCTACGGTATTGTTGCGGGTGATGTCACCCCCATCGAAGAAATTGGTTTGGTGGGTGTGCGTGAAATGTACAACTCCCTCGGTACTCCCATTCCTGCTGTGGCCGAAGGGATCCGCGCCATGAAGAACGTTGCTTCCTCGCTGCTGTCTGCAGAAGATGCCGCTGAAGCCGGTTCTTACTTTGACTTCGTGATTGGCGCCATGCAGTAGGTCGCCTCAGCATCCTTCATTGATCCATCATCCAAATCAGTTTTTGAGGAAATAGAACCATGCAAGACGCGATTACCGCTGTCATCAACGCCTCTGACGTGCAAGGCAAATACCTCGACACCGCCGCCATGGAGAAGCTGAGAGCTTACTTCGCCACTGGTGAACTGCGGGTGCGTGCTGCGACCGTGATCAGCGCCAATGCCGCCAATATCGTCAAAGAAGCAGTGGCCAAATCCCTGCTCTACTCTGACATCACCCGTCCCGGTGGCAACATGTACACCACCCGTCGCTATGCCGCCTGTATCCGCGACCTCGACTACTACCTGCGCTATGCCACCTATGCTATGTTGGCTGGGGACCCTTCCATCCTCGATGAGCGGGTGCTCAATGGGTTGAAAGAAACCTACAACTCCTTGGGTGTGCCCATCGCTGCCACTGTGCAAGCCATCCAAGCCATGAAAGAAGTCACCGCCAGCTTGGTGGGTGCCGATGCCGGCAAAGAAATGGGCATCTACTTTGACTACATCTGCTCTGGCTTAAGCTAAGTACAGATCTCCAGTCGCCCATTTGTCTGGGAGTTAGGGGTTAGAGTGTCAGCCTGTCATGGCAATTGTGCTTAAACAGTCTGAGTCTGGCCTTTAGCTCCCAGACGTGTAATCACCCCACACAGATTTGGAGTCCCATCCCATGCGCATGTTCAAAATTACCGCCTGTGTGCCGAGTCAAACCCGTATTCGCACCCAGCGCGAACTGCAAAACACCTATTTCACGAAACTGGTGCCCTACGAAAACTGGTTCCGCGAGCAACAACGCATCCAAAAAATGGGTGGCAAAATTGTGAAAGTGGAGCTGTTTACGGGTAAGCCGGGGGTCAATACCGGTCTAGCCTAGGTACCCCTCTAAAACTGTTTCCTAGCGATTTTGAGGCTTCACTGTTGAGATAGTTGATTGGGTGGGTTGTTCCCTTCTGAGACAATTATCTGAGCAGTGGAGCTTTGCTCATTAGAGAAGCCCTAGAGAAGCTTTTACAAGGCTGCTAAACGAGAAAACGCTCCCAGCCATCGCCATATTGGAAGCGCATTTTGGGAAAAACAGCTTCTAGGTTCTCGTGGGGGCGCGGGATCACCGTTGACGACAGATAGAGCGTTTTTTCCTTAGGACTTTGAGCTGGAATTTTCTTGGCGGCTTCCACACCCGCTGCAACCGCAATTTGCACTTCAGAAACGTCGCCGCGCACAATAATTGTCAGGCGAGCACCACTGACCACTTCATAGCCCACAAGGGTAACACGCGCCGCTTTTACCATCACATCGGCAACAGCTAAGGCAGGGGGATGACCCAGTACCTCTACCATCCCAAGGGCAATGGGCATGAAGACCGCTCCTAAACACAAAAATTTGTTAAAGTAATGCCATTCTTGCGATTGCGAGGGAACGCACTGATTTGGCAACATCAGCATATCATCTCTATTGATAGCCTTGATAAGTTTGAGGGGCGATCGCGATAATTGATTTTTATCGTCAAAATCATCTTTTCTGATTGAGTCTTTTTTGAGGGTATTTTAAGAACGCCTCACCCCCATCAGCTTAGCCAAGCCAATCCCCGTAAAGTAGAGGGCAAGCAGAGCACCCGCCAACAGTCCTTGAGTAATCGGATCAATGGAGGGGGTTAAAACCGCTGCCACAGCCACGGCAATAATCACCACGTAGCGCCACTGACTGAGCATTTGCGGAATCGAGACAATGCCTAGGGCAATGAGCACCAACTGAAGAATAGGGACTTGGAAGGCGAGGCCAGTGGCAAGGAGCAACAACAAAATAAAATCCACATAGCGATCAATCGACCACAATTGCTCAACCACATCTGCCCCATAGTTAATGAAAAAGCTAAGGGCTGCGGGTGCCAAGAGGGTATAGGCAAAGGCCAAACCGGCAATAAAGAGAATCGATGAGCCAAAAACCACCGGTGCCAGCAAGCGTTGCTCACGCCGTGTCAATCCCGGCAGGATAAAACGGATGGCTTGGTAGAGAATCATCGGCGTCGCTAGGAGGATGCCGCTGTAGGCCGCCGCTTTACAGGAGACAAAAAAGTACTCCCCTGGACTCAGCTGCAGGAATTTCGCGCCATGGGCTGGTTTTTCAAGAAATTGAATGATCCAGCGGACTTGGGTAAAGCAGAGAACAATGGTGACGGCAACAGTGCCGAGGACAACAAAGAGCCGCTGCCGCAACTCCTCAAGGTGATCCCAGAGGGACATTTCCACTTCGTTGGGCAGTTCATCCTCAGGGTCAATCGGGTCGCTCGCTTCAAGGGCGCTGTCAACAATCGCTGAGGATTCTGGAGCGGGACTATTAATATCGGGCGATCGCGTCATTCAATCTCTACAATTCCTACTCTTTCACAATTATGGAGGAAGTGCCCACGGGGTTCCACCCTCTCTTCAGCAGTCATGTCACGCTTTTATCAGCAGTGACACATGCTGAAAACAGCTAAAGCTGCTACAAAACAAGCGCATCTCCCCCTTCTTTACCGCCTAATTGTAGAAAAGCGCTGTAGCTAGAGTTTTCTGAATCCTTGTCCTGGTTTTTACAATGATAAGCGTAAGAATTATAATGCGTTAGCACTGCCCCAAGGGGTGGCGACTCAATTCTCAAGTCTTGATCACTTGCACCGACACGAGTCTATGTCCTTAATGGCAATTCCCCGCAGTTGGGGTAAGCTGCCGCTGACGGCTGAACTGCTCAGCAAATTACAACACCAACGGGAACTGGTTCTCACGGGGATGCCCCGCCTTGTCAAGGGCTTTGTGGCCACCACATTGGCGCAGCAGAGTCGGCAATCACTGTGTGTGATCACTTCCACCCTAGAGGAGGGGGGACGCTGGGCGGCGCAATTGGAACTCATGGGTTGGGATGCTGTGCTCTTTTACCCGACATCGGAGGCCTCTCCCTATGACCCCTTTGACTTGGAAGCGGAGATGGTTTGGGGGCAACTGCAAGTTCTAGTCGAGAGCGATCGCCCCAATATTGCCATTGTCACCACGGAACGGGCACTGCAACCCCATTTACCCCCGCCAGAGCAGTTTCGTGCCGCCTGTCTCACCCTACAGGTGGGTCAAGAGCACGCTCTAGGGGAAGTGGCCATCGCCTTGGCAGCCCTTGGTTATGAGCGGGTTTCCCTAGTGGAAACGGAAGGCCAGTGGAGTCGGCGCGGCGACATTGTGGATGTTTTCCCCGTCTCGGCAGAGCTACCGGTGCGCTTGCAGTGGTTTGGCGATGAGATTGAGTCGATTCGCGAGTTTGATCCAGCCAGTCAACGCTCCCTACGTACCGAGGGCGATCGCCTTGATGCTCTTGAGCAGGTCACACTCACACCCATTAGTTTTACGCCCCTGATTGCCCAAGCCCTGCGGGCAGCGGATCACGCCCATCTCATCCCAGAGGATCAAGAGGGACTGCGGCGCTATCTTGGCGTGGCTTTTCCGCAGCCGGCTTCGCTCTTGGATTATTTGCCTGCCCAGACCCTCATTGCTGTGGATGAGCCACCCCTCTGTGCTGCCCATGGCGATCGCTGGTATGAACACACTCACGCCTACTGGCAAAGCCTTGAAACGCCACCACCTCCCATCCATCGTCCGTGGTCGGCCAGTGCCCATGCCCTCGAGCGGTTTCAACGGGTGCACCTCTATGAACTGGCCAGTGAGGGACTCGGTCTGAATTTATCAGCACGGGCGGTTCCAGCGATTCCCCACCAATTTGGTCGCTTGGCGGCAACCCTGCGGGAGGAACGGGACAAGGGGTACACGGTGTGGTTGGTCTCTGCGCAGCCGAGTCGCTCTGTGGCGCTGTTGCAGGAGCACGATTGCCCCGCCCAGTTTGTGCCTAATCCCAAGGACGTTTCGGCCATTGATAAGCTGCAACAGCAGCGACTGCCCATTGCCCTGAAGGCCAGTGGCCTAGCGGAAATCAGTGGCTTTATTTTGCCCACGTTCCGCACGGTGCTGGTGAGCGATCGCGAGTTCTTTGGCCAGCACAACTTGGTCAACCTTGGCTATGTGCGCAAACGCCGCCGCGCTGCTGCCAAACAGGTGGATCTCAACAAGCTGCAGCCGGGGGATTACGTCGTCCATCGCCAACACGGTATTGGCCAGTTCCTGCGCCTTGAAACGCTAACGATTAACCATGAAACCCGCGAGTACCTCGCCCTACAATATGCCGATGGCATTCTCCGCGTTGCTGCCGATCAACTGAACAGTCTCTCCCGCTACCGCAAACAAAGCGATGGCGTCCCCCAACTCAATCGGTTAACAGGCAACACTTGGGAACGTACCAAAGCACGGGTGCGCAAGGCCATTAAAAAAGTGGCGGTGGATCTGCTGCAACTCTATGCCCAACGCGCCCAACAACAGGGCTTTGCCTTCCCCCCGGATACACCGTGGCAGCAGGAAATGGAGGACTCGTTTCCCTATCAGCCTACTCCGGATCAACTCAAGGCCATCCAAGAGGTCAAGGCCGATATGGAGAGCGATCGCCCCATGGATCGGCTGGTCTGCGGTGATGTTGGCTTTGGGAAAACCGAAGTGGCCATTCGCGCTATTTTCAAAGCCGTGATGGCAGGCAAACAGGTGGTGGTTCTCGCACCCACAACGATTCTGACGCAGCAGCATTACCACACCCTCAAGGAACGCTTTGCCCCCTATCCGATTCAAGTGGGACTCCTCAACCGCTTTCGCAGTGAGCGGGAGCGCCAAGACCTCCTACAAAAACTCAAAACCGGCGAAATTGATGTTGTCGTCGGCACCCATCAACTCCTGAGCAAGACGGTCAAATTTCGGGACTTAGGGCTATTGGTGGTGGATGAGGAACAACGCTTTGGCGTCAACCAAAAGGAGAAAATCAAAGCCCTCAAAACCCAAGTGGATGTCCTCACCCTGAGTGCGACACCAATTCCGCGCACCCTCTATATGGCCCTGTCGGGGGTTCGGGAAATGAGTCTGATCACGACGCCTCCCCCCTCGCGACGCCCGATTCAAACCCATCTGGCCCCCTATGACCCAGAAACGGTGCGCAGCGCGATTCGCCAGGAATTGGATCGGGGGGGTCAAGTCTTTTATGTCGTGCCGCGGGTTGAGGGAATTGAGGAGGTGGCGGCAAAGCTGCAAGGGATGGTGCCCAGTGCCCGTATTCTCATTGCCCACGGCCAGATGGCAGAGGGGGAACTGGAATCCACGATGCTTGGCTTTAGCAATGGCGAAGCCGATATTCTTGTCTGTACGACTATCATTGAGTCCGGCTTGGATATTCCCCGTGTCAATACGATTTTGGTGG
Source organism: Thermosynechococcus sp. M98_K2018_005 (assembly GCF_015295825.1). Lineage (GTDB taxonomy): Bacteria > Cyanobacteriota > Cyanobacteriia > Thermosynechococcales > Thermosynechococcaceae > Thermosynechococcus. The sequence goes on from NZ_DVEH01000040.1 coordinate 22,450, forward strand.
AGGATGCGCAGCGGTTTGGCTTGGCACAGCTTTATCAACTGCGGGGTCGGGTTGGCCGAGCGGGCATTCAAGCTCATGCGTGGTTATTTTACCCCCGCCAAGAGGTACTCACCGATGCCGCCCGTCAACGGTTGCGGGCAATTCAGGAGTTTACCCAACTGGGATCGGGCTATCAACTGGCGATGCGAGACATGGAAATTCGCGGTGTCGGCAATCTGCTAGGGGCGGAACAGCACGGTCAACTGGACAGTGTTGGCTTTGATTTGTACGTGGAACTGCTCGAGGAGGCGATCGCCGAAATTCGCGGCCAAGATATTCCCACCGTTGACGATACCCAAGTGGATCTCAATGTCACTGCCTTTATTCCCGCCGATTATATGCCCGATCTGGAGCAAAAGATGGCCGCCTACCGTGCGGTGTCCGCTGCAACGACAAAAGAAGACTTGATGCAATTGGCAGCAGAGTGGAGCGATCGCTATGGGGCATTGCCCAAATCAGTTCAGCAACTGCTACGGGTCGTGGAACTCAAGCAACTGGCACGGCAGTGTGGCATTAGTCGCATTCGTCCCGAAGGGAAGCAGCACGTGATCCTTGAAACCCCGATGGCTGAACCCGCATGGAAACTGCTCCTAAAGCAACTGCCCACTCATCTCCAAAGTCGGTTTGTCTATAGTCAGGGCAAAATTACCGTGCGGGGTTTAGGGACACAACCAGTGGAGAAACAATTGGAGCAACTCATTGACTGGTTTAGCCAAATGAAAACAACCGTTGCGACGGCTCCCTAAAGAACGGATTGCGGATCCAGTTGGTTCAAAAGGGGCTGAAGAACCGCTTCCCAAGGGGGCAGGGGAGTCCCCAAAACCCCCTCTAACTTCTCGCAGTTGAGGGTGGAAAAGGCAGGCCGCTTGGCCGGTGTCGGATACTCACTGCTGGGAATTGCCTCTAGGGTGGCAGTTGCATAGCCCTTGGCACACAGGTGATCAAAAATTTTCGCTGCAAAGCCATACCAACTGGTACTGCCTCGGGGCGTCAGGTGATAGAGGCCGCTCAGGGAGAGATCCGCCTGCCAGCGTTCAAGCAGTTGATAGGTGACTTGGGCAATAAAGGGGGCAGCCGTGGGCGTACCGATTTGATCGGCAACCACCCGAACGAGAGGACAAGTTTGGGCAAGGCGAACCATTGTGCGCAAAAAGTTCTTGCCCCGCAGGTCATAAACCCAGCTGGTGCGCAAGATCAGGTGACCCGGGTGATGGGTGGCGATCGCCTGCTCTCCTAGCCACTTGCTGTAGCCATAGGCATTGAGGGGGGCAGTGGCATCGGTTTCGCGATAGGGCAGCGATTGAGTGCCAGCAAACACATAGTCTGTGGAGTAGTGAATCAACAGCCCCCCCACCGTTGCCAGCGTTTCTGCCAAAAGACCCACGGCAGTGCCATTAATCCGTTGTGCCCGTTCCGGTTCCTGTTCCGCCTGATCCACGGCAGTATAGGCCGCCGCATTGATGACCACATCGGGCTGCAGGGTTTTTAGCAGGTTGGGAATGGCCTCTAAATCTTCCAAGTCCAGTGTTACGGCAGTGCCTTGGCGAGCAATGGGAATGACTTCAACGCCGGGGGGGGCCTGCTGCACCAATTGCCAGCCCACCTGCCCCGTTGCTCCCAAAATGACTAGCCGCATTTTCCGCACTCCTTGATGATGAACTGATTGTTAAAATACTTTAAGAGTTTGCGCGACTGCCCATGAATACGGCAATTGTCCCCAGCGATTCCGCACCTCAAGAAATTGCGGTCGCGGCTGAAACCCTTCCCAATGAGCCGGAGACCTTTCAACCCTATGATCCAGTGGCCATTGATGCCTACTATCGGCAGCGGCCTTTACTGGTCTTCAGTCGCTGGTTGCGGATTCTCTGGCCAGTGTTTTGGCTTCTCTTTAATCGTTGGTGGGACAGGGTCACAGGCCAAAGCAAACAAAATCAACACCAGCGAGCGATCGCCCTGCGGGAAACCCTCACCCGCCTTGGCCCTGCCTATATCAAAGTGGGACAAGCCCTCTCCACTCGTCCGGATCTGCTGCCAGCGGTGTATCTGGAAGAATTAACAAAACTCCAAGATCAGTTGCCGCCCTTTCCCAATGAAGTGGCGTTTCAGTTTATTGAGGAGGAACTGGGTGCCCCCCCCAGTGAGCTTTTTGCTGAACTCAGTGATCATCCCATTGCGGCTGCCTCGTTGGGACAGGTGTATCGCGGCAAACTCCACAGCGGCGAAGAGGTAGCCGTCAAAGTACAGCGCCCCGGCTTGGCAGAAAGTATCACCTTGGATATTTACATTCTGCGGGGGGTGGCCTATTGGGCAAAACGCCTGATCAAGGAGATTCGCAGTGATTTAGTGGCCATTCTGGATGAATTTGCCGGTCGCCTCTTTGAGGAAATGGACTATACCCAAGAGGGACGGAATGCCGAACGCTTTGCCCGCCTTTATGGTCACCTCCCCGATGTTTATATTCCCAAGATTTACTGGAATTACACGCGGCGGCGGGTACTGACGATGGAGTGGGTGACGGGGGTCAAACTCAACCAACCGCAGCAAATTCAGGCCTTGGGGATTGATCCGCGCTACATGGTGTATGTGGGGGTGCAGTGTTCCCTGCGGCAGTTGCTCGAACATGGGTTTTTCCATGCCGATCCCCATCCGGGGAATCTGTTGGCCATGCCCAGCGGCAAATTGGCCTATCTCGACTTTGGCATGATGAGTGAGATTGCGCCAGAGCAGCGCTATGGCTTGCTGAATGCCATTGTCCACATTGTTAACCGTGAGTACGAAAGCCTTGCCTACGACTATGTTCGTTTAGGGTTCCTAACCCCCGATACAGATCTGGAACCAATTATTCCAGCGCTGGCCTTGGTCTTTGAGGATGCCTTGGGGGCGAGTGTCTCGGAACTCAATATCCAACGCATTTTTGATCGCCTGTCAGAGGTGATGTACGAGTATCCCTTTCAGGTGCCCGCCTATTATGCCTTGATTGTGCGATCGCTCCTGACCATGGAAGGGATTGCCATGGGCGTTGACCCCAACTTTAAGGTACTCAGTGCCGCCTATCCTTACATTGCCAAGCGACTGCTCACGGATCCTGCCCCAGAGTTGCGCACGAGTCTCACGAACCTTCTCCTCAAAGATGGTCAATTTCGCTGGACGCGCCTAGAAAATCTGCTGCGCAATGCCCGCGAGAGCCGTGACTATGACTTTAATGTGGTGCTGGAGCAGGCTTTGGATTTTCTCTTTTCGGAGCGGGGAGCAGAGTATCGCGATCGCCTAGCGGATGAAATTGTCAAGAGCCTTGACACTTGGGCACGGACAACGATGGGGCAATGGAACCTTGTGCAACTCTTACCCTTGGTAACCCATCCCGTACCAGCAACGGCAAGTTCCACTATCGTCAGTGAAGCCAATGCTCTAGAGCATTTGCGCCGCATCTTCAGTATTTTGCAGGATACCCCCGGCTTTGACTGGGGCAAAGTCATCCCTGCGATTCTGCGGATAATTGTGCGTCCAGAGGTCCAACAAATGGGTCAGCGCATTGTCAACGGCCTCCTGCAACGGGCGATCGCCCGCTTTATTCGGGAGATGTTGCTGGCGGACTCGCAGGCGGCGCTTCAGACGACGAGGTTGTCCCGCTAGGTTCTGGGGACGGCGGTAGGGGCACCTCTTTAGGGGGGGTGGGTGCTGGTGGGGCTTCCCCAGCAGGGGCTGGGCTAGGGGTTTGCGGTGGCGCGGTTGGGGTGGGTGCTGCCGGTTGTGGTCTAGGAGCGGGCGCGGGTTGCTGACCTCGGCACACTTCGGGGCGATACTCAAAGGCAAAGGTGAGCGCTAAGGCTTGATACTGCCCTGTGGCCTCAAAGGATTGCTGACGTACCCGTTCTAGAGCTGCTTGATCGAGGAATGCAGAGCCACTGCTGCGAATGATCTGGGGATTGCGGGTGAGTAAACCCGTTTCCGGGGCGGCATTGGCAGGGAGCAATTCACCTTGGGGAGTGACCACCACCGCAACCGTTGTTTCCCCTTGCAGGCGATCGCCACAGGCTTCTTGGGGATAAAAATCTGTAATCCGCTGGGCTAGGTTCACCCGCAGGTTGCTGGTGTTGAGGGTCAACCGCGTTTGATTAAACCACCGCGATAACGCTGCCGCTGCTTCACCCTCTGTGGTTGCTAGGGGTTCTTCAGGAGTGGATTCTGGAGTCGGCGTCGGTGAGACCAGTTGTGGGGCAACGGCGACATCTTCATTCGGGGTTGTCGGGATCGCTGGCAAGGG
>NZ_DVEH01000030.1 GCF_015295825.1 Thermosynechococcus sp. M98_K2018_005
GATAACTGGATCAGGTGAATGGGTTGATTCATAAACGTGCTGGGGTCGGGGAACGCTGCGGCTCGGATGCTCAGGCTATTTCATCTGATCAACCACCTTAACGCTGACAGACGTTGTCGATTCACGCAAGCGGGTGGGTAAGGGGAGTTGTTGCCACCACTGCCCAAGCACTTGGCGCTGATTGATGAGGTAAATGCTAACGAGCGTCAGACCCACTCCTAGCAACTGAACCCGACTCAGGGTTTCCCCCAAGAACCAATGCCCAAAGGTGAGGGCAAATACTGGGGTGAGAAACGTCAGGGCACTGAGACTCGTGAGATTCCCCTTGGCGGCAAAATAGAAAAAGACACCGTAGGACAGGGCACTACCAAAGAAGGTGGCATAGCCCAGATTGAGGATATCTGACCACTGTAGGGCCGCCCAAGGTGCTGGGGTATTCAGACTCGGCAGGAGCAATAGGGGCAACCCGCCCAAGACCATGTGCCAACCGGTAGCCACAACGGGATCCGCATAGCGTGCCAAGGGACGCATGAGAATCGTCCCCACTGCCATCGAGAGGGCAGCCAACAGCATCCACAGTTCACCTCGCTGCCACCACTGTCCCCAAGGAATACCTTGCCATGCACTGGGTTGATGGAGCAAAGTCAAGAGATCATCGCCTAGACCAATACCGCTAATGCCCACTAAGCCAAGAAATAGCCCCAGCCAGCCCCAGCCGCCAACGCGCTCTTGATACAGCCAGCGGGACAGCAATGCCACCGCAAGGGGTTGGGAGTCAATCATGACGGAGCCAAGGCCAGCACCCGTTTTCGCTAAGCCAGTGGCCAAAAAGCCTTGAAATAAAAAGCCATCCACAAGGGCAAAAAGACTAATCCATCCCCACGCCCGTAAGCTATTGGGTTGGGGCTTACCGAGGGCGATCGCCACCGCTAAAACCAGAAGGCCTGCGGGCACAAGGCGCACCCCGGCAACCCACAGCGGCGAGGTATGGGGCATCACCTCTTTCATGGCCACCATGGCAGTTCCCCAAAAGAAAAAGGGGGAAATTAGAATCAAGCGTTGCCAGAGTGTAGTCACAGGCGTTGCAAAATCAGGAAAAATGTTAAGGATTATTGCGATTCGTATCCTTAAATTATAATCCTGCCCTGGGAAACGGCAACTTTAGGAGGGAATTGCCAAGTTGATTTGCTATAACAAGTTCTAACGACTTCCCTGGCATCCTAGGGAAATTTTAGGCAGTGGGTGAGGAGCCGCAGCAGGAAATGAAAGCACTAGAGGTTTGGCAACGGTGGTTCCGGCGGGTTCCTAAGTCAGCGGCGCTAGCGATCGCCCCTGGGGGGACAACAGTCACTGCATCTCTGCCCTCCCGCTGGCAAACCTACCGCCAACGACTCATGGCATACGAGGGGTGGCCTTGGCTCATCCCCTTTTTAATCTCCGGGGCAACCCTGATGACCGCCAGTGCTTGGCTATTGGTTTTACCCCCCTTGCCCGATTGTCGTCACCCCGGCCTCGTCATGAGCGATGGCGATCGCCTCTACTGTGCCGATCAAGCAGCCCGCCACGGCAACTTACCCTCTCTTGCTCAAGCCATTGAAACCGTCAGTCAGTGGCCCGAAGATCACCCTCTTTTTCCTCAAGCGAAGCGGCGCGTGGATGAATGGTCAGCCGCCCTACTCGTGATTGCCCGTCAGCAGTTGAGCCAAGGCAATATTGATCTGGCAACGCTGCTCTTGAAAAAAATCCCCACCACCGCAGCGAGCTACTCCCAAGCTCAAGAACTACTGACCGCAACGAATGTGGGAGAAGGGGGAAACTTGTTGGCAACGGCTGAGGCGGCGCTGCGCCAGCAGGACTGGGGATTGGCATTACTGCAAGTGAAACTGATGAATCAGTTGGGCACCGACTACTGGCGCGAACAGGCACAAAAGCTCTCAGTGCGCATCTCCCAAGAACAGGATGCGTGGGTACAACTGGTACAGGCACGGGATTTGGCGGCTTGGTTAACGGCCAATGAACTGGCCGAGGCGGTCATGCTGGCTCTGAAAATTCCCCCAGAGGCCGTTGTCTATTCCCAAGCCCAAGCGGATATTCGCCGTTGGATTCCTGAAGTGTTTGTGTACGCTGAAGAGCGCTTAGCGGCTGGCGATCGCGAGGGTGCCCTAGCACTGATTGAAAAAATTGCCCCCGCTCTCGATGTGTCCTACCACGATCGCCCGATTGTGATCTTGGGGCAGGCCAAAGCCCTTGCGGCCAAGGGAACGGTTTTGGGCTACTGGGAGGCGATCGCCCGTGCGCAGCAGATTCCCACCACAGATCCCTTCTATGAATCGGCTCAAGCCTATCTCAAAACATGGCAGCAACAGTTGCGTAACCAACAGCATCTTCAGTGGGCATCGTGGCTCGCCAGTTCCCATCTGCGCTGGGGGTATGCCTTGGCCATTGCGCAAGCTCGGCAGGTGCCCCTTGGTCAGCCAGAACGGGGTCAAGCCCAGGGTTTAATTGCCCTTTGGCAACGGGATCTAGGCACGATTGATGAGCAGCCCCTCCTCCATGCGGCGATCGCCCTTGCAGAACAGAAGCAGTACCAAGCTGCCCTAAGGGTTCTTCAATCTTTCCCGCGCAATGCGGTGCTCGCTTCCGTGGTGGCCAACTACCGCAATGAGTGGCAACAAAAACTCGAAGAAATGGAGGATCGTCCCATCTTGGATCGAGCCATTCGCTTGGCACGGGAAGGCAAACTGGAGGAAGCCATTCAAACCGCTGAGCAAATTGGTCGCGATCGCGCCCTCTACCGTGAAGCTCTCAACCACCTCTGGCAGTGGGACTATGAACTCAGCGTGCGGCAACGCCAACAGGCAGCACCCACGCCCGCTGGGTGGGAAAGCTCCCCCCGTCCCCCTGAAGGGACTTCTGAACCAGTAGCCGAACCAAAATCAACTCCTTCAGCAACACCGACGCCAGAAACAGTGACACCCTCGCCGACCTCTGAGGCATTTCCCACCCCCACACCTAAAACCACGGTTGCTCCTACCCCTGCCAGTCCTTCACCGACACCTGAAGCCACTGCTGCCCCTACGCCTGTTCAACCGCCAGCAGCGGAACCCGAACCAACAGCTACCCCCTAGCGATCGCTGGTCATCGTAAAATAGAGGCTCTGTGCAGTATCGGTAGTCCAGCTATGCGCCTCTCGCAAATGCTCTTTGTCACGCTTCGCGATGATCCAGCGGAAGCAGAAATTCCCAGCCACAAATTATTGCTGCGGGCGGGATATATTCGGCGGATTGCTAGTGGCATCTATAGCTATCTGCCCTTGATGTGGCGAGTGCTGCAAAAAGTCAGCGCCATCGTCCGTGAGGAAATGAATCGCAGTGGCGCCTTGGAATGTTTGCTGCCGCAATTGCAACCCGCTGAACTGTGGCAGGAGTCAGGACGCTGGGATACCTATACCAAGGCCGAAGGGATCATGTTTTCCCTCACCGATCGCGCTGAGCGGCAGTTGGGACTAGGCCCCACCCATGAAGAGGTCATCACCACTCTTGCCAAGGACTTAATCCGCTCCTATCGGCAGCTGCCCGTTCACCTATACCAAATCCAAACAAAATTCCGCGATGAGATTCGCCCCCGATTTGGCTTAATGCGGGGACGCGAATTCATTATGAAGGACGGCTACTCCTTCCATGCGGATGTGGCCAGCCTCAAGGAAACCTATCAGGTGATGTACGACACCTATAGCCGTATTCTTCAGCGCTGTGGCCTGACGTTTCGAGCTGTGGAGGCGGATTCGGGTGCGATCGGCGGATCGGGGTCCCATGAGTTTATGGTGCTGGCTGCCGCCGGCGAAGATGAGGTGCTCTATACGGCTGACGGCCAATATGCCGCCAATGTGGAAAAGGCCGTTTCGCTGCCCCCTGACGCGGTGCCCACAACCTACAAATACAAAAAGGTAGCGACGCTGGACACCCCCAATACGGCAACCATTGATGCCCTTGTTGAGCACCTGCAGTGCCATCCGACGCAAATTGTGAAAAATGTCCTCTATCGAGCAGTTTTCGATAATGGGCGGGTGGGTCTCGTGTTGGTCAGTATTCGCGGCGATCAAGAGGTGAACAGCGTCAAGCTGCACAACACCCTCACTTCCCTGGCGCCCAACTACGGGGCCACCCAATTGCTAGATCTGCGGGTGGCGGATGCCAATACAGCCCAAGAGTGGGCAGCAACCCCCATTCCCTTTGGTTACATTGGCCCTGATTTAGAAGATGCCGTTATTAAAGCCGATCCCCAAATTATTCCCCAGTGGATTCGCATTGCTGATCGCACTGTAACGGAGTTGAAGGGATTTATTACGGGAGCCAATCGCGATCAACAGCATCGGGTGGGGGTCAACTGGGGCAAATCCTGTCCTTTGCCAGCAATTGTGGCTGATGTGCGCAAAGCCCAAGCGGGCGATCGCGCCTGCCATGATCCAACGCAGCACCTACAAACGGCACGGGGCATTGAAATTGGCCATATTTTCCAGTTGGGCACCAAATATTCTGAGGCGATGAAGGCCACCTACACCAATGAACAGGGGGAAGAGGTACCTCTGGTGATGGGCTGCTATGGCATTGGGGTTTCCCGCTTGGCACAGGCGGCAGTGGAGCAGCACCACGACGCCCAAGGGATTATCTGGCCACTGGCGATCGCCCCCTATCAGGTGATTATTGTCGTGCCCAACATTGGGGACAGCCAGCAAATGCAGGTGGCCACTGACCTCTACGAACAGCTGCAGGCGGCAGGGATTGAGGTGCTCCTCGACGATCGCGATGAGCGGGCAGGGGTGAAATTCAAAGATGCTGATCTGATTGGCATTCCCTATCGGCTGGTGACGGGGCGGGCGATCGCCAATGGTGAAGTCGAACTCGTGATCCGCGCAACAGGGGCTAAATCCACCCTCCCCTTAACCGAGATTGTTCGCTATCTTCAGAAGGAGATTGCTCAGCAGTTAGCCCGATGATTCTGAGTCCCCAACAGCGCGCAAAATTGGATAGCCGCAGTGATGCTCTCTTTTATGCGGCACCGCGCTTTGTAACCCATGTGGATGATTTCTTTCTGGCGCGCCTCACGGATCTCTACCGCCAATACTTGCAGCCACAGATGCGGGTTTTGGATTTAATGAGTAGTTGGGTGTCTCATCTGCCTCCGGAGCTATCCTTTGAGGAAGTGGTGGGTCATGGGATGAATGCGGCGGAGCTAGCCCGTAACCCCCGGCTGGATCGTTATTTCGTTCAGAATCTCAATGAAGAGTTGGCCTTGCCCCTAGAGGATGCCAGTTTTGATGCTGTGCTGATGGCGGTGTCGGTGCAGTACCTGCAGTATCCTGAGGCCACTTTTACAGAAATTGCCCGTATCCTCAAGCCTCAAGGGGTCGTCATTGTCAGCTTCTCGAATCGAATGTTTTTTGAGAAGGCGATTCAGGCATGGCGAGATGGTACTGAGGGCGATCGCGTGCAGTTGGTGCAAACCTATATCAACAGCATTCCCTCCCTCAAGGTCATTGAAACTCATCTGCCCCGTCGCTGGTCTTGGCTGGGATTGACCGATCCCTTCTATGCTGTCGTTGGCGAAAAGCCGTCAGCGTGATGGTCAGAGGGGGCGCTTATGAGCAGTTTCGCGGTGCCCTCCTTGGACTCCTATGGGGCATTGCTCAAGAGGATATCTATCGAGCCCAGACACTGCCCCACCAATGGTTAGCCCCCAACCAAGGGGAGTGGCCAGTTCAGCTTCCGCAGTTGTTGGCATCATGGGATCAACCTCTGATTGCAGTCCCCGAAGGATTGCAGGAGATTCAGACCCTGCTCCATGAATACCTCGAGGCGGCTTGGGCACCTGAGGCGCTGCCCGTACCTCTAGAGAAAGGGGAGATGATCCGCTATGCCTTGGCGATCGCCCCTTGGGACTTAGAATTAGCCCATGAAATTGTTATCAAGCAGCAACCCAGCGCTGGTTTTCTCTTAAGCTGTCTTTTTGGTGCCTATTGGGGGGCACTGGCCTTACCCCTCAGCGCATGGGAGCATTGGACACCCACCGTAGCTGAAGTGCTGGCAAATGTGATGGCGCAATGGACAGGAGGGATGGGAACCGAGAGTGCAGTTGCCCCCAAGGGCGGACTAAAAAACTGGAGAAGGCGCTGCACTCGGAATATAGCGCTCTAGCTGTGCGCCCAAACCCCGCAGCTTGGCTTCAATTTGCCAGTAGCCCCGATCTAAGTGCTGCAAGCCATAGACGTGGGTTTCGCCGTGGGCAGCCAGTCCAGCAACAACTAAAGCCGCTGTGGCACGTAGATCCGTACCTGTTACCGGCGCACCCGAAAGATAGGGCACCCCTCGGATGGCGGCGTGATTCCCCTTGACGCGAATATCGGCACCCATGCGATTGAGTTCAGCCACATGGCCAAAGCGATTTTCAAATACCGTTTCGCTGACTAAACTATTCCCCTCACTGATGGCCAGCAATGTCATCATCAAGGCCTGCATATCCGTGGGAAAGCCGGGGTAGGGGAGCGTTTCAATGTCAGTGGCACGATAGCGCTGGGCAGGGGTAAAGCGGACGCGGGTGGGATCGGGAAATTCAACCGTTGCTCCCATTTCTGCAAGTTTGGCGATAACAGGAGTCAAGTGGCTGGGAATCACGGGTGCGAGGGTAATTGCCGAGCGGGTGACAGCAGCGGCTAAGAGAAATGTGCCCGCTTCGATGCGATCGGGGATAATTTCGTATTCAGTGCCGTGGAGACGATCGACCCCGACAATGGTGATCGAATTGGTACCTGCGCCATAGATTTTTGCCCCCATCGCGATACAGCAGTTGGCTAAATCCACCACTTCGGGTTCTTGGGCAGCATTTTCAATCGTGGTTTCCCCCTCGGCAAGGGTGGCGGCCATCATTAGGGTTTCCGTTGCGCCCACGCTGGGATAGTCCAAATAAATCCGTGTCCCCTTGAGTTTAGCTGCACGGGCAGTGACAACACCGTGATCAATTGTGACTTCGGCACCCATTGCTTGCAGACCACGCACATGCAGTTCCACCGGACGGGCACCAATGGCACACCCCCCCGGCAAGGGGACGCGGGCAACACCCAAGCGTGCCACCAAAGGGCCAATAGCAAAGAAACTTGCCCGCAGTTGGCTGACGAGGCGATAGGGGGGATCATTAGTATTTAAGTCCGTGGCATCAATGGCGATCGCCTCACTGCCGAGGCGTTGTACCTTGACCCCCAATGCCTGTAAAATTTCCCCAAGGCGACGAATATCCGCTAAGTCAGGCACTGCATGGAGAATGGTTGTATCCGCTGCTAAGAGTGCCCCCGCCATCAAAACCAATGCTGAATTCTTGGCTCCGCTAATCCTCACCTCACCCGATAACCGATATCCCCCTTGAATCTTGAGGTGTGCCTGCTCTGTGGTCAGCGGCATTGTGGTCGAGGTTAGCATATTTCACTCTCACAGCCAAAAGAATTCCAAGCGATTATATCCTATCAGTGCGAATTTTATGCAAAGATCAACAAGAGAGAGACTGTTATTGTGCAGGTAATCTAATTAGTCATTTGATGGAACACCAAAACCTCAGCGATTTACTGCGGCAGGAGGCAGCCAAACAAAGTCAAGCGCCCAGCAAGCGGAGTCGCCACCAGCCCACCAAGGCAGAACTAGAGCAAGAACTAGCCATCCTCAAAGCAGCGTTAGCAGCCGCAGAAGCTGAGAAAACCGCTCAGAGCACCCAGGTAGGGCAACTGCAACAGGAAGTGCAAACGTGGCGCGATCTCGCCCAAGCCCTCGAAAATGAGCTTCAGGAACTCCAAACCCGCCATCAGGCGCTAGAAGCCGAATTTGAAGAGGCCAAAGAAGTCATTCGCCAACTCACTGCGCCTCAGCCCTACCGCTTTGAGGATGTGGGATTTAAGCCCCTTGTCAATGAAATTCCCCTCCCCAACCCCAATGCCTCTCACCTTGGCGATGCGGAAATTGGTTGGTTTGATTAGGGATTGCCTAAGTGCTTGGCAAACTCTTTGAGAAGATTAAAAAAATGTAAAGACAGATAAATCAATTATTAAAATTCCCGCAGTGGTAATCTAATGTACATTTCACAAATCTGTATTAGCTTTAAGTTAAGTTATTTCCGATTCCTTCAGAGCCACAGGTTGCATGAATAATTCCGCCACTCCTAAGGGTCATCCGGTTAATTCAGTTTCCCACACCAACCCTGCTGCCGACGACGAACACTGCGATTTGTATATCGAGAGCGATCGCACAGGGATGACAGTGCAAACCCTGAAGCGCGCCTTTGTTGATAACCTGCACTACATCCAGGGCAAGGATGCCATGTTTGCCACGCCCTATGATTACTTCATGGCACTGGCCTACACGGTGCGCGATCGCCTGCTGCATCGGCGGATTAAAACCGCCCAAACCTATTTTGAGCAGGATGCCAAGGTGGTCTATTACCTGTCGGCAGAGTTTCTCATTGGTCGCTTGCTCCTGAACAACCTGATTAACGTCGGTCTCTATGAGCAAACTAAACAGGCAATGGCCGACTTTGGCCTTGACCTTAATGAGCTCATGGATCGTGAACCGGAGCCGGGACTAGGCAATGGCGGTTTGGGACGCTTGGCAGCTTGTTTCCTCGACTCTCTCGCGACTCTTGAAATTCCCGCTGTTGGCTACGGCATTCGCTACGAGTTTGGTATTTTTGAGCAAATCATTACCAATGGCTGGCAGCACGAAGTGCCCGACAACTGGCTGCGCTTTGGGAACCCCTGGGAGATTGCTCGTCCTGATTACAACGTTGAAGTTAAGTTTGGTGGCCACACCGAAGCCTACACCGATGCCCAAGGTCACTACCGGGTGCGGTGGGTTCCTAGCACCACCGTTTTTGGCACGCCCTACGATACGCCAATTCCCGGCTATGGCAAAAATACCGTCAACACCCTCCGTCTGTGGAGTGCCCGTGCAGCGCAGGACTTTAACCTTCAGGTGTTCAATGCGGGTGACTACACCCAAGCCGTCTCGGAAAAAACCTTTAGTGAGAATATCTCGAAGGTTCTCTACCCCAACGACAACACTCCCCAAGGCAAAGAATTGCGGCTGCGGCAACAGTATTTCTTTGTCTCTTGTTCCTTGCAGGACATTATCCGTCTCTACCTGCGGCGGCACACCAGCTTTGATGCCTTTCCCGATAAAGTGGCCATTCAGCTTAACGATACCCACCCTGCCATTGGTGTGGCTGAACTAATGCGATTGCTGGTGGATGAGTACCAACTCACATGGGAAAAAGCGTGGGACATCACCCAGCGTACCTTTGCCTATACCAACCACACCCTCCTAGGAGAAGCCCTCGAGCGCTGGTCGGTAGATCTCTTTGGTCAACTGCTACCCCGCCACTTGGAAATCATTTACGAGATCAACTACCGCTTCCTGAACGAGATTCGCCTGCGCTACCCTGGCAACATTGCCCGCTTGGCACGCATGTCTTTGATTGAGGAAGGTCATCCTAAACAGGTGCGCATGGCGCACTTGGCCTGTGTCGGTAGCCATACGGTGAATGGGGTAGCCGAACTGCACACAGAGCTGATCAAGCAGGAGCTGATGCGGGACTTCTATGAGATGTACCCCAACAAGTTCCAGAACAAAACCAATGGCATTACCCCCCGCCGTTGGCTATTAATGAGTAATCCCCGCTTGGCCAGTCTGATTACCGAAACACTAAAGAGCGATCGCTGGATTACCCACCTTGAAGACCTGCGTGGCCTAGAACCCTACGCCACGGATCCCGCCTTTCAGGCCAAGTGGCAGCAAATCAAGCAAGCCAACAAAGAACGCCTAGCGGAGTACATCTGGCGCAACAACCAAATCGAGGTGGATCCCTATTCCCTCTTTGACATTCAAATTAAGCGCATCCACGAGTATAAGCGGCAGCATTTAGCGGTGCTCCACATTATTACGCTCTACGAGCAGATCAAAGCCAATCCCAACATGGACATTCAGCCGCGCACATTTATTTTTGGCGGCAAGGCAGCCCCCGGCTACTTCATGGCGAAGATGATCATTAAGCTGATCAATTCTGTGGGCGATATGGTCAACCACGACAGTGATGTGAATGGCCGCCTCAAAGTGGTCTTCCTCAGCAACTACTCGGTCTCCCTTGGCGAAATGGCCTATCCTGCCGCCGATCTCTCGGAGCAAATCTCCACTGCTGGCAAAGAGGCCTCTGGCACTGGGAATATGAAGTTTGCCCTCAATGGCGCCTTGACCATTGGGACACTGGATGGCGCGAATGTGGAAATTCGCCAAGAGGTGGGGGCAGAGAACTTCTTCCTCTTTGGTTTGACGGCGCAAGAGGTGATGAGCCTGAAAGCTGAGGGCTACAATCCCCGCGAGTACTACAACAGCAACCCAATGCTCAAGAAGGTGATTGACAGCCTGATTTCCAACTACTTCAATCCGCGTGAGCCGGGACTGTTTGAACCGATTGTCAGTTCCCTGCTCAACGAGGATCAATATATGCTCTTGGCGGACTACCAATCCTACGTGGACTGTCAACAACGGGCAGCGCAAGCTTTTCGTGACAAAGCCCACTGGACACAGATGTCGATTCTCAATGTGGCGCGCATGGGCAAATTCTCCAGCGATCGCACGATTGCCGAGTACTGCAAAGATATCTGGCACGTTGAACCTGTTCCTGTTTCCTTGGACACGTGTCGGCCTGCTTTTCGCCCCAGCCGCATCAGTCAAGCCAGGAGTCTTTAGGTGACTGCCCCTTTTGCTCTACACTAGGGCAAGTCTCAAGCAGGGGAACGAAATGAATGGCGGGAATCGGCGCAGCCCTACGGGTTTTTCAAAGTCGCAAAATGGCGGCACTGCTCTTGTTGGGCTTTTCGTCAGGGTTGCCTCTATTTCTCACCAGCCGAACACTGCAAGCATGGATGACCGTTGAGGGCATTGACTTGACCGCCATTGGCCTCTTTAGCCTCGTGGGGTTGCCCTACTCACTGAAGTTTCTCTGGTCCCCCTTGCTGGATCGCTATACGATTCCCTTTTTGGGACGGCGACGAGGTTGGTTACTGCTGATTCAGGTGCTTTTGTTGGGGGCGATCGCCCTAATGGCGGTACAGGATCCCAGGGCGAGCCTGCGGCTGCTCGCGGTGAATGCCTTCGCCATTGCCTTCTTGAGCGCCAGCCAAGATATTGCTGTGGATGCCTACCGTGCCGATGTCCTAGAACCGCTTGAAATGGGGGCGGGTGCGGGCATTTACGTCCTTGGCTATCGCATTGCGCTCTTGGTCACGGGTTCCCTAGCCCTGATTCTTGCAGATCAACTGCCTTGGCCAGTGGTTTACGTCCTGATGGCACTGCTGATGCTGGTGGGCATGGTCACGACCCTTTGGGCACCGGAACCCGAAGTCCATCCTCCGGCGCCTCCTTCACTGGCGCAAGCAGTGATTCGCCCCTTCCTTGATTTTTTCCAGCGCTACGGTTGGGGAACAGGGCTGATTATTTTGCTCTTTATCTGCCTCTACCGCTTGGGGGATGCTCTCACGGGGAACATGATGACCCCTTTTCTGTTGCAGCAGGGCTTTAGCCAAACCCAAATTGGCGCGGTGCAAGGGGGTGTCGGGCTGATTGCCACCATTGTTGGTGCCCTTGCCGGCGGGGCGGCCATCAGTCAAATCGGTATTCACCGTGCCCTGTGGATTATGGGGGGATTGCAAGCTTCTAGCAATATCTCCTACTTTGTTTTGGCCAATGCCGGTGCCAACCCAACGGTGATGGTGGCCGCTATTAGTATTGATAACTTCTGTGCGGGGCTGGCGATCGCTGCCCTGACCGCCCTTTTAATGAGCCTCTGCAACCCCCAATTTAGTGCAACGCAGTATGCCCTCCTCTCCAGTCTGTTTGCCTTTAGTCGGGATATACTAGCAGCCCCTGCAGGTAAAGCGGCAGAGATCATGGGGTGGCCGCTCTTTTTTCTCTTCACGATTGGCGCTGCCTTACCAGCACTTCTCCTCCTGCCGTTTTTTGCCCCTTGGCAGGCGAAGCCAGCCTTTCCCCGCCCCGGCAGTGATGACTGAAAATGCTTTATGTTGTCCCCAGCAAATCCGACAATGACGACGCTGATTCCCGTTCCCCTTGGTGAGCACTCCTACCGCATTGCCATTGGTGTCAACACACGACGGCAGTTGCCTGCACTGTTGGCCAAATATACGCCCTTGACGCCGAAAGCACCCGCCCTCATCGTTTCCAATCCGCAAATTTGGCGGCACTACGGCATGGATGTGCAAGAGGCATTAACGCAAGCGGGCTGGCAGGTCACCCCCTGTATTCTCCCAGCAGGGGAACGCTACAAAACCCTCAGAACCGTCGAAAAGATTTATGATGCTGCCCTGAGTCAGCGTTTAGAGCGGGGTTCTACCCTCTTTTCCCTTGGCGGTGGCGTCATTGGCGACATAACTGGCTTTGCGGCGGCGACGTGGCTGCGGGGGATTGCCGTGGTTCAGATTCCCACCAGTCTCTTGGCGATGGTGGATGCGGCGATTGGCGGGAAAACAGGGGTGAACCATCCCCAGGGCAAAAATCTCATTGGTGCCTTTCATCAACCCCGTCTTGTGGTCATTGATCCCGATGTTTTGGCAACCCTGCCGCCGCGAGAATTTCGTGCTGGCATGGCAGAAGTAATTAAGTACGGTGTGATTTGGGATGCTGAGCTGTTTGATTTGTTGAGTCAGTTGCCGCGCTTGGATCGCATGGCTGCTTTACCTGCTGAACAGTTGATCCAAATCCTACAGCGTTCCTGCCAAGCGAAGGTGGATGTGGTCAGCAAGGATGAGCGGGAAGCTGGGCTGCGGGCCATTTTGAATTACGGTCACACAATTGGCCATGCCCTTGAAAGCATGGGCAACTATCGTCTTTTGAACCACGGCGAGGCTGTGGCCATTGGCATGATTGCCGCTGGAGAACTGGCGGTAGCCTTGGGGTATTGGTCAGTAGAAGCCGCCGCTGCCCAACGAGCATTAATTCTCAAAGCAAAACTACCGACAACGATCCCAGGTCACTTTGATGTCGACAGACTGCTGGCACTCCTACAGCATGACAAGAAGGTTCAGGCGCAAAAGGTGCGGTTTATTCTCCCCACTGCCATTGGCCATGTGGAAATTTTTGATCAGGTGCCGACCGCACTGATTCGGGAGACGCTCCAGCGCCTGCAAGCCTAGCTAGGGGGTGGGGTATCTAGCAAACATTTTTTGCTGGCTTTTAATTCTTTCCAGAGATTTTTAATTTGCTCGTAAGCTTCCTGAGGGGAGAGCTTGCCACTGTTTTCGAGGCTGGAAATGTAGCTCACTCGGGTGGCAAACTCCTGCAAGTTGGCATCAAATAAAAAGTTTTCAGGTGTAAACTCACCGTGGTAACGGCTGTGGGGATGTAAAAATTCGTATTTATTCATTGCTTACCTATCCTTTTTTCTCAGGAATTAACCTATCCTTAACTTCATTTTAACCATTCTCTCTTGGATAACCGTAGCTGCCGTAACAAAACTGTGATCTCGCTGGCGGCAAAATGGGGCTTTGTTAACAACTATTGGCAAAAGATTAAGCATTATTAACTTTGATTGATCAAATAAAGGAGACTTATCACACTACATATACAAGAGTGATCCCTTGCGATCGCCAGATATCAATGCTCTGATTTAGGAAATGGATAGATGATGCACGGACTCTCCTTGGCTCCCCGTTATTGCTTAGATGATGTTGATCCTTGGCTCTTGGGAATTGATCCCAGTCGTCATTATTGGCTGCAAGTCAATGGGGATCCCCAGCAGCGGGTGGCTATTCCGGGGGTCTGTGTCCAGAGTATCTCCGAACTGCGGGAAATCATGGAGGCGGTGCGATCGCTCCTACCGGGGCAGCAGTTGCAAGTTCAGCGGGCGGCCACCTGTTTAGAAATTCACTGTGTGGCTGAAAATCTGCTAGCGATCGCCCACCCTGTTGACGGTGCCCCCGCTTGGCATCTCTTTGATCGCGAAACCCTCGAAAGTTTAGTGATGAGTGCCCATCCCCACTGGCAATGTCGGCCGGAGGATGTGGAATTGGGGCGGCAGCAATTGTGGCAGTCGTTTCAGTTACCGGTGGCCGCCTGAGCCGTGTCAAGAGCTTCACTGATCCGCCGCAGCACACCATTGATAAAGCGGTGGCTGCCCTGATCGCTGTAGCGTTTGGCCAGTTCGATCGCCTCGTTGATGGCTACTTGCTTGGCTACGTCAAGATAGCGCATCTCTGCTACGGCAATTTCAATAATGGCGCCATCTAAGTGCGTCAGTCGCTCCAGTTGCCAATCCACCATTGAGCGATTCACCAGTTCTTGAATCTCCGTTTGGTGTCGCTGCAAACAGCGCAGTAGGGCGATCGCGTAGGTTTGAACTTCCTCTTGATGGGCAAAGTAGAGAATTTCGGGTAAATCCAGAGCAGCGCCTATTTTGTTCAAGCCCTTTTCCGCGCGATTAAGGGCATCTTGAAGCACCATCTGTGCCTTTTCGAGGTGGGGCAACTGAAACTCACTATGGTTGAGCAGTCGCTGACTTTCACTGAGTTCGGTGCCAGCCTGTTCGAGGGTATCGCGCACATCACTCGCCAGCGTCCGTACCGCCGTGAGGATCAAGCTGCGGCAGTCACTTTCATCGAGCAATTTCGGTTGGCGTAACACTTGAGCGGCACTGAGCAACGCCAATTCACGGGCAACACGACGAGCAGTAATCATAGGTGAATCCTCAAAAACGAGTTCTTAAGGCAACGAAGCAGGAGCGGGGGGCAGGGTCGAGGTCGGAACCGATCCCGGTGTGACAATCCCCCCAGAAATAATCAGCTTAAAGGCATCCTCAATCGAAATATCCAGATCTCGCACATCTCGCTCACTGGCAATTACATACCAACCTGTGGTGGGGTTAGGGGACGAGGGGATAAATAGACTCAACATCGGCTCGGAAAAGGCCGTTTGCAATGAACCATTAATCGTGCCAGTGACAAAGGCCACGACCCACAGACCCGGCCGCGGATATTCTACAAGCACCACCCGCCGGAAGCGATCGCGCGAGTCCCGCAGAATTGTCTCTAGGAGTTGTTGCAGCACCTTATAAATGGTGCCCGCCAAGGGAATGCGCTTGAGAACGCTCTCACCCGTATTCAACAGCCACTGGCCAAAGATATTGCGTGCCATCAAGCCAATGAGCAAGATCCCTGTTAAAGGCACAACAATCCCCACTGCCACATTGAGCAGATCCACCAACAGGGGGTGCCATGTTTTGAAGGGATTCACCTGCTTGGGAATACGGGTAAGGAGATCCAAGACCCAACTGGAAACAGAAATCGATAGCCAAATCGTTGTTGCCAGCGGGATCACCACCAGCAGACCGGCAATGAGATCATTTTTAATTGCTTGTTGGAGTCGGTGCAGCACAGATACTCGCACGAGCAGACTTCTGTTTCTAGCTTAGCGGTTGCTGCCACTGCGGGTACGGTGAAAGGCCAAACTGCTGTAGAGCATGAAGGCGGCATCCCAAGGACTTGCCTCACGGCGAAAGAGGTTAATGTGGGGGGGAATTTTACTTAGGAGTTCTGTAAAGTCCAAGGCGGTTTCTGCAAAGCTGGTGAAGTCTTGCCACACGGGGCGATCGCCACAGTGCTGCTGCCACAGACTCGATAACTGCCGCCACTTCACCCATGAGGTATTTTGATCCAAATCCAAATCACTCTGGATCACCTCTGCCACCTGACTCAGGGGAGTCCCTTGGTGAAACTGGTAACCGCCGCGATAAAAGCGTAGGATTTGATTTTGCTGAAAGAGGTGGAGATCACAGCACTGCGCATGATCCTGAATTTGTTCTTTGCGGGTGACTTTCCCTTGGTGATCGCGATCAAACACCTGCTCAAAAATCGGCAGCAACCCCTCTACTCGCTGGCTGACTTGTGACCAAGCAAAGGTAAGTTCAACGGGTTCTGGCGAGAGCGAAGTGGTACACACCACACGCGGCTGTGGCTCCAAGGTTTCAAAATAACGCACCTGCAAGACGGGTGTGGTTGTCAGTGCCTCAAAGGGGACACAAAAGAGGGCAAACCCCTGCTGCTTCAGTTCTTGGCAATAGACGGTGAGTTCCGCAAAATTGCCCGTGCGGATCAAACGCCAGCCCCGCGACGGAATCAACAGTCGCGCTGTGTAGGGGTCAATCTTAAACATGGTGGCCAAAAGACGGGCAAGGATCGTCCGCTGCTCAGAGGCAGCCACCCCCTCTAAAACCAGAAGGCCCTGCTGCTCGACTCCCACCACGGCATGGGTTGCTAAAATCGCCTGTTGCCGCTGCTGTTGGCGAATTTGCTCAATTTTTTCAAGGCCGCGCCGAGCCATTTGCGTCAGCTTGGGGCCACAGTTCAGCCGCAGTAATTGGCGAAAGTCTGACTCAGCCTCCTCTAGCCGCTCTGTCTTGAGATAGAGTTGACCTCGGCACAGGAGGACACGGGGATCCTCAGGAGGCAAGGTGGCCAGTAATTTTTCTGCCTGTTGGAAATTTCCTTGATCCAGTGCTGTCAAAACCTCAGTCAGCATGGCCGGCACCCCCAATGTTTTTTTTATTCTAGACAACGCTCCCTAACCACCAAATAGGCTGCCGAGGAAGCCTTCTAAACCACCCTTGCCCATGCGCTCGCCACGAATTTTTGCCAATTTCTCCAGCAGCTCTCGTTCCTCATGGGTGACGTGGGTGGGAATTTCCACATCAACGGTAATCAGGTGATCACCCCGCGCCACGGGATTACCCACACGGGGCACGCCTCGCCCTTCTAGGACTAACACTGTACCGGGTTGGGTGCCTGCGGGAATCTTTAGCTCTGCCTCTCCATCCACCGTGCTCACGGGAATTCGACAGCCAAGAATCGCTTGCAGGTAGCTAATTTTAATCCGCGATAGGATATTGTTGCCTTCGCGCTGAAACTCCGGATCGGGTTCAACAAAAAGATAGACGTAGAGATCTCCAGGAGGACCTCCCCGCAAACCGGCATCCCCTTCACCCGAAACCCGTAGCCGTGTACCATTGTCTACCCCAGCAGGAATCGTGATTTTCAGCTTTTTGCTGACTTGCATGTGGCCTTGACCGCCACAGGACTCACAGCGATCTTCAATCACGACGCCAGAACCACCACAGGTGGGACAGGTCGTTAGTTGCGTAAAACTACCAAAGGGGGTTCGTGCCGATCGCCGCACTTGCCCCATGCCACCACAGGTACTACAGGTAACTGGCCGTGTGCCGGGTTTAGCCCCTGTGCCTTGACAAGTTTTACAGGTTTCCAAATGGTTAATGCGAATTTCCTTCTCACCACCAAAAACGGCTTCGCGAAATTCCAGTTTCAGTTCATAGCGGAGATCGTCCCCGCGGGTGGGCCCTTGCTGCCGCCGACTGCCAGTGGCAAAGCCGCCAAAGAAGGTTTCAAAAATATCGGCAAAGCCACCCATATCGCCAACACCAAAGTCACTAAAGCCAGTCGCTCCAACACCACTGACCCCAGCTTCACCAAAGCGATCGTAGTTGGCTCGCGCTTCAGGATCCGAGAGTACCTCGTAGGCGCGGTTGATTTCCTTGAATTTTTCTTCAGCGCCCGGTTCTTTGTTGACATCGGGGTGATACTTGCGAGCCAAGCGCCGATAGGCTCGTTTTAATTCTTCAGCATCTGCAGAGCGTGAGACACCTAAGATCTCATAGAAATCACGAGCCATAGCCACCGTTACCTAAATTAATCAACCGCTTCATAATCTGAAACAACTGTTTCTTCATTATCGCTGATCACTGTGGCATCACTATCTAAAACTTGAGTGGATTGGGAACTAATCGTAGCACCCCCCATTGTCGGGGTTGAGGTCATCATTGAACCGCCTGCGGTCTGTTGATACACGACAGATCCCAAGGTCACCAAGGCCTGCTGCAGGGCTTCCATCCGCTTGCGAATTTCATCGGGGGTAATATTGTCATCCACCATTGCTGCCTGCATACTCTGAACCACCGGCTCAATCCGTGCCCGTAGATCGGGGGTGAATGTGATGCCATGGTTTTTGATTGTTGATTGATAGCTATACAGCAAAGCATCGGCTTGGTTGCGCAGTTCAGCAATTTCTTTCTTGATTTGGTCTGCTTGGGCATAAATTGTTGCCTCTTGGCGCATGCGCTCGATTTCCATGCTGCTGAGGCCACCGCGATTGGTAATGCGCACACTTTGTTGGCGACCGGTGGCGCGATCGACGGCAGACACACTCAGGATGCCGTTGGCATCAATGTCAAACGTGACATCAATTTGCGGTACACCTCGAGGGGCGGGAGTAATGCCGGTGAGTTCAAAGCAGGCTAGTTGTTTATTGTCCTTGGCAATCGGGCGCTCCCCTTGATAGACGGCAATTTCAACCACGGTTTGGCCATCAGTGGCGGTGGAAAAGGTTTGGGTTTTGCTGGTGGGGAGGGTGGTGTTACGTTCGATAATTTTTGTAAAGACACCGCCAAGGGTTTCCAACCCCAAAGAGAGGGGCGTGACATCCAGCAGCAGGAGATCTTTAACTGTCGTTTCCTTGCCAAGAATCCCTCCTTGAATGGCTGCACCTACGGCAACCGCTTCATCAGGATTAACGGAGCGATCGGGATTTTTGCCACAGAATTGCTTCACTAACTCCTGAATCGCCGGAATACGGGTGGAACCACCGACGAGTAAGACGCGGTCAATATCCTGAACGGTTAGACCCGCATCGGCGATCGCCTGCTGCATCGGTTCGAGGGTGGCCTGAACCAAGTGGGCGCAGAGTTCCTCAAACTTACTGCGGGTGAGTTCCATTTCAAGGTGCTTAGGCCCGGTTTCATCAGCCGTAATGAAGGGCAGGTTAATCGAAGTGCTCAGGGTGCCCGATAACTCCACTTTCGCTTTTTCGGCAGCTTCGCGGAGGCGTTGCAGTGCCATTTTATCTTTAGAGAGATCGATCCCCTCCTGCTCCTTAAAGGAGGCCAAGAGCCAATCAAGAATACATTCGTCAAAATTATCGCCCCCTAGGTGGTTATTCCCTGCTGTGGAGCGCACTTCAAAGACCCCATCCCCCAGTTGCAGAATCGAGACATCAAAGGTGCCACCGCCCAAGTCAAAAACCAGAATCGTTTGATCTTGATCCTGTTTGTCAATGCCGTAGGCTAAGGAGGCCGCCGTTGGCTCGTTGATGATGCGCATTACCTCAAGGCCAGCGATCGCCCCCGCATCTTTGGTGGCTTGGCGCTGCGCATCACTAAAATAGGCTGGCACCGTGATGACGGCTTGGGTCACCGGTTCCCCTAGATAGGCTTCCGCATCCTGCTTCAGCTTTTGCAGGATCATGGCGGAAATTTCTTGGGGGGTATAGGTGCGATCGCGAATCTGCACATCCACCATGCCATCGCGACCCGGCACACAGGTATAGGGCACACGGGCACGTTCTTGATCCGTTTCCTCCCAACGGCGACCAATAAACCGCTTGATACTAAAAACGGTATTTTCCGCATTGGTGACGGCTTGCCGCTTTGCCAGTTGACCCACTAGCCGTTCACCCGATTTGCCAAAGGCGACAATACTGGGGGTGGTGCGCCCGCCCTCCGCACTGGGGATCACGACAGGATTCCCCCCCTCTAAGACTGCCACACAACTATTTGTGGTTCCAAGGTCGATGCCAATGACTTTACCCATAGCCGTAATCGCCGTTTTCGAAGTTTTCAAAAATGCCTTGTCAGGAGGAGACTTCTTGCAAAAAGTCCTACTCTTTAGGCTAGAATGCCGCAATGATGATGCTATCGTAACACCTGAATTCAGGGCAAAACGGTTTACCAATCATCTTAAGCAACTGGAACAGGGTTGACCACAGGCTTACTCGCGAATCAGCGCCACCGCCACACGGTTGTTTCCCTGATCCGTAATGCTTACCCGAAGATTGGGGCCAAAGAATGTCTGCATCTTGGCTTGCTTCGATTGCCACACCTCAAGGGGCACTGCTGGGGCTTCAAATTCTAAAACTAGTGTATAAGCACCGTCCGTTAAGGTCTCGGCGATCGCCACCAAGACAGGACGCTCAGCATCCGAGGGACTGAGGCCTAAACTGGCCAATGTGCTATCTAGGTGTGCTTCTTGACCATAACGATAGCGGGTGACATCCTTACGGATTTGGGTTTGGGTGGGGGTTGCTTGGGTACGGCCAGCGATCGCCGCCGGGGTTGGGGCTTCACGATAGGGCACCGGTTTGAGTTCTGCCGCTTTGAGTGCCAATCCGCCCAAGAGGAGGGGCACACCGTAGAAAAAGCCAGCCAGATTCAATGTGGCATTCCCCGCAGCATAGGCCACCACTCCCACCACCGTCAGCAGTGAACCGACAATTAACCCCAACGTTCCCAGCGATACAGACCCCAACATGACCCTTGAACCACTAGCGGTAATTTGTAAATTGTAATGGCACTGGGTAATCCTCAGTTTTCAGGCGTTGGATCACCGCTTGTAGATCATCCTTTGACTTGGCACTGACCCGTACCACATCCCCTTGAATCGAGGCTTGCACCTTCTTAAATTCATTGCGGATCAGCTTGCTAATCTCCTTGGCTAGTTCTGAGTTGATACCCCGCCGCAATTTGATCAACTGTTTGACCCGTTGGCCACCCGCTGCCTCCACAGGCCCATAGTCAAAAATTTTCAGAGACAACTGCCGCTTCGCCGCCTTCTGTTGCAGAATCGTTTGCACTGAATTGAGCGTAAATTCACTATCGGTGTGAATCGTCAGTCCCTCTTTGGCTAACTCAAGGGTGGTCTGAGTATCCTTAAGGTCATAGCGGGCTTTGATCTCTCGCTCCGTTTGATCTACTGCATTGACCAGCTCTTGCCAGTCAAAATCACTCACAATATCAAAGGAAAATGTGGTTGCCATGCCTAGGGTTTTTGGGGATTCACTTGACCAATTACCTTTAATTTACCGTCATCGGTGACCTGCCAAATGTCATAGACCCCGACAACATCGCCATTTTCATCAATATCGACATTGCCACTGGCGCCTTGATAGTTGATTTCTTTGCCTTCCCGCAGTAAAGCCAGTCCCTTGCACACATCATCCACTTCTTCCCCTGGTGGGTTGGCTACATCGCGCAATTTACCGCGAATTCCTTCACCCGTATTTTGTCCTGCGGCCTGTGCAGCTAGTACAAGGAGTGCGGCAGCATCCCAAGCCTGAGCGCCAAAGGCAGGGAGGTCACCACTTTTTTTCGCGCTCCAGAGTTTTTGGAGTTCAGCAAGGGCTTTACCATCAGCACCGGGAACAGTTCCCTTGGCACCGGCAATAATGTATTTGCCATCGGGGGTGCGTCCCACTTGCTCTGGGAAACTTTCTGACTTGACGCCATCGGTGAGGAGAATGGCGACGTTTTGGGTGAGACCTTGCTCAAAAGCAGATTTCAAAAGCAAGCTCCCTGTTTCGGGATACAAAATCGCCACTACTGCATCAGGCTTCCCGCTAAAGGCAGCAGCAGCTTCTGTCGTGAAGGTGGTTGCCCGCTCATCATAACGGGTCGGGCGGTCTTCATTGATCACTGTGCCCCCTAGGGCTTTGAAGGCACGGGTAAATTCCTGCTCAAAGCTACGGCCATAGTCATTGTTGATCACCACGGTGGCGACTCGTTGATACCCCTGTTCTTTGGCCAGTTGGGCAAGGGCTTGGGCTTGGTAATTGTCGGGGGGAGCAGTGCGTGCCCAATAGCCGTTAAAGTCTCCTTTCTTGGCGCGTTCAGTGAGCAGTGTACTCGTACTGCCGGGGGAAATGAGCATCACTTGACCCCGGGTGGCAATATCAGCGGCGGCATTGGAGACGCTACTACCAAAGGAGCCCACGACTCCCGCAACTCGGTCAATCTCCACCAACTTCGTCATCGCTTCTGCCCCAGAGGCAGGATTCGATTGATCATCGGCAGCAATGAGCGTGACGGGCTGGCCATTAACACCGCCACAGGCATTCACCGTTTCCACTAGCAGGGGCACCACTTCAGCAATGGGGGTTCCCACCGAAGCTAAATCGCCGGTTGAGGGCAACAATGAGCCAATCCGCAGTCCTTGACCGGTTGGAGCGGTGGTGGTGGTGTCTGCCTCGCAGGCACCAATGGTAAAGAGGAGAAGTAACCCTGCAAAAAGCTTGGCAGCTGCCCATCCCCTTGACGGCTGTTGACCCATAGTTGTGTACTCTCACAATTTGCCAGCATCCTACTGCAACTGGGGGCATCTTGCAATGCGCAGAGAGGATACCTTGCGCAAAAAAAGGGGCATTCCCACATAACAGCCCCTTTGTATCCAATGCTCTGTGGATGAGTTTTCCTAGGTAGAGGGACGAACTTGCCGCGCCATATTCAAGAAGGCGGCCATATTGGCTCCGGGACGACGACGAGCAAAACGGGTGTAGGGAACACTGGGGGTGACAGGAGTCGGTGTGGGTTCTGCGGGAGCTGTGGCAACGGAGGTGGGTGCGGCGGCAACAGGTTGAGCGGGTTGAGGAGCAGCAGGTTCAGGAGTCGGGGCAGGTTCTGCCGCTTTAGTGGGGGTTGACAGTGCAGCAGGGGCAGCCGTGCTTTCATCTAGTTCAATGTAAAATTCGCTCTTTTTGCCCAAGCCAAAGAGTTTGGCGATCGCCCCAAATAGCCCGAAAATCGCACCAAAGAGTTTCTTCACCAGATTCATCTCAAAGCCTCCCAAGCGGTTGTTGTGAGTAAGGTAGCAGAAGGAGACAGCCCCAAGTCAGCATCCTGAAGCTGTTGAGACTTTATTATCGGGCGGTGGGTGGCACCAATCAACAACTGAATATGGAAAGTCTGAGAGGGCTTATGTTACATTTTTCAAAGTAAAGCAGCGGTTTCGCAGGACTAATCACTGTTATGAACAAAGTTTACGACTGGTTTGAGGAACGCCTCGAAATTCAGGCGATCGCTGACGATATCACCAGCAAGTATGTGCCGCCCCACGTAAACATTTTTTACTGTCTTGGTGGCATTACCCTTACCTGTTTCTTGATCCAATTTGCCACAGGCTTTGCCATGACGTTTTACTACAAACCTACGGTGGCTGAAGCCTTTGCCTCTGTGCAGTACATCATGAATGAGGTCAACTTTGGCTGGTTGATCCGCTCCATTCACAAGTGGTCCGCCAGCATGATGGTCTTGATGATGATTCTGCACGTCTTCCGCGTCTATCTTACCGGTGGCTTCAAGAAACCCCGCGAACTCACTTGGGTAACGGGTGTGGTCTTGGCGGTGATTACCGTCAGCTTTGGTGTCACGGGCTACTCCCTACCTTGGGACCAAGTGGGCTATTGGGCCGTCAAAATCGTTTCCGGTATCCCTGCGGCGATTCCTGTGGTGGGTGACCAACTGGTGGAACTGATGCGCGGTGGTGAAAGTGTCGGTCAAGCAACCCTCACTCGCTTCTATAGCTTGCACACCTTTGTGCTGCCCTGGTTGATCGCCGTCTTTATGCTGATGCACTTCCTGATGATTCGTAAGCAGGGCATTTCGGGTCCCCTGTAAGCCAAGCATCAAGAAATGTAACAGAGCCTGCTCTTTTCGGCGGTTCCACTTGTTATGCTCCAAGTAACTTCCCCCTTGCTGACCCTCTAGGAGAATGATTGATTTATGGCAAAAGTTTTGAAAAAGCCTGATTTAACGAATCCGGCGCTGCGGGCAAAGCTGAAAAAAGGCATGGGCCACAACTACTATGGCGAACCCGCTTGGCCCAATGACCTGCTCTATATCTTCCCTGTGGTGATTATGGGCACGATCGCCCTTGTGATCGGTTTAGCAGTGATGGATCCTGCCATGGTCGGTGAACCAGCGGATCCCTTTGCCACCCCCTTGGAAATTTTGCCAGAGTGGTACCTCTATCCCACCTTCCAGATTTTCCGGGTGGTGCCCAACAAGCTGCTGGGGGTGCTCATGAATGCCTCCATTCCCTTGGGCTTGATGCTGATTCCCTTCATTGAAAATGTCAACAAGTTCCAGAATCCGTTCCGTCGTCCTGTGGCCATGACGGTTTTCCTCTTTGGCACATTGGTGACGCTGTGGCTGGGGATTGGTGCTGCTTTCCCCTTGGATAAGTCGCTGACCCTTGGCCTATTCTAGGCATCCTAGGAAAACACCTCATGGGCTTGCGCATCTGGCGATCGCTAGGTGCGCTTTTTAGTTGGCGTTTTGCAGGTCAATTTTTTCAATAAAAGGGCGAATTTCATTGAGATCAATGTAGCGATCGGTGGCATTGCGCAGTTCACGGGCAATCATCCCTTCGGTGGAAACAACCGTGATATGGGTGTTCTTGGAACGCAGCAACTCGATCGCCCGCTCAAAATCACCATCGCCACTAAAGAGAACGATGCGATCGTACTGGCCGACGGTGTTGAACATATCAATCACAATTTCAATGTCTAAATTGGCTTTTTGGTAATACTTGCCAAGGGTTTCATCGTAATATTCTTTCAGCAGCTTGGTACGCACGGTATAACCAAGGTTAATAAGGGCATCACGAAACGAGCGTTGATCTTGGATATCCTTGAGACCGGTGTACCAAAAAGCATTGACCAATACAATGTTGGGATCACGGGTAAAAAATTCGAGAACACGACGGGGATCAAAAAACCAGCCATTTTTTTGCTGGGCATAGAACATATTATTCCCATCGATGAAAATTGAGAGTCGTTCTTGATGGGGAAGCATCATTAGGGAGAACCTACAAATCAATGATGTATGTGTAATAGGAGAACCATTGATAAAAGCTTGGATAGGCAATGGGTTGTATACATTCTATAGGAGGGAATTTGACAGGGTTCAAGAGAGTAAGAGCTAGTCCTTCAACAGGTCACAAGATAAAAAGAAGGTAAAAAAGAATACATAATCAGTTCTGCGATCGCTCGTAATCAGAAAAATAAAAGTTAGCTAATGGTTCAATAGGAACACTTTTTAGAAAAAGAAAACATTTATTAATGCTTTTTTGAGCACTGTAATCTATTTTAATAGAACTGCATAGTGGATGCTATAGTTTTTTCCTTGGCGATCGCCCCTTAAAAACCAAAAAAGGGGGCAATACCCCCAATTCTTCATGCTTTTCACTGCGTTTAATACAGGGCACGTACTGGCGGAGCTGGGATCACGGCT
>NZ_DVEH01000066.1 GCF_015295825.1 Thermosynechococcus sp. M98_K2018_005
ATAAATTGTCCAAGCAATCAGAGGAGGGGCTTGTATCTGAGGATCGCCGATTTTGGAAAAGGGCGGTAGGGTGGTAGTGAGGGCAATTCATGGGCTTCACGACCCTCTTCCCCAACAGCGATGCTCACGGGTCAAGCGGATAGCGATTCAGCGGGCCATTGAAGAGGCTAATTGGCATCGCTGTTTGTACAAGCCTTGGCACAGCGAAAAATTGGTGGAAACCCTCCGTTCAGGTCTTTCTTCAGAGGCCTCCTAGGGACGCAGGATCAACTGCCATTCCTGCGTTTGGCGATCGCGCTGAAGTTCGCTATTTTCACCAATGACATAGGGCCCCCAGTAGCGTTTGGAACCATCGAGGGTAAAGGCCAAGACAATATCCCCCGATTGGAGGGTGAGCTTACCTTCGGGCAGCGTTAATAGTAATCCCTTAACATTGCCTTCCATAGGGGCAAAATCCCAGTGAACTGCGCCTTGATCAGGATGGGCGCGATCGCGGGCCGGGAGCAACACCACCCGCACCGAAAAGGCCGTTTGATTACTGATGCGTAGCCCATTCGGTTGCGGATTGGCTGGCGGTTGAGGAGTGGGTAAAGGCTGAACAGCAGTGGTTTCTGGTTCTGCTTCGACAATGGGTGGCGGTTGGGTCAGCAGGTCTGGCTCCCACCAGAGTGTGAAATGTAGCTGTGAAAGAATAATCGCACCAAGCACCCCGATCAGCACTGCCACGAGGTAAGGAAGAAATTTAATTCGGATAGACATAGAGATAGGTTACTGCGGATGCCGCGCTTTCTTTCCAGTTTAAAGAGTTGTGGCAGAAACCG
Source organism: Thermosynechococcus sp. M98_K2018_005 (assembly GCF_015295825.1). Taxonomy (GTDB): domain Bacteria; phylum Cyanobacteriota; class Cyanobacteriia; order Thermosynechococcales; family Thermosynechococcaceae; genus Thermosynechococcus. Next base: position 822 of record NZ_DVEH01000066.1, read on the forward strand.
CAGTGGGCAAAAAAGTTTGCTCTCAATTACCAGTGTCCTGAACTTCAGAGGAAAGTCGCTCTTGCAAGCGTTGCAAAGAAATCTGGGCTGCCGCTGCCACATGGGGATGCTCATCCTTGGCGAGGTATTCCAGAGCGGCTTGGGTTTTCGGGCTAGGAAGGTTGCCCAGAGCTTCAGCGAGCCGTTGCCGTACTAACCAATCCTCTGCGCTCACAAAGGGCAAAATATCTTCGACAACACTGGGATCGCCAATTTCCCCCAGAGCGGCGATCGCCCCTTGGAGCATCACGACTTCCTGACTTTTCAGCGCTGATCGCAACACATCCACCGCGCGGGGATCCTTGAGATTGCCCAGCGCTACAGCAGCACTAAAGCGCACTAACCAATCGGTGTCTTCATAGAAAGCGCGCACCAGAGGTTCAAAGGCACGCCCATCTTCGAGATAGCCCAAGGCACCCGCAGCATCGGCACGAATACCATAATCAGGTTCACTCTCAAGCAACTGCACCAGAATTTCAAAGCACTCTGGTGTGGATTTGACCCCAAGGGCAAACACCGCCATTGAGCGAATCTGTAGATTTTCGTCCCAAAGAACTTTTTTAATTAGGGGTACGGCATCCGCAGAGGGGACATCCCGTAGCGCGGCTAACGCCAGCAGGCGATCACGGGAATTGGGACTTTCCAGTTGATGGGCAAGCTGTTCGAGGGAGGGCATGGCAGTAACCTGAAAACTAATTTACAAAAATTAACAATATATCCCCCATTATAAAAAAGTCTCCCCAAAGTAAAACCAGTGGACAGACGCCTGCTGATCTCTTGGGGAGAACTTGCCCAACAAACCATCTAAGATCCAAGTCCTAGGCTGCTTTTGCTTTTTGCAGGAGCTTTTGAACCTGCTTCACGGCATAGGGCAGAATATTGCGAGCTGCCCAGCCCGCAGCCAGTAGGATAGGTAACAGGACAATCAGGACACGCCAATCCATACCCATAACCTCCCAAAATGTTTTTTGAAAACTTTATGAATTATTGTACAGCCTTCTCTAAGGAGAGAAAGGGGGAACGTGATGTCACAAAGGAAAATTCTGACGGCAGCGCTTTTCTAAACCATCGACAAGCTATCCCATCCCAATGCTGGCGTTCACAGTTTTGGGTGTGTTCTCCTTTGGCAAAGGTCTGTATGATTGGTTTAATTCCTTGAAGGCCGAATCCTGATGGGCGAAGACAAAATGACCCTCCGTGAAAATCCGACGGTGGCTGCTTTGCGTCTCAGTAAAGTGTTAGCAGCTCGTAATCGTTGGCGCACGGGTTGGCAGTCTTTGCGTTCGGTGTTGATGCCGATTGCGATGGTCACTGTCTTGGTGGCTTGGGGACTCGATTGGGATGCGGTGGGTGTGGCGGCAGCCTTGGTGTTGGGGGCGCTGAGCTTCCCACTAGTGTGGACCTCCACCTACCACTGGTTTACGGAGGATCTGACAGCGCAGCAACGGCAGTTCATTGTGGCCTCACTAGGTCTGAGTTTGACGGTGGTGGCCCTCATTGCCATGACTGGGGCGATGGACTGGATTCGAGGACGCTTCCAAGGCACGAACTGGGAGGCGGTGGGGGCACTGGCTGAGGGCTTCGGTGCCTTGGGGCAAATTTTGGTGGCGCTCTTGGCGGCCTATGTGGCTTGGCGACAGTACGTCATCTCGCGGGATTTGACCACCCAACAAAACCGCATTACCCAACAGCAAACGATTGACAGTTATTTCCAAGGGATTGCCGATCTCATTCTTGACGATGAGGGGTTATTGGAGGATTGGCCGCCGGAACGGGCGATCGCTGAGGGACGCACTGCCGCTATCTTGGGGGGACTGGATGCCGAAGGCAAGGCCAAAATCATTCGCTTTTTGTCAGGCGCAAAGCTACTATCGCCGCTGAAGCGCGATCGCCGACTGGGACGGGCAATTTTTGATGGGCTGGGTGGCTATGAGGAAGACATTGAGTATGGTGTGCGGGTGATTAACCTTGGCAGTATGCTAGCGGGCGCTGATCTCAGTGGTACCGATTTGCGCTGGACCGAATTGAGTGATGCCAATCTAACGGGAACCCTCTTTCGCAACTGTAATTTGACACGAGCCAATCTGGCAGGGGCGATTTTGCAGGGGGCAGACCTGACCAATGCCGATCTCAGTCGTGTTCGCCTATTTTACGGCACGGTTGAGCAGGCTAGTCCCCGCGATCGCCTGAATCCTCCCAACTTTCGCACTGGGGCGCAGACGGGTGCGGTCGTCGAGGATGTCAACTTTACCAATGTCAAGAACCTCTCCGAAGAACAACGCTACTATTGCTGTGCTTGGAGTGGTAGCCGCTCCCGTGAAACGATTCCCGGTGGCTGTGAGGGCATTCCTAATAAGCTAGGACGCTAGGGCCTCGGTTAGTAGCGCGATCGCGGGCGATGATTCGCCACGGAGAGCACCATACCTAAGCCAAGATAGGTCGCCAGCATGGCTGAGCGGCCATAACTCACCAGTGGTAACGGCATTCCTGTCACGGGGAGCAGACCAATGGTCATGCCAATATTCACCACCACTTGAAACAGGATCATGGCAAAGAGACCGATCGCCAGCAACGAGCCAAAGTCATGACCCGCACTATTGGCAATTTGCAATAAGCGCAAACCAATTAACCAAAAGAGGCATAGGAGAACTAAACTGCCAATGAACCCCGTCTCCTCAGCGATCGCTGAAAAAATAAAGTCCGTATGCTGTTCGGGAATAAATCCCAACTGGGTCTGGGTGCCTTGAAAAATGCCCCGCCCCCATAGCCCACCGGCACCAATGGCAATCCGCGATTGAATCAAGTGGTAGCCAGCCCCAAGGGGATCCTTGTCGGGGTCAAGAAACATGAGAATACGGGTTTTCTGATAGTCCTTGAGCACACTCCAAAGCACTTGCCCCAAGCCAGCCCCCCCTAGATTGAGCACCAGCCCCCCCAATCCGCCGACCCAGCCCAAGGGCAAGCTCCGCCAAGCGACGACTGCCATCGCCAGTGTCCACGCCAACCAGATGACGAGATTGAGTTGGTAGGGTAAAGGCAGGGCAACAAGAATCGCCGCCACCAAAGGGGAAAGCATCAAGACAATCCAACTGCCGGGCGTATTCGCCCAGTAAAGCATCGTCAATGTAATGGCAATGAAAACAAGGGACGTGCCCAAATCCGGCTGCGTCAAAATCAGAAAAAAGGGGGGTGCGGTGGCTGCAAACACACTGAGAATGCCCTTCAGAGAGTGGCCTGAAATGCGGTGCAACAGTGCTGCTTGGGTAAGAATGAGGGAAATTTTGGCAAACTCCGAGGGTTGCAGGTTAAAGCCGCCAATCGCCAACCAGCGCTCTGCTCCCTTGGCCTCTACCCCCACGAGATCAACCGCCAGCAGCAGGGCACAGCTCAGGCCGTAGATGGCCCAATGACTGCCCATAAAGACCGACTCCGGAACGCGAGCAAGGATGAGGGCAAGAATTGTACCCATCCCCCCCACCAATAAATGCTGGAGACTATCGTTTTCCTCGAGGTGGAGTTGACTACTGTGGATGAAGACCGCCCCAATGACCGTGGTTGCCCAAACAGCGCCCAACAGCAGCCAATCCACGCCTCGCCACGGATAAAACCAGCCAAAAGTCCACCGTCGGGGTACTCGCCAAGCCATCAGCCACTGTCCTGTCTCTCCTAGGGAGTTAGTCTATCGGCTGGCTCAAAGGGTTGCAAACGGACAGCTCGGACAACCGACATGGCACCTTGCCTTGGTGTATTATCCAAAAGGTTGAGCTTCTATTCCGACAAGGAGCGATCGCAGTGGCAACCCTAGGGGTCAACATTGATCATGTGGCAACGATTCGCCAAGCCCGGCGCACAGTTGAACCCGATCCCGTAGCCGCAGCCGTTTTGGCAGAACTGGGGGGAGCGGATGGCATTACCGTACATCTGCGGGAAGATCGTCGCCATATTCAAGAACGGGATGTGCGCCTCCTGCGGCAAACGGTACGCACCCATTTGAACCTAGAGATGGCTGCCACTTCCGAAATGGTGGCGATCGCCCTTGACGTTCGGCCGGATTACGTGACGTTAGTACCTGAGCGGCGCGAAGAAGTCACTACCGAAGGGGGGCTAGATGTGGTGGGTCAGCAGGAACCCTTGACCCAAGTGGTGCAAACGTTGCAAGGAGCGGGGATTCCTGTGAGTTTATTCATTGATGCGGATCCTGCCCAACTGGAAGCCGCTGCCAAAACCACTGCTCAATTTATTGAACTGCACACCGGTCGCTATGCCGAAGCCAAAGGGGAAGCGGCCCAACAACAGGAGTTAGCGATTTTAGCTCATGGTGTCCAACAGGCAACATCCTTGGGCTTGCGGGTGAATGCAGGTCATGGGCTGACCTACACCAATGTAGGGGCGATCGCCCGCCTTGAAGGTATCGAAGAACTCAATATTGGCCACACGATTATTAGCCGCGCTGTTCTTGTGGGTATGGTGCAAGCAGTACGGGATATGAAAGCGCTGATCAGCTCTTAAACTGAGCCCTAAGGGCGTCATCATAGTCATCAGCTAGTGTCGCCACAATCGTAATTAGGCGGGAAATTTCACAGGCAGTAATCCCCCCTAGGGTGCGGGTAGCCACGACTTGGACTTGGTCTTCGGCAATGGCAAAGTGTGCCTCGAGGGTGGTGAGCCAGTTCAACCTCAGGAGCTGACGATAGAGTGCCAATTCATCCGTTACGGGCAGAGGCAGTACCGGAGACCAAATGGTGAGAAAGTCTTCCGCCGTATGACCACTCAACTGCACAAAGACCTCGGCACTGCCATAGCGAAACATCCAAATTTTGCCACTGTCCGTTTGGCCAACGAGGGGGGCGTCCCCTTGGTGGAGACTAGAAATCACCGTTTCAATGATCTCAACCGCATTTTCTGGAGGCGCGTCAAGGGATGCTGCGGGAACGGGCTGCACTTCAGTGACCATGGTCATTCCTTTCGTGAATCAGGACAACTGGTTAGAGGACTTGGTGGGTGTAGGCGTGTTGTTTGACATTGTCGGCAGCGGTAACGATACGCTCGGAGTTGAGCACCCGTTTGCGTTCTGTGGAGGTATTAAAGTTGCGATAGGTTTCGCCAAGGGGAATATGGCGGGTACTTTGGGGACGGGCAATGTAGGTACGTGCGGCAGCCGCAAGGCGATCGCCATAGTCATCACACAGATGGGCACTGGGGGGAAACTGCTGCTGCACCTGCTGCGGGTCTTGGGCTGTACCATAGGTGAGGGCATGGGCTTCACTGTAGGAAGTGGGCAAGCCATGGAGCAGGGCTTCCAACGCCGCTGAGGGAATCGGCTCAATCACCTCTATGGGCTGGAGTTTTCCCTCTACCTGCACAAAACAATGAGCCAGTCCAAGCACCACATAGGCTTCTGGGGGGGGAATCTCTTGACTCATTGCAACCTCACAATGATGTGACTCCCCTCAAGTCTAGCCTGCTTTTCGCAAAATCAGCCTAGTGGGCAACATACAAAAAGGGGCGGCAGTCGTCAGCAGAGAAACGGCTAAGATCGTTTAGGCCTATTTCACCATGAGTCCTGTCATTATTGCTGTATAGTGAGCACTCTAGAGAGTATGGAAACGGCAAACTCAATGCCAGCAACAATCGAATCCCCTGAAGTTGAGCTATTACCCCCGATCTTGGCAGCACTGCCCGACCCCCAAGGGGTAAGTGTGTGTCCTCGGCGGGCACGTTGGCAATTAGACTTATTGTTGCTTGCCCTAGAGTGCGTTGATTTGCATGCCTCTGAGTTAATGTTACAAGTGCTGCGGGATTTGCAACTGCAAGTGATGATCCCCAATCGGGTCGTATTTTGGCAAATTCGCTGCACCAATCCCTTTCGCCAAATTACCCAGCGTACCCCCTTGCCCTTGGCGGAAACAAAGGCACTCACCGCAGTGGTTGTGCAAGTGGCGCGGCGGCAGACAGCAATCCTGCGGCATTTACTTTTGGTGTTGGATCAATTGCAGGCGCAAAATTTGCCCCCAGAAACCTATGCCCCCTTGGCAGAGTATTTAGATCGCTTTCGCCGCCATTTTCGCAAGCGCATGAACCTCCAGCGATCGGGTCTCTTTCTCTACAAAAATAACCAAGCCCTCAATGAGTTAGGTCTCAAGCTGTTGGCACAACTTCTGCTCTGTGCAGGCACAAAGGGCATGGAACGCCTTTGGTTTAGTTTATTTGATGGGGAAGTCAGTTAATGCTGCTGCAACGCCAGTATTCATTGCCCAATTGCAGACTGCGAATTGAAGGGCTGAGTGGTCAAGCCGGCGCAGAGCAGTTGGATATTGTCACCCTCTGCGAGTGGGAGATTATTGACCAGAATCAGCGGGTCAAGGGGGGCAAAAAATTCCTGGTGGCGTTACTCAATAGTGTGCCCGCAGCGGCGCAAACATGGTTGAGTGGTGTGAAGTTGCGGCGATCGCCCCAGTACCCAATTCAGGTCGAAATTCGGGCCTCTAATCAAGTATCCCTCCGTATTCCGCGCAAGCTACTGCAAGTCCCCCCAGAAGAAAATGCAGAGCCACCCGCCAACGATGAAGCAGGGGAAACCCTAGAAGTTCATCTTACATGGTTACAATTCGCTGATTTAGTGGAGGCACTGGATCAACTCTGTAGTGATAGCCAAACACTGCCTACCCTGATACCGACATTCCATTCCCTCCCGCGGCGGGCGATCGCCCCTGCTGTGCCTTTGCGCAAACAACTGATGCCCTTGGGAATTGGCGCTGCTAGCTTAGCCGTAATGGCTGCCATCTTTTTCCATCTACCGGTGCCCGAACGCCGTCCCCCCCGCGAGGAAGCTGTGCCCCCCACCCCCGAAGCCGTCACGCCCTCACCGGCGCCCACGACACCAGCAACCCCAAATCCTTAGGTTAGTTTCAGGCCTACCCTCAATTTGGAAACTGTGGTTTAGATTTTTGATGCTTGGAATAAACTATGGTAATCACTGCCCCTAGTGCTTTTTGGCCCGCCGTTGCCAGCGATCGCGCTGCCTTTATTGCCCCCAATGCCACCCTTGTTGGTGATGTCCGCTTGGGTGAAGGCTGTAGCATTTGGTATGGCGCTGTGTTACGCGGTGACGTGGAGTACATCGAGATTGGTGCCCACACCAATGTTCAAGATGGTGCCATTCTCCATGGTGATCCGAGACAACCCACAATCCTTGGTGCAGAAGTGACCGTCGGGCATCGCGCGGTCATTCATGGGGCAACCGTTGAAGATGGCTGCTTAATTGGCATTGGCGCCGTAATTCTTAATGGCGTTCGAGTCGGAGCTGGCAGTATTGTCGGTGCAGGGGCAGTGGTCAGCAAAGATGTCCCCCCACGCTCTTTGGTTGTGGGCATTCCCGCCAAAGTGGTGCGAGAAGTGAGTGACACTGAAGCCACCGATCTACGCCAGCATGCCCGCAAGTATGAACAACTGGCTCATGTCCACAATGGCACAGGCACCGATCTAGGGTTCTATCCGTAGAAGCTTGTCCTAAACTAACCCCCACCGTGTTCAGTGTCCGCCATTCTTAGGAAAAGCGCTGTCATCTGCTAGAATTCTGTAGGATTTTCTCGTAAGAGTTCAGCCAATGACTCGTGCACGGATTGCTGTGGATGCCATGGGGGGTGACTATGCTCCCGATGAGATTGTTGCCGGTGCCCTCAGAGCCAGTGAAGAATTAGATGCCGATATCCTCCTTGTGGGTGATCCAGTGCCCATTCAGCGCTACCTCAATGAACATGCCCCCACAGCCAAGCCCCAAATTGTCGAAGCGAGTGATGTTGTGGAAATGGGGGAAGAACCCCTGACCGCTCTGAAAAAGAAACCCAGGGCCTCAATTAACGTGGCGATGGATCTGGTCAAAGCGGGTGCAGCTGATGCGATTGTTTCCGCTGGTCACTCAGGGGCAGCGATGGCTGCGGCACTATTACGCTTAGGCCGACTCCCCGGCATTGATCGCCCCGCCATTGGTGCCGTCCTACCCACCCTTATCCCCGGCAAATCCGTTCTTGTCCTCGATGTCGGTGCCAATGTGGACTGCCGCCCCAAATACCTTGAGCAATTTGCGGTCATGGGTTCGATCTACAGCCAGTACGTCTTGGACGTCGAAGATCCCAAGGTGGGCTTGCTTAACATTGGCGAAGAGGACTGCAAAGGCAATGATCTGGCTCTAAAAGCGCATCAACTCCTGCGGCAAAATCGCCAAATCTCCTTCTTGGGCAATGCCGAAGGCCGCGATGTCCTGTCGGGACAATTTGATGTCGTGGTCTGTGATGGCTTTGTCGGCAATGTTCTACTTAAATTTGCTGAATCCTTGGGTAGTGTCCTCGTCCAAATTCTCCGTGAAGAGCTACCTCGGGGCTGGCGCGGGCAACTGGGTACGGCGCTGCTACGTCCCAATCTCCGCAAAATTAAGCAACGCATTGATCATGCGGAACATGGGGGGGGTTTGCTGTTGGGAGTGGATGGCATCTGTATCATTAGCCACGGCAGCTCCCAAGCGCCCTCGATTTTCAATGCCATTCGCCTCGCCAAGGAAGCGGTGGATCATCGCGTTTCAGAGCGGATTCAGGCCTGTTATCAGCATGCCGTTGCCGTTGAGGATCAGGCTTAGTGACTGTGCAGGGCGTTAAATTTAGCGGCGTGGGCGCGGCAACCCCCCGTCAATGCTTGACCAATGCCCACCTCAGTGCCCTTGTGGATACTTCTGATGAGTGGATTCAATCCCGTACGGGCATTCAAGAACGGCACGTGGCAGCTCCTGACCAGCGCCTTGCGGATTTGGCCAGCGAAGCAGCGGGCGCAGCCCTACAGATGGCCGGCCTAGAACCCACAGCAGTGGATTTGATCATCTTGGCCACTTCCACGCCCGATGATCTCTTTGGCACCGCTTGCTTGGTGCAAACTCGCATTGGTGCGGTAAATGCGGTGGCCTTTGACTTAACGGCTGCCTGTTCTGGCTTTCTCTTTGCCTTGGTTACGGCGGCTCAGTATTTGCGCACCGGTGCCTACCGCCGTGCTTTGGTCATTGGTGGTGATATTCTGTCTCGCTGGGTCGATTGGGGCGATCGCCGCACCTGCATTCTCTTTGGCGATGGCGCCGGCGCGATGGTTTTGCAAGCCAGCGATGCTGATCAACTCCTCAGCTTTGAATTACGCAGTGATGGCCGCCTTAATGAGCACCTTACCCTTGCCTTTGCTGGTACTCCCCAGACCTTAGGGGACAATCTGGCGATCGCCCAAGGGGGATTTGCTCCTATTGCCATGAATGGCCGTGAAGTTTATCGCTTTGCCGTCACTCAAGTCCCCGAAGTCATTGAAAAAGCCCTGCACCGCGCTGGGTGTACGGTTGAGGAAATTGACTGGCTGGTGTTGCATCAGGCAAATCAGCGCATCCTTGATGCTGTGGCCGAGCGTTTAGGCATTCCTCAGGAGAAAGTGATTAGCAATGTGGGTCAGTGTGGTAATACCTCCGCCGCCTCGATTCCCCTTGCCCTTGCAACTCCGATTCAACAGGGGCATATTCAACCCGGAGACTTAATTGCCGCCGCTGGTTTTGGTGCCGGTTTAACTTGGGGAGCTGCCCTGTTCCGCTGGCAATAGCCTATGCAAGGGGACATTGACCTGCGTACATTAACCATGCGGGTGGAGGCCATTCTATACCTGAAGGCGCAGCCCCTGACCCTTGCCGAACTAGCAACCCTCGCCGCCACTAATCCTGAAACCATTGAACTGGCACTGATTGAGCTACTCAACGACTATGCCCATCGCCAAACCGCCCTTGAAATTGTCCAAATTGACGATAAATACAGCCTGCAATTAAAGCCCGCCTTTCAAGAACTGGTCCAGTCCCTTGTCCCCGTTGAATTGGGGGTTGCGGCACAGCGCACACTAGCCCTGATTGCTTTTCGTGGCCCCATTCGCCAACCAGAGGTGATTGAACTGCGGGGTTCTAGTGCCTACCAACACATTCAAGAACTCCTCACCCTTGGGTTTATTCAGCGGCGGCGGGATAGCCAAAGTCGCTCCTACATCCTCCAAGTCACTGAGCGCTTTCACCAGTATTTTCAGGTAGATCAACTGCCAACTATTGAAGGGGAAAGGGCGGGCGATTCACATACTCACTGAGCAACTGGGAGGGCAAATCGTCATTTGTCGCCAATTGCAGATTCAAAAGGGCAACTGCGAGCTTGTCTTGCTCTAGTTTGTTGCGCCCCAAAGCCTTGAGAATGCGCCGCAATTGAGCTGCAATTTCTGCCCCAAACATTGTGAGATTTTCATCGGGCAGTGCGGGGAGCCAATCAATTGCCCCATGCTCCACTGCCCATTGTCGCTGCATGGGGGAAATGTGGTTGTCGTAGCGGTCAATAATGCAACTGCGCAGCTTGGGATAGGTTGCCTTGATCCAATTCAAAAGGTTGCCAATATCCGGGGTTTCCAGTTGCGAATCAAGGAGCAGCAGGTCAGGGTTGCGCTGCATCACGGTCACAAAATCACTAATAATACGGCGGCTATTGATTTGTCCTGACTCCACAATAACTTCTAACCCCTGACTCCGCAGCAATTCTTGCCAAATTTGCACTTGAATGCCGGGGGGTTGAATGATGAGAATCGTGGGTTGAAGGGCAAGAGGGGCATCTGGCGGGGTGGTGGAGACAGCCTCATCCTTACGAAATTCAAGGGTTGTTTTACCGATAATAAAGCGATCGCCCGTTTTGAGGAGCGTCGGCACCTGAATCATTTGACCATTCAGCACACAGCCATTGCGACTCCCCAAATCAATGAGATAATAATCATCATTATCCAGACGCTGAATCATAGCATGGCGACGGGAAGACCAGCGATCCGCCAAAACAATTGTGCAGTCTTTACCTCGACCAATTACCCATGAATTGCCTTGGGTAAGAGGGACGACATAGGTGCTGGCCTCTGTGGAGATGACCAATTGTGGATACTGTGGTAACAAGGTGATCCCTCTTCCAACTCCCTGTAGGAATAAATTCGGTCTCTCAGTCCTTATATTCAAAATGATAGTCGGGACATTGAATAGCGGCTTCCGTCGCTGCCCAATCGGGATGTAGTGAACACTTGAGGCGATAGTCTCCTGAAAAGAAACGACAGCGAGAACAGGGAATTTGATGCAAACGGCGGGCGATCGCCAGACCCTCCTGTGTGAATTGCCACACATTCCACGCCATCATTATCAGCAGCAGCCAAGCAAAACAGAAACAAATTGGTACTCGTAATGGCTCTACGGTATGTAAAAAAGATGACAACCAAACAACCATAGGCTGCACCACAAGAAGAAATGAGAATGATGTGGGCAACTGCTAGCCTTTAGTTATTTCCTACGACAATTTTACCACTTGACTATCCAGGTATGAAGATTTCGTCGGATTTGGCACTTCTTTGCAACAGTTCTTATCGTTATCTTATCGTTACAGGCTTTTTCTAAACTATGGGCTACATACAATGCAAAATTACCCCTGCCCTTGGCAGTTCCTCGGCATATACTAAGTGAGTGGGGGAGTGCCCCTACAGCAATTACAGCGGAAACACGTATGGGGATTCAAGAGATTGTTGAACAAGCACTGCGCAATGGTTATCTCACACCAACGCAGGAGGCAGAAGTAGGACGCATTTGCGATAAAGCTACAGAACTCTCTGTGGAAGACTACATGGCGTTGGATCGCCTCATGGGTGCCCTATTGACGGGGCAAGTGGTGGCTGTCCCCCGCAAGCAATTTATCAACATCATGGAAGAATTGGTGCTCACCGAGGCAATTACCCGTATTGCTGCCATTGAAGCGGAGCAAGAATGCGCCCTTGATTTGGGAGATATTGCCGCCTACGCCCTCAACCGCCTTCCCCCGCTCTACGCCACAACCGAAGAGGGCGCGCAGTATCAACGCCAGCGGGCTGAAGAGGAACTCATGGATCTGATTCGCACCCAAGTCCAAGAGGCCATTAACCACAGCATGGCGCGGCCACAAGCTCATCCGGAGCGATCGGCCATTGGCAAAACCTCCGGCAAAGAGGTCTTTACTCAAGTCAGCTCTCTACTGCAAGCCTACGCCAATGACTACGAGCGTCCCAAGGGAGAGTCAGCACGGTGAAAATTTCGCTGTACGATACCACCCTCCGCGATGGCGCCCAGCGGGAAGGTCTCTCCCTCTCCCTCGAGGATAAACTGCGGATTGCCCGTCAACTGGATCGCCTTGGCATTCCCTTTATTGAGGGAGGGTGGCCGGGAGCCAATCCCAAGGACGTGCAGTTTTTTTGGCAGTTGCAGGAAACGCCCCTCCAACAGGCAGAAATTGTTGCTTTTTGTGCCACTCGTCGCCCCGGCCGCAAGGCAGCAGAAGAGCCAATGTTTGAGCCAATCCTAGCAGCCGGTACCCGCTGGGTGACACTCTTTGGCAAATCTTGGGATCTGCATGTCACCGATGGTCTCAAGACCACATTGGCGGAGAACTGCGCCATGATTGCCGACTCAATCCAGTTCCTCAAATCCCAAGGACGGCGGGTGATCTACGATGCCGAGCATTGGTTTGATGGCTATCTTGCCAATCCAGACTATGCCCTACAAACCCTTGAAACGGCTTTGGCCGCTGGGGCAGAATGGCTCGTTCTGTGTGATACCAATGGCGGTTGCTTGCCCCATCAAATTCAGGCCGTGGTGGCAGAAGTGATGGCGCACTTTGGTGGTCTTGATTGTCTGGGGATTCACACCCACAATGATGCGGGGACGGCAGTGGCCAATGCCCTTGCGGCGGTGCAAAGTGGGGTGCGGATGGTGCAGGGAACGATCAACGGCTATGGCGAACGCTGTGGCAATGCCAATCTGTGTACGTTGATTCCCAATCTGCAATTGAAACTCGGCTATGACTGTGTTACCCCAGAGCAGTTGGCGACACTAACGGAAGTCAGCCGCCATGTCAGTGAAATTGTCAACCTTGCCCCCGATGATCACGCACCCTATGTGGGACTGTCGGCCTTTGCCCACAAGGGGGGAATCCATGTCAGTGCCGTGCAGCGCAATCCCCGTACCTACGAGCATATTGAGCCGCATTTGGTGGGCAATCAACGGCGCATTATTATTTCTGAGCAGGCGGGCATTAGCAATATTTTGGCGAAAACCAGTGAACTCGGCTTTGAGTTGGATCGGCAGCATCCCCTGAGTCGGGCGATTTTGGAGCGGATTAAGCACCTCGAAAGCGAAGGTTATCAATTTGAAGCGGCGGAAGCTAGCTTTGAACTGCTGATTCAGGAGGTCCTAGGGCAACGCCAGCGACCCTTTACCCTCAAAGGCTTTGATGTTTTTTGCCGCACCGATTCACGCCAACTAGAGGCCACAATTCGCAGTCAGTCTCTGGCCACGGTCAAAGTTGAAGTCAATGGTGAGGAGATGCTCACAGCGGCGGAGGGCAATGGTCCTGTCTCAGCATTAGATCAGGCGCTGCGCAAGGCCTTGATGTCCTTCTATCCAGAGATTGCCGAGTTTCACCTGACAGACTACAAGGTGCGGATTTTAGATGGCCATGCCGGCACGGCAGCCAAAACCCGGGTGCTGGTGGAATCTAGTAATGGGCGGGATCGCTGGGCAACGGTGGGGGTCTCTGCCAATATCATTGAAGCCTCCTACCAAGCGGTTGCCGAAGCCCTCGAATATGGCCTACAGCGCACTCGGCGATCGCATCCTTCCCCTTTGGTGGCCTCCTGAACCCTCTTAGACCTGGGCAAAATCCGCTAAGATCGAAACTGGTGTTTAGGTTGCATCACTGCCAAGGAGCCGCGTGTGCTCAGCACCCTCAAAGCAGATTTCCAAATTATCTTTGAACGGGATCCCGCTGCCCGCAATTGGTTAGAGGTTGTTTTTTGCTATCCCGGACTTCAGGCCATTGTTCTCCATCGGTTGAGCCACTGGCTTTGGCGGCGGGGTGTTCCCTTTGTCCCCCGCTTCATTTCCCACATTGCCCGCCTGCTTACGGGGATTGAAATTCACCCTGGCGCCACGATTGGCAAAGGCGTTTTCATTGATCACGGCATGGGGGTTGTCATTGGTGAAACCGCGATTGTGGGGAATTACTGTTTGATTTATCAGGGAGTCACCCTCGGCGGTACCGGTAAAGAAACGGGAAAGCGGCACCCGACCCTCGGTGAAAATGTGGTTGTCGGTGCCGGAGCGAAAGTGTTGGGCAACCTCACAATTGGGGACAATGTGCGCATTGGCGCGGGGTCTGTGGTGCTGCGGGATGTGCCCTCGGATTGTACAGTGGTGGGGATTCCCGGGCGGATTGTCTATCGTACAGGTGCCAAAATTGCTCCCTTGGAACACGGTCAACTGCCAGACTCTGAGGCCGAAGCAATTCGCTATCTCTTGGATCGCATTGAACTCCTGGAGAAACAGGTGCAAACACTGCAACAGCAGGAAAAGGTACCTGCCCTTGTGCAAGGACATTTGCAAGCCTCCCAAGGTCAAGCCTGCCGCCTTAGCGATCGCCCCATTGAAGAGTTTCTCAACGGCTCTGGCATCTAGGCTGCCGCGTAGCACACAGGCCACAGAGCCCCCAGCGCTGTAATTCTTTGATGGGTGTAGGGCACTGACAGCGGGGGCAGAGGGGATAGTCTCGCGATCGCTGGCGCACTTGGGCTTGCCATCGTTGAAAAGCCTCTTGGGGAGTGGCCGCAGGCGCCACACTGGGAAGCTTCCCTACTTTCGGTAAGGCCTCATGGCTGGCGATCGGCGAGCGTTGGGGTTGCCAGTCCCGATTGGAAAAGCGAATATCCCTGAGGGAAATACCTAGGGTCTGCTGAATTTTGGCCATCAAGGGCGATCGCGAAAACATCAGATGATGTGCCCAAGTACTACTGGCAACCGCCACTCGTAAAACCCCTTGACCCGTGAGTTCCAGCGGTACAGTGTGCGCCGCCACAACGGTCCCCACCAGCTCTGGCCAATGCTCCAAGAGACGCAAGAACTGCTGCGGCTGCTGCCATTCAGGAGCCTGCTGCCACTGCTGAAGTACCGTGGCCAGTGGGACATAAGCCATCGTGGACTATTCCCAACTATTCGTGATCGTATTCCTCTTGCTTTTGCCGCTGCTCAAGGCGAATCGGTTGTTGTTCTTCCCAAGGATCGGCAGTGGGTTCCGATTCCGGCAGTTCTACGGGCATGGCTTGAGCTGGAGGTTTAACTTGACGTGAGCGGGGACGCTCTTCGTACTCATACTCCTCCTCATACTCCACATACTCGGGCTGGCGACGGCGACGCCGGGGAGCGGTTTCCCAATCGGCTTCGTAATCACTGCGGCTGCGTTGGGGGGGATAGACGGGCGATCGCGCCCCGGAGGGCAATTGATTACTGCTCGGCGTAACGGGTTGATAGTACTCGTCCTCGTCGCTTTCCCAAGGGGGTGCCCCCAAGCCGACCCGTTCTAAGAGACCCACTGTTAATTGCCGCAGGCGCGTTTCTGCCCCTTCAAAGACAATAATGCGATCAGGCCCGGTGCTGACAATTTCCTCAATGGGCAACTCGTAGGTGCTAATCAGTTGAGCTGGAATCCAAGGCAAGCCAATGGAAGCCAAAATCAAATCCGTAATGTCGCCCGTTTCGGGATCAAACTTAAAACCCCGTACCTTACCCAGCACTTCACCGGTTTCCGTCACAATCTCACTATCAATCAATGTGCTGTAGTTGTAGGTATTGAGAGCTTCCGTGACATCATCATCGTGCTCAACGAGAATGACATCGCCAATTTGGCGAATACTGTCGAGAAGAATGTAGCGTTGCTCCCCTGTAAAGAGGGTATTGCGTACCCCCAAGGCCACCACTTGCCGCTGGTCAATATCGACCCAAACTTGATTAATGACGCCTAACTTCCGACCAGTATCACGGGTAATTACCTGTGTACCGATCAAATCTGCCCGTTGCAGCAATTGCGCCGATATGGTCATGCCTTTGTGTATCCCAATGAATCTTAGTAATACTATAGCGGCGAATACCAGTGGTACGCCAAAGGCGATCGCAGGAGTGATAAATTCCCCCGTGCAATCGGTGCTTCTAGGCTAGCGCATTTTTGCCCCACTGCTGAGTGAAGTGAGTCTATTCCCCTAGGATGGACTGGGTAAGTGCCATCACAGGCTGCATTAACGGTGCTTCCTCGCCCGAGAGCACTTGATTGACCGCTTGGGGCAGGACTTGGTACGTCACTTGCGCCACCTTCTCATCCTTGAAGGCCTTAATGATCGTGCGGTACCACAGCAAGAAGCCGTCCCGCA
Source organism: Thermosynechococcus sp. M98_K2018_005 (assembly GCF_015295825.1). Taxonomy (GTDB): domain Bacteria; phylum Cyanobacteriota; class Cyanobacteriia; order Thermosynechococcales; family Thermosynechococcaceae; genus Thermosynechococcus. Next base: position 17,160 of record NZ_DVEH01000066.1, read on the forward strand.
GGGCATCCAAATCCGCAAATAACATCGCGGCTGCCGCTAGGCGCAGCACATGCTTGCGATCCCGCCGACACACTGCCGAATAATCCTGATTGCCCTTGCGGAAAATGTAGGGACTTTTAGCCCGCAGTTGCTGCTCCACCTGATTGAGGATTTTCTCCTCGGCGTCACGGATTTTTTCATAGGCACTAATGCGCTGCTCTGCAGCTGCTAGATAGTTTTTGAGGAACTCTAGCTCTTCGGTGCTGGCATAGCGGCCATCGGCCTCAAGGCTGAGTTTTTCCAGTTGACGCAGCATAAGTCCCACCCCACAACAACTCTATTTTGACAAAATTGAACTGCCGAGGGCAAGAACAGGCTGCATCACCTGCTGTTCTTCGGGTGTGAGCAGTTCCTTCATCATGTTCGGCAGGTACTTGCCATAGGTGGAGGAGGAAGACGCCTCGTAGTTGAAGGATTTGACAATGGTGCGATACCAAAGCAAAAAGTTGTCCCGCAGCAAATCCAACTCAGAAAAGAGCATTGCCGAAGCGCACAGGCGAATCGTATCCACCAAGTCACGACGGCAAATTTCTGAGCGATCGCCATTGATCAAATGAAAACAGCGGGGATTTTCTGCCTTTTGCATGGATTGAATTTTATCCGCCATCATTTCCGCCTCAGCACGGATTTTTTCGTAGGCACTGATGCGAGTCTCCACCGAGGCCAGATAGTCCCGCAAAAAGTTTAATTCCTCAGGACGGGCATAGCGACCATCGGCAACAACGGTTAAGTGATTCAACTGACGGAACATAGGGTAACCCTCGCTAGAAAATAAATGAACACACTCATCTGTGGCTTATCATTTCACCAACTCCCCTTGGCGCAGGCGTTTTTCAATATCCCGTGCCGTAGCTCCTTCGTTTTGCCAGAAGGCGGCCGCATCAATGCGATCCTGTTTACCGACGAGAAACTTACAGTAGGTTTCCCCCATGGCATAGCACTGCAACTCGATACAACTCAGGGGCTTTTGAATCAATCCCGTAAAGAAGCCCGCAAACAGACCGGCATAGATGTAGCAGACTGGCTTACCCACATCCCCAAGGGTACGTGCCACCACGGAGTCAAAGATATTGATGAACATAAAACCATTCTTTTGCTCCGTGAGATCCACTTCCCAGTTGCCCCAGCCTAGGGTTATAAAGGGCCACCACCAAGCCTCTAGGATAAATGTCAAAGCGGACTTGCGCAGTTCGCGCTGGTACTCCTGTTCAAAGTGTTGCTTAAAGACAACCGCATCGCGTTTGCCCCACTCTTCGCCAATTTTGTACATGACAAGGGCAGAGGCAGGACCAACTTCCTCTTCGAGACCTTCCACTAGGCCAATGACAAAGTCTTCTGTCGCTAGAGCAATCCGCTGATCATACCAGTCGGTAATGCTGCCCCGTTGGCTATCAAATTGCAGATAGTCCCGCAGGCTATAGTGATTGGTGCGCGTCGGATGAGTTTGGTGTAACTGATGCTGATAGCCCTGAGCAGGGGTCATAGCATTGGCACTCCCGGCAGGTCGAGACGGCGTGACAGAAACCATAGATCAGCGAATTGCCCCCTATTGTGCTTGAACGTTAGGTACTAAGCAGCCACACTTTTTAGGCTAAAAGATTTTTCAGGGTTTTGACTCCATACTTCCACGGATTTTTTGTCTAACGACACATTTCTATAAGTTCTGTTTCACTGATGCAGGGAATACCCAATTCTTGAGCGCGTCGCAATTTACTCCCCGCTTTTTCGCCCACCACCAGATAATCTGTTTGCCGACTGACACTCTCACTCACTTGACCGCCATGCTGCTGGATCAGCGTTTTGGCTGCTTCACGGGTGAAGCTGGGCAGGGTGCCTGTAATCACAAAACGTTTGCCCGCAAGGGGTTGTCCTGTCGTTGGTACAGTGGTCGCTGTCGCCGCCAGTTGTAGCCCTAAGGCTTTGAGATCCGCAATGAGGGCTTGGTGCGCTGCATCTCGGAACCACTCGTGGACCGCTTGGGCAATGTCCTCACCAATGCCATAGACCCCACACAGATCGGCGATGGTAGCAGCGGCCAGTTCCTCAACAGACTTGAATTGAGCGGCAAGCACTTGGGCATTGACACTCCCCACATGGCGGATGCCTAAGCCGTAGAGCACCCGTGGCCACGGTTGTTGTTTCGAGTCGGCGATCGCCTGCAACAATTTATCAACGGACTTTTGACCCATGCGCTCGAGGCGCAACAGTTGTGCTGCCGTGAGGTGATAGAGATCTGCCGGGGTGCGCACCAATTCCTTGGTCACCAATTGCTGTACCAGCTTTTCCCCTAACCCTTGAATATCCAAGGCATCCCGACTCGCCCAATGGAGGATTTGCCCGCGCACGATCGCTGGACACCGAGGATTGACACAGCGACTCACAGCTTCGTTGGCAGGGCGCACCACCGGCTGATGACATTCAGGACACACTGTGGGCATTGTAAAGGGTTGAGCCGTTGGTGGTCGCAATTCCGGAAAGACCCGCACAATCTCTGGAATGATTTCGCCAGCTTTGTGAATCACCACCTTATCGCCAATGTGCAAATCCAATTTGGCAATATAGTCTGCATTGTGCAACGTTGCCCGTGATACAGTGGTACCTGCTAATTGCACCGGCACCAGTTCAGCCACCGGGGTGAGCGCACCCGTGCGTCCCACCTGAACTGTAATCCCCGTCACATCGGTAATCGCCTGTTCCGGTTCATACTTCCAAGCAATACAACCTCGGGGAAACTTTTGCGTAAACCCAAGGGTCTGTTGCAGCGTTAAATCATTGAGCTTGACCACAATGCCATCGGTCAGATAGGGCAGTTGGTGGCGTGCGGTTTGCCAGTGGTCGTAGTAGGCTTTCACGGCCTCTAGGTCAGGGCAGTCGACATTGTGGGGATTGACCCGAAAGCCAAGGCATTGCAGCGCATTGAGCACTTGCCACTGCGATTGGGGTTCTCCTGCTGGGTTCTCACCAACGCTACCCCCTTCAGGTAAATGCAGCGCATAGGCAAAGAAGTCCAGTTGGCGTTGGGCAACAATGCGAGGATCCAGTTGACGGAGAGTACCGGCGGCGGCATTGCGGGGATTCGCAAAAGGAGCCTCTCCTTGGGCTTGGCGTTCTTGGTTCAGTTGATGGAATCGTGCCAAAGGCAAAAAAGCTTCCCCCCGAACTTCAACGATCGGCGGTGGGTTCTCTACGGCTAGCCGTAGGGGAATGGTGCGAATCGTCCGCACATTGCTGGTAATGTCCTCACCGCGTTGGCCATCGCCCCGAGTTGCCCCCCGCACCAGTAAACCCTTTTCGTAGGTCAAAGCAAGAGCCACGCCATCCACTTTGAGTTCGCAGACATATTCCGGCGGGGGAATTGGCTCCTCTCGCCGTAGGCTACGCCAATAGCGCTGCCAGCGTTCCTGCCACGCCACCATATCGGCAAAGGTAAAGGCGTTTTCGAGGCTATAGAGGGGAATGCGATGGCTGACACTCTCAAATTGACTGCTGGGAGCTTCGCCGACCCGCTGGGTAGGGCTGTCGGGGGTGATGTACTCAGGATGAGCCGCTTCTAATTCCTGAAGTTCGCGATAGAGTTGGTCATAGACTTCATCTTCCATGATCGGCTGATCGAGGGCGTAGTAAGCGTAGCTCGCACGCTGAAGCAGGTGCCGCAGTTGTTGAATCCGTTCGGCAGCTGTCGTCATCGGGGGTTCCTTCGAGACCATTTGCCCAATGGATTTGTACTATTCTTGACTATTCTTGGGGCGTGGTTTGGCCCCATGGGGCAGTCCCCAGCCCAGTTTTTGCCGCAGCACATGGAAGAATTCTGGCGCACGCAGGCGAATGAAGCGGGCACGGTAGGGAGCACGTTGTACAAAAACTTGATCCGCCGGCTGAATGTAGCAGCCTGCATTGCCATCCACCACCAGAATCAGATGCTTGAAGGGGTTCGCGGGATAGATCCACACGGGTTCGGTGTTGGCAAAGACAAGGGCACGGGACGCTAAAGAGTGGGGACAAATCGGCACCAATTGTAAAGCCGCTACACCGGGGGTAATTACGGGACCACCCGCTGAGAGGGCATAAGCCGTAGAACCGGTGGGGGTGGAGAGAATCAAGCCATCGGCAGCAATATCAACGCGGGCATGGGCACCCACATCCACCTCAAAGTGGCACATTCCCGTCAGGGGTTCTTTATGGATCACCATTTCATTGAGGGAGAGGGCTTCCCAAATAACGGTTTGATCGCGGAGGACTTGAACCGTGAGCATCGTGCGATCTTCAATCGTGTAATCGCCACGCAGCACTTGATCAAGGGCAGGTTCTAAATCGGCGACGTAGCCCTCGGTGAGAAAGCCCAAGTGCCCGGTGTTAATCGTGAGCAGCGGAATCTCACAGGGAGCCAACTGCCGAAAGGCAGAAAGTACAGTGCCATCGCCGCCCAGAACAACCGCAAAGGCCATGGAAGCATCAAAGCCGGGGGGCACCAGTTGATCAATGGGGGTATGGCAGACGGGACTATCGGGACGGGAATAGCCAAGAATGCCACCAATCCCCGTGGCCATGTGCACTTCCCAGCCCTGAAGTTCTAAAATTTGACGGACATGGGTAGCCAATTCGACCGCAAGGGGTTTGCCTTCGTTGTAAATGATCCCCGCCTTCACAGCAACTCCTAGGGGGTGGACTTAAAGGGACTGCGTTTTTTGCGTCCAGATTTTTTCTGTTTGGCTTTTTCGTAATCCAATTCTTTGAGTTTACGCAGAATTCGGGTGAAATAGTCTTGTAAATAGGCCTCAAGGGTCAGGGTTTCGTTGGGATCGAGGTCAAAGGTGCGATAAACTTCCTCCATTGGGGCATTGAAGACTTGACCACTGGCAATCACTTCCGTAAAGGCAAGGCGATCGCTAATGTTCCATGTCCACTGAAACCACTGGGTGGCCTGCCGTGCGGCTCGCAAAACCCCAATGGGCAAACGGGTAATTTTCGCCTCCTGCCCTGAGAGATTTTCACATAGCTTAATAATTTCATCGGCTGTCCAAGCGCGGGTGCCTGCTAGGTCAAAGGTTTTGCCATAGGTCGCAGGCCGATCAATGGCACGCACGGCAAATTTGGCTACATCCTGAGTATCCATGTAGGCAATGGCGGTGGACTCTCCCAAAACCCAAATGGATTGATTTTCCAGAATCGGGATCGCATATTGGCCAATCAAGCCTTGAAAGAAGCCACAGGGACGCAGGATCGTGTAGTTTAGCCCTGATTCGCGCAAGAAGTCTTCGGTACAGTGCTTGATTTGCATCAGGGGCACGTGGGGATAGTCCTGCGCTCCCATAATCGAGAAAAAAATCAGGTGTTCAATCTCAGCAGCTTGGGCAGCCTGAATCAAGTTGACCTTGCCTTGCCAATCCACTGCTTCGATGGTTAGGGTATCGGTGGGGCGAGTGGCAGAGGCATCAATGACCACGGAAGCTTTGGCGTACTGCAATGCCTCAAGAAGACTGTCAGCAGCACAGAGGTTTCCCTGAAGAATGGTGGCGCCCCATTCCCGCAGAAACGTGGCTTTGGCTGGACTGCGAACAAAACAATAGACCTGGTGTCCTTCATCTAAGGCACGGCGCACAATTTGCCGCCCTAGGGTACCCGTACCGCCAACAATAAAAACGTTCATGAAAAACTCTAGTCATAAATCTTAACTTTTGTAATACTTTATCAGAATTCCCGACATGGGCGATCGCGAAGCGTGCCCCTTGGGCAATCGCGGGGATCATCCTTCTTCGGAGCAAATGAAGACGGATTAAGTGGCAAAGTCTTCACAGTGGAGCGTTTCCCATGTTTTGCGCCCCGTTACGGGATTGGTGCCACTGGCAACGTTGCAGAGCTTGCGTTGGGCGTCTTCCCGCAGTTCCACATCGGTAAAGTCAGCACCAGTGATAATGGCATCGTCAAAGTTGGTATTAAAGGCAAAGGCACCTTCAAGGATGGCATTGGTGAGATTGGCCTTGGTCAGCCGTGCGGTGTCCAATGTGGCGTAGCGTAAATCGGCACCTTCGAGGTTGGCCGTTTCCATGTTGGCACCAAAGAAGCTCACTCCCTGAAGATTGGTGTGGCTGAGGTTACTGTGGAAGAGGTTGGCTTTAGTGAATTCAGATCCCCGCAAATCCCGTCCAGAAAAATCCATATTGATCAGGGCTTCTTTTGTGTAATCTTCAGCGATCGCCCCCGTGGGGGTGAGCAGAATCCACAGGATGGCCAATAGCAGTGCTACACACCAGCGCCAGTAACGGCTAATGGTTGTCATTACAGCCGAGGATGAGAGTAGCATAGGCAACACTAGAGTGAATGTGAAGTGTCTATTGTTCAGATTATCAGTATGCAGATTTCTGAGACCGAGTGGGTACGCGATACCTTTATTGATGGTGGCTATGCTGAAGGCTACTTTCTCATGGGGAAAGGGGATGACCTAGAGTGGTACACTGCCCGTGAGCGGGCATTGATTCCCCTTGATGAGCGGTTTCGCTATCCGAAGTCTTTGCAGCGGGTGCTCAATCAAAATCGCTTTCAAGTGGCGATTAACCGAGACTTTGCTGCTGTGGTTGAGGGGTGTGCCGATCGCCTGAGTACATGGATAACACCCCGTCTCAAGGAAGTATACCATCTGCTTTACACCACGGGTTGGGCAGTCAGTTTTGAAACGTGGCAGGGCGATGAACTGGCAGGGGGGATTCTCGGTATTGTTATTGGCGGCGCCTTTATTGGCGAGTCCATGTTCTATCGCATTCCCGACGGCTCGAAAGTAGCGATGGTGAAACTAGTGGAGCATCTGCGGCGTCGCGGCTTTCTGCTGTTTGATGCCCAACTGCAAAATCCCCATCTTGAGCGCTTTGGGGCGTATGTTGTCAGCGATCGCGAGTATCGGCAGTTACTGGCACAGGCAATTCGTCAACCCTGTCAATTCCTATAGTGCTTTAAGACAAGTGGCTGCTTCAATGATCTATCAGAAACAATTAATCTATTCTTCAACCAAACTTAGTCATAAATTAGTCATCAATACACTCATGTTGCGGATGTTTTTGAGCGGAAAAGCTATACTGTGAGCCAAGATGGACTCCCTTCAAAAAAATGATTACTTTGCGCTGGCGAAGTGGTTGGAACCCACGCATGCAAACCGTGATTAATCGCTATATGCTGCCGGACGTTCGCCGGGGCCAGATGGCGCAGGGCATCATGAAGGGGGTGCGTGCTCTGCTCAATGAACTGGGGACAAATCAGTTAACTACCTCCACCCTGTCCCCTCAACTTACACGAGCACTGCCAGCGGGAACATTAT
>NZ_DVEH01000029.1 GCF_015295825.1 Thermosynechococcus sp. M98_K2018_005
TGCAGGAGATAGAAGGAGATTGATTGATCTTGCCGATAATCGTAGGGCGCACCCGTACATTACTTGGGGGTTGCAATTGCACGGTCTGGGTGGAAGCTAGAGGTACAGCACGGCTTACGGCGGGGCTGAGGGCAACGGTGAGGCAGGCAATGAAAAAGAAAAAACGTTGAAGTTTCCGGCGGGTAGCCTCCTTCAGTGGCGATGATAGGCATAACACGATTGTTTGAGAACAGCGATGTACACCGAGCAAATTAACCACATCAAATCCTACACGGCAAAGCTAACGGCGGCGATGCCCGATGCCATGAAAGCCTTTTATAGCTTGAGCCGTGCCGCTTCAACCTCCGGTGCCCTTGACACCAAAACCAAAGAGTTGATTGCCCTAGCCATTGGGGTTGCTAAACACTGTGACGGCTGCATTGCCTTCCACACCCGTGCTGCTTTGCATGCGGGCGCAACCCCTGAGGAAATCATGGAAACCCTCATGGTGACTGTAGCCATGGACGGTGGCCCTGCCTTGATGTATGCCACCCACGTGATGGAGGCCCTAGAGGAATTTAGCCAAGAGCAAGCTCAGTAGAAGACCCTCAAACGGCAGTTGTCTCAAGGGGCAGTGGCTCTTCGGGTTCACTGACTTCAAGGAAAATTTCCTTGGCTGGCTCGTCATAGCTAAAGAGTTCGGCATAGCGTCCCCAGTCAATGGCGGTATTGAGCTGGCGATCGGCCTCCTGCGGCGTAAAGTGCCGCTCTAAAATATCCAGCACCAAACTTTCGGGAATGCGGTGGTTTTGCTTGGCCATTAGGAAAGTGTGGATTTGCTGCACAAGGCGGATATGCTTGAGGAGTTGTTGGCGAATAATCAGCTTGCGCTGGTCAATGTCCCCCTGAATAAAGGCATTGCCAGTAGGGGTCACGCTGATATCTCCTTCCTTAAGTTCCACCAGTTCCATCATCTGGGCGGCTTCGACAATGGGCAAAATATCATCTAGCTCCAGTTGCAGCTCTTGGGCAATGCGGTAGAGGTCTTCTTTGCGGTGCTCCAGGAGTTCCAATAGACCAGCGATCGAGCCAATGCGCACATGGGGTAGCAGCGGATAACGCGGTTCTTGACTCCTGGGCAGGGTAGCTGGCTTGGGTTCCAGTTGCTCCAATTCATCCACATGGGGATTGGTGAGAATTTTATAGATACGATCCACGGTGGCTTGAAACTCAAGGTTCTTGCGATCGCGATAGTGGGGCAACGTCACTGGAAAGTCAGCGCGGACGCGACCGGGGTTGCTCCCCAACACAATAATGCGATCGGCGAGAATGACTGCTTCTTCAATGTGGTGGGTGACAATCAAAATGCTCTGGGTGGGAATTTTGTGCTCAAGCCACAGATCGAGAAGTTCAAAGCGCAGGTTCTCTGCTGTCAGCACATCCAAGGCGGAAAATGGCTCATCCATACACAGGAGTTCCGGTTCCACCGCCAAGGCACGGGCAAATCCCACCCGCTGCCGCATCCCCCCCGACAATTCCTTGGGGTAGGCGTTTTCAAAGCCATCTAAGCCAATAATGTCAATCATCCGCAGGGCTTTGCGGCGGCGCGATCGCGGGCCTTCTCCTAGAGCCTTTAGCCCCAACTCCACATTTTCCAAAACCGTTAGCCACGGATAGAGCGCCGAACTTTGAAAGACAATGGCGGCCCCCGGATTCAAGCCCTGCATTGGCTGCTCGCGGTACAAGACCTGGCCAGACGTAGGCGCAACCAAACCCGTAATAATGCGCATCAGGGTTGACTTACCGGATCCCGATGGCCCTAGGAGCGCAACAATTTCCCCCGTGCGCAATTCAAGGTTAATGTTTTCCATAATGCTAATGACCTGACCGTTGGGCTGACGGTAGGCCTTACCCACATCCAGTAAGCGGACGAGCGGTTCCCCTTTGGTTTTGGCTTGCATGGTCCTGCATCCTGTGGCATTTCCACCGTTAACCTACCATGAGGATTCAGGTCTTGGAAAACCTAGGGGACAAAAATTGCCACTAAGGTCGGCGATCGCCGCTTATTTGCGCAATTTTGCATAGCCCCCCTTGGGATTTTAGTGTAAACTGATCAGCGGTTTCTTCACAAAAGGTAACAATTCCGCTATGGGACTCTTTGATGGCCTTTTCCGTCGGGGCAAGCCAGCTGACGCCCAACCCAGCAAAGACTTTTTTCTCGATCCCGATGAAGCCAAGACCTACGGCAACATTGAGTACATGCGTACCCCCAAGGTCGTGAAAAAAACGTTCCCTGCGACTGGCGGTGCCAAAGAAGAGGTAGAGGTGGTGGAGTTGGTTTCCTCCATTGAAAAGGTGAATCCAGAGGCAGAAAACAAAGGTAAACCCGACCCCAGTGTCAGTGATGTGGTGACGCCCCCGGTGGAAGAACAGGAACGCCGTCGCAGCGATCCCAGCTTAGACCTCTTTCGCTCCATGGCCAAAGATCTACGCCGTGGCTAAAGCCTAAAAACCTCTGGGGGTTGGCACTTGCACATGCCAAGGCTGCCCCCTAGGATGAAGACAGCCCTTTTTGCAACGTTTCTCACTCGCCAAGGAACACTTCGGATGAACGCCCTTTGGAGCAGTGCCGCGATCGCCTATCTGCATTATCTCAGCTTTATGGTGGCTTTTGCTGCCCTTGTAGTGGAGCACCTCACCCTGCGCAAGGATATAGACCTTCAACAGGCTTGGCGATTAGTGATTACCGATGCCCTCTATGGCATTGCTGCGGTGACCGTTCTTGTCACGGGCATTTTGCGGGTTCTCTACTTTGGCAAAGGTACCGAGTATTATTTGGCCAACCCCGTCTTTCACCTCAAAGTGGGCTTGTTTATTTTGGTGGGGCTATTGTCGCTGTATCCGACGATCTCTTTTCTACTGTGGATTAAACCGCTGCGGGAAGAGAAGGCTCCCACCCTCGAGTTACCGGCTGTGCAGCGTTTGACTTGGGTGATTCGCGCTGAATTGGCCTTTCTCAGTGCCATTCCCTTTTTGGCAGCGATGATGGCGCGGGGGATTGGTTTGGATTGGATTCAACGGTAATCCTCTTCAGCAGGGGAGCGATCGCCCCTATGATAGATCTTGCTGCCACGGATAAATACGGATGAGTCCTCCCACGATTGAATCCATTCTTCAGGAAAACCGCCTTTTTTATCCCCCTGCTGATTTTGTGGCCAAGGCACGGATCAATTCCCTTGAGGCCTACAGTGCCCTCTGGGAAAAGGCTAAAGCTGATCCCGCTGCCTTTTGGGGCGAATTGGCACAACAGGAATTAGAGTGGTTTCAACCTTGGGATCAGGTGCTGGATTGGCAGCCCCCCAGTGCCAAGTGGTTTGTCAATGGCAAAATCAACATCACCTACAACTGCTTAGATCGCCACCTCAAGACTTGGCGCAAGAATAAAGCGGCCTTGATCTGGGAAGGAGAACCCGGTGATAGCCGCACCTTCACCTATGCCCAACTGCACCGCGAAGTCTGCCAATTTGCCAATGTCCTGAAACAACTGGGGGTGAAAAAGGGCGATCGCGTCGGCATTTATATGCCAATGATTCCAGAGGCAGCCATTGCCATGCTGGCCTGTGCGCGGATTGGCGCCCCCCACTCAGTAGTCTTTGGGGGGTTTAGTGCCGAAGCCTTGCGCGATCGCCTCATTGATGCCCAAGCGAAGCTGGTGGTTACGGCTGACGGTGGCTGGCGCAAAGATGCCATTGTGCCCCTCAAGGATCAAGTGGATAAAGCCCTAGCCCATCAGGCAGTTCCCACCGTTGAAAATGTCTTAGTGGTGCAGCGCACGCAGCAGCCAGTGACCATGGTGCCCGGTCGCGATCACTGGTGGCATGATCTGCAAAAGGGGGTCAGTGCTGACTGTCCTGCCGAACCCATGGACAGCGAAGATTTACTCTTTATTCTCTACACCTCTGGCTCCACCGGCAAACCCAAGGGCGTTGTCCACACCACAGCGGGTTACAACCTCTATACCCACATCACCACTCAATGGGTCTTTGACCTCCAAGATACCGATGTCTATTGGTGTACCGCCGATGTCGGCTGGATTACGGGTCACAGCTACATTGTCTATGGACCGCTGTCCAATGGGGCAACCACCCTCATGTATGAAGGGGCACCCCGCGCCTCCAATCCCGGTTGCTTCTGGGATGTGATTGAGAGGTATGGGGTTACTATTTTCTACACGGCCCCCACGGCTATTCGTGCCTTCATTAAAATGGGCGAACACTTGCCCCGCGCACGGAACCTCTCCTCCTTGCGCCTCTTGGGAACCGTGGGTGAACCCATTAACCCCGAAGCATGGATGTGGTACTACCGCGTCATTGGCGGTGAGCGCTGTCCCATTGTGGATACGTGGTGGCAAACGGAAACAGGGGGGCACATGATCACCTCACTGCCGGGGGCAATTCCGATGAAACCCGGCTCTGCCACCAAGCCTTTTCCGGGGATTCTCGCTGATGTTGTGGATTTCGAGGGCAACCCTGTCGGCGTCAATGAGGGTGGCTATCTGGTGATTCGTCACCCTTGGCCGGGGATGATGCGCACGCTGTATGGAGATCCCGATCGCTTCCGCCGCACCTATTGGGAACACATTCCGCCTCGTGATGGCCAATATGTTTACTTTGCTGGCGATGGTGCCCGCAAGGACGAAGATGGCTACTTTTGGGTGATGGGACGGGTTGACGATGTGATCAATGTCTCCGGTCACCGCTTGGGCACGATGGAAATTGAATCGGCATTGGTCTCCCATCCTGCTGTTGCTGAAGCAGCCGTTGTTGGTAAACCCGACGAGATCAAAGGGGAAGAAATCGTTGCCTTTGTAATTCTTGAAGAATCGGCTACCCCCAGCAATGCCCTCCAACAGGAATTGAAGCAACACGTTGTCAACGAAATTGGTGCCTTGGCCCGTCCGGCGGAGATTCGCTTTACCGATGCCCTGCCCAAAACGCGATCGGGCAAAATCATGCGGCGGCTCCTACGTTCGCTTGCTGCCGGCCAAGAGGTATCTGGGGATACTTCAACGTTGGAAGATCGGTCAGTGCTGGATAAGTTGCGCCAAGGGGCTTGAGAGTCTCCCCTATCAATGAGCTTATAATTGATAGGTAATGGCAAGTGGCATCCGCACAAAAACGCTGGTTCTTTTAACAACGGCGGCCATTTTAGGGGGCGGTCTCTTTCTATTTGAGCAACAACTACCCACGCCCAACAGCAGTCATACGCAAACTCCAAAGCCCCTCTTTAACTTTCAAGAGGCGGATGTTGTGGCTTTGAAGATTATTGCCCCTGATTACAGCCTAAACCTGAAAAAGTTGGCTACAGGTAACTGGGTGATTGATCGGGAAAAGCAAACCCCCGCAGAAGAGGGCACGGTTGTCTTCTTATTAAACTTATTGGCCACAGGTCAGCGCGATCGCTCTCTCGATGTGCCTACTGAACGTGCCGCGGATTATGGCCTTGCTCCCCCCATGGCCACTGTGGATATCACCCTTAAAGATGGCCAGCAGCACCGTTTACACTTGGGGGACACCACCTTTGACGGCCTCAAGCTCTACGCGGCAATTGACCCGCCAGCGGAACCCCGCGAAAAAATGACGGTGACCCTCGTTCCCCTTGATCTTAAAAATGCCCTTCAGCGCCCCCTACAGGAATGGGAGCGTCAGCAAGCAGCAAACTAGAACGCTGTGAATTCTAGCACGACTCACCAAAAGCTCGTCAAAATATAGAAGCATAGTAAACTATCGAGTGGACATTAGCCATGGGATTCTTCGGATTCAAAAAGTTGACAATGCCTAGCCCCAGTGCCGCTCTACCCGGCCGAGCAGAACCCATGCCCGTGCCAAAGGCTCACTGGGTTAATGGTCATCCCCTCACCCCTCCCTATCCCGAAGGCATGGAATTAGCGATGTTTGGTATGGGCTGCTTTTGGGGGGCTGAGCGCAAGTTTTGGCAGGTACCGGGCGTCTATGTCACCGCTGTGGGCTACGCTGGCGGCTATACGCCCAATCCCACCTATGAAGAGGTGTGCACGGGCATGACAGGTCACAACGAGGTGGTGCGCGTGGTCTTTGACCCCCAGAAGGTGACCTATGAAGAATTGCTCAAGGTCTTTTGGGAAAACCATGACCCCACCCAAGGTATGCGCCAAGGCAATGATGTGGGGACGCAGTATCGCTCTGGTATTTACTACTATTCCCCTGAGCAAAAAGCCCTTGCCGAGGCCAGTCGCGATCGCTACCAAGCAGCCCTAAAAGCTGCAGGTTACGGCACGATCACCACTGAAATTCTGCCAGCGCCTGAATTTTACTTTGCCGAACCCTACCACCAGCAATATCTCCACCGCAATATCAATGGCTACTGCGGCCTTGGGGGCACAAAGGTTCCCTACGAACTGATGAGCGCCACCCCCAGCGCTTAGTGGAGATTGAGGCGATAGGGCATACGGGGACGGTAAGCATCGCTAAAGTTGGTTTGACTGACAGTGGCATTGTTTAACTGTGCCCACTGCATAGTGGCTTGCTCAAAAGTGGCACCGCTGAGATTGGCGCGGCGAAAATCCCCATAGCGGACATCGGCTCCCGTGAAGTTGCTGTTGCTGAAATTGGCACGGCGGGCACGACTATGGCGCAAAATCGCACGGCTCAGGTTAGCACCACTGAGATTGGCCTGTTCTAGGTTAGTTCGTTCTAAATAAGCGGCCGTGAGGTTGGCATTACTCAGATTTGCCCCTACCAAATTGGCCACCATCAGGTTGGTATCCTGGAGGTTGGCGCCCTGAAGATTGGCACCGCGCAAATTTGCCCCTGCTAAGTTATAGCCCCGTAAATCGACATTCCGCAGATCACAGCCGGGACAAGCATTGGTTTGCACCAGTTGCTGCATGGGGGAAGGTATAGCAAAGGCAGCACCGCTGGTAAGGGCTGCACTAATCATTGCTGTTGCGATGAATGCCTGCTGGTTCACATCCACATGCTCCTGCCACGCTAGAGAGACTTTAGCACAAGTCCTAAGAATTTAGCCGTTAGCGGCGGGAGCGCTGATGTCGTTGTTGCCAATCCTTAGCACTGCGAACGGCCAACCACAACAGGAGTAAGGCAATCAACCCGCCCTGCTTGGGTGCCCTGAGGGCAAATAAAATTAACAGCGTACACAGGATATCCTGCCCGACAATCACCCAGCGGGGTAACTTCCCCAGCCGATAAAACCAACCCACCTGCACCAATTGCAACACAAAGGCAAAAAGACCACTGAAGGTACCAATGAGCCACTGGGGTGTATCTGTTGCTGTTGCCACGGTCATGCCAAGGAGAGCACCCACAAGGGGGCTAAAGCACAATTGCACAAGGATAATCAGGCGGTAGCCCCAGACATTGCCTGCCAAGAATATCTCAAGAAACGACCAAGCGGTTAAAACACCAACCACTCCATAGGGGGAGAAATGGCGCAGTAAAGGCACCTGCGACCAGAGTTGGTCTCCTTGTAATAGACCAATCAACAGGAGGGGAAGTGCCAGTCGTAGCCCGCCGGCCGCTGCTGCTGAAAGAATCGCTAGAACTTCTAGCATGATGGCTCTATGGGTTTTAAGATATTGGGGAGGGTTTCCCACAGGCGATCGCACACTGTTTGTGGGGTATCTTCCGCCGTAATTCTTAGCTCTAAATCTGCCTGAGCATAGAGGTATTGACGCGCTTGCAGCAGTTCACTCAAGCGTTGCTCCAGGGGCTGTTCCTGCAACAGGGGACGTTCCTGATCTTGGCGCAGACGTTGACAGAGCACCGCAAGGGGAACATGAAGCCAGACCACAATGCCATGCCGCAAATAACTCCAGTTCATCGGGTTGAGGACAATGCCACCACCAGTGGCCACGACCAAATGATGATAACTAGAGACTTGTGCTAAGACCTGTTGTTCCAACTCCCGAAAGGCAGGCTCTCCCTCTTGGGCAAAGATCTCGCGAATCGGTCGTTGGCGAAACTCCGTAATCACTGCATCTGTATCCACAAACCCGTAGCCCAAGCGTTGAGCCAGTATCCGACCCGTAGTGGTTTTACCGGCACCCATCATGCCCACAAGATAGATATTGACTCCTCCAAGGCGTTCTTGCAGTTCCATAGATAACCATTTCTCGACACCGCCAAATCAGCACTTTAACCTAAATATGGAGGTCTTCTCACCATTCCCATGTCCCAGCCCAATCCCTACGTGACACTACAGGTGGCAGTAACGGCCACCCAAGCCGAAATTAAGGCCGCCTATCGGCGCCTAGTAAAGCAATATCACCCCGACTACCATCCTAGCGATCGCTCCAGCCATGAGCGGATGGCCGCCATTAACGCCGCCTACGAAATCTTGGGGGATGAGCAGTGTCGGCAGGCCTATGATGCCCAGCACCGTGTCCACCAAACAACTGCTAGACCAGATGTGCAGCGTTTCCAGGCTGCCGATCGCGAGCTAGAGCAATGGCTGGCCTTCACCTACAACCCTGTGAGTCGGATTATTGAGGCGGTCTTGGGATCGCTCCCCCGCCAGATTGATGCCCTTGCAGCTGATCCCTTCGATGATGACCTCATGGATCATTTTCTGACCTACTTGCAGGACTGTCGTCGCGCGCTTACCCGCGCCCGCTATACGTTCCAAGCCCAACCCAACCCCGCTGCCGTGGCCAAGGTGGCAGCCCACCTCTATTACTGTTTGAATCAACTGGTGGATGGTCTTGATGAGCTAGAACAATTTAGCCACAGTTACGACGATCGCTATTTGCACACGGGGCAGGAACTCTTTCGCATTGCCCATCGCCTCTTCGCAGAGTGTCGGCTTGTCCGCTAAACTGGAAAGAATCAGCATCCCAGCATGGCAGCAAGATTCAGCAGCAATTATGAAACATACCCTATCGGTTTTGGTGGAAGATGAGGCGGGTGTGCTCACTCGTATTGCCGGTTTATTTGCGCGGCGGGGCTTTAATATCGAAAGCTTAGCGGTAGGCCCTGCGGAGCAAATTGGCATCTCCCGCATTACGATGGTGGTGCCCGGCGACGATGCCATCATTGAGCAATTAACCAAGCAACTCTACAAGCTGATCAATGTCCTCAAGGTGCAGGATATTACCACGATTCCCTGTGTGGAACGGGAACTAATGCTCCTGAAGGTGAATGCCACCGCCAGCACCCGCTCTGAAATCTTGGAACTGGTACAAATCTTCCGTGCCAAGGTGGTGGATGTGTCCGATGATTCCCTGACTATTGAGGTGTCGGGTGACCCCGGCAAGATGGTGGCCATTGTCCAAATGCTGAATAAATTTGGGATTCGCGAAATTGCCCGCACCGGGAAAATTGCCCTTGTGCGCGAGTCCGGGGTGAATACGGAATACCTAAAATCCCTGGAGGCACGGGTCTAATTGGTGGGGAAAGATCGCTGGTTATTACTTGCACTGGGGGCGATCGCCCTCAGTAGCTGTACCGCAACAGAGTCCCCTTCGACAAACAATAATTCGTTGCCCCTTGGGGTTGCCCTCGCTCAAACCGGTAATGCTGCTCTCTACGGCCAAGAGGCACTACAAGGGGTGCAGGTCGCCGGGGAATTTTTCAACCAAGCCGGCCAGATCAAGGGGCAGACCCTACGGCTGGTCATTCAGGATACCGGCAGTGATGAAGCGGGGGCAGTGAATGTTTTTCAAACCTTGATCAATCGCGATCGCGTGATTGGCATTGTTGGCCCCACCCTCTCGCAGCAGGCTTTTAGTGCCGATCCCATTGCTGAGCAGGCCGGTGTCCCAGTAGTCGCTCCTTCCAACACCGCCCGTGGCATTCCCGAAATTGGTGTCTTCATTAGTCGCGTCTCCGCAGGGGTGGATGTAGTGGCGCCCACGGCGATTCAAGCGGCCCTTCAGGTTAATCCCAACATTCGCCGAGTTGCTGTCTTTTTTGCCCAAGATGATGCCTTTAGTCGCTCAGAAACCGAAATTTTTCAAAAAGCCATTCGCGAGAATCCCAAGCTTGAATTGGTGACCGTTCAGCAAACGCAAACCACAGATACCAACTTCCAAGCCCAAATCAATGCCACCCTCAATCTCAAGCCTGATTTAATTGTCATCTCCGGTTTAGCAGCGGACGGTGGTAATCTCATTCGCCAACTGCGGGAATTGGGCTACCAAGGGTTAATCTTGGGGGGCAACGGTGTCAATACTGTCAACGTTTTCCCCGTTTGTCGTCGCCTCTGTAATGGCGTTTTGGTTGCCCAAGCCTATAATCCCGAAAACCCCGATCCAATGAATGTCCAGTTCCGCGACGCCTTTGAAGCCAAATATCGCCAAGCCCCCTCGCAGTTTAGTGCCCAAGGCTTTACGGCAGTTCAAGTCTTTGTGGATGCCTTAGCGCGACTATCTCAAGAAAAGAACTTGTCGGAAGTCCCCCTTGCAGATTTGCGTCAAGCCTTAAATGAAGAGATCCTCAAGGGAGTCTATGAAACACCTCTTGGGGAAATTCGCTTTACCCGTGAGGGCGAAGTGCTGCAACGCTTCTTTTACGTTGGCCAGATTGAGATGAGTGAGGATGGCCAAACTGGGAAATTTAGTTTAGTGAAAAAAGTTGAACGCTAAGCATCTAAACTCTCAATACACCAATAAAATCAATCATTTATTTATTAGCTCTATTGCAGCTATCTGCATGACTTTATTGCTAATACAGCTACTCAACTACAACCCGCCGAGGGGCTTACCTGGGTTTTCAGACATATTATTTTATATTTTATCCATCGAATTATCAGAGTCGTATTTATGAATGGATACAGGAAAATATAGAGAATCAAAAGATTCTCAATGTAGGCCTTCGCAGCTATGGACTCTTCAATTTTCCTTTTAGCAACGAGGTAATTGACGGAGGCTCACCTGCAACATGGAAGCCCCAAAAGAGTGATTTACAAAACTATGATTACTTAGCGGTTTCAATCGATCCCTTCACAGGCGAAATATCTCAGGAGCTTGCTGCCTTCCTACAGGCGCCAAAAAATTACAAAATTGTTTATAGGGATCAGCTATCCGCTGTTCTGAAGCGCCTCTCATAATCAACGATCACTCTAACAAGGTTAGCGGACTGCTAATTCAGCAGCTTCACGGGGTTTCTTACTGCGCCAGAGGAGACGAATTGGGGTGCCTCGAAATCCTAGTTGTTGGCGAATTTGCCCTTCAATGTAGCGGCGATAGTTGTCCTTGAAGAGTTTGGCATCGTTGACAAAAATCGCAAATGTTGGCGGCTGGGTGGCGACTTGGGTGGCGTAGTAGATTTTGCCCTGGCGGCCTTGGCGAGTTGCGGGGGGCGTATGCCAGCGTAGGGCTTCTTGAATCACTTCATTCACCACGGCTGTACTGACCCGCCGCCGATGTTGTTCAACTGCCGCATCCACCGCCGCAAAAATCTTGTCAAGGCGTTGACCCGTATGGGCACTGACAAAAAGGGCATCTGCCCAGTCAAGGAAATTCAATCGCTGATACAGGCGATCGCGATAGGTATTAATCGTATAGGTATCCTTTTCAGGAACGGCATCCCACTTGTTCACAATCAGGACACAGGCGCGCCCCTGATCGGTAATGTGCCCCGCCAAGCGTTGATCCTGTTCGGTAATTTCTTCAAGGGCATCCAACACCAACAGCACGACATCGGAGCGGTGAATCGCCTTAAAGGCACGATGGACGCTAAACATCTCAGGCCCATAGGCCACATGACCCCGTTTCCGAATACCGGCGGTATCAATGAAGCGATACTGGATGCCATTGTGTTCAATCACGGTATCAATGGCATCACGAGTGGTTCCGGAAATCGGACTGACAATCGCGCGATCGCTCCCAATCAGGGCATTGAGCAAGCTGGATTTACCCACATTGGGACGACCGGCAATGGCCACCTGGATCTCCGGTGCCTCAGGGAGGGTTTCCCCCGCCGGCAAGTAGGTAATCAATTGATCCAGCAACTCCCCTGTACCGCTGCCGTGGATACTGGAAATTGGGTAGGGTTCTCCCAGCCCCAGTGACCAAAACTCCGCCGCCTGTACTTGCCCCATCTGGCGCGACTCGCATTTATTCACCGCCACTAAAACGGGTACGGGAAGCTGGCGCAACCACGCAGCAATGTCATAGTCAAGAGCTGTCGGCCCTGCTTGACCATCCACCACAAAAATTGCTGCCGTGGCTTCCTGAAGGGCGAGTTCTGCCTGCTGGCGAATCAAGGGTAAGAAGTCACTGTCATCATCAAAGACTAAGCCCCCGGTATCCACGACCAGAAATTCCCGATCTTGCCAAAAGGCCGGTCGGTAGGTGCGATCGCGAGTAACACCGGGTTCATCGTGGACAATGGCATCCCGTTCCCCCGCAAGACGATTCACCAGTGTTGACTTGCCCACATTGGGGCGACCCACAACGGCAACAATGGGTAATGCCATATGGAGTGACGTTCGCAAAAATCAGGTTCTGGTCAAGAACTAGAGTTCAAATTGGCTGCTCCGCTTGTACTGCTGGTAAGCCGCAAAGAAAAGACCCGCCAAGGTGACCGGAATCAAGCCAAGAACAATGCCACACAACAAAGGTTCAATCATGGTCTGACTCTACACATGAACTCCATTCCTCACGATACACTATTTGTTAAGGTCTGTATTGGCTTCTACCCCTGTTGAATTTCCCTCTCTCTCTCCCGCAGATAGCCCACCACGCTATGGCCAAATCACCGTTGCAGTACTTCTTGAAACTCTTTGTCCCAGCAACGGCAATTCTAGTTGCAATTCTTGCTCCCATTTACCTCGCCCAACGCCAACATATTTTCCGCGATCTACAATTGCGGGAGGAAAGCAAAGTCGAGCGGGGCAGCCTCATCCTCACCACTTACCTAGACATATTAATTAGTGATGTTCTCAGTATCGCCACAATCCATGGCTTCGGTGACCTTAGGGTCAACGCATCCAGTACAGCAGAATTACAGGAATTGGAGCAGGATCTCCAAAATTGGCTGCTCTCAAAGCACACCTACGATCGCCTGTATTTTTTGACCCCCAACGGGGACATCAGACTGAGCCTTGCTTTGGGTCATAACTTGAGCATTAGGGTAGATCACCCATCCCCAGACCCACAAGTGTTGCAGAACTATTGGCCGGTGATGCGCCAACTGCGACGCAACGAAGTGTTTGTCTCCCCCTTTGACATTGAAGTTCAACCAAATGAGGCACCTTCCCTAGCGGCAAACCCGATTCTTTATGTCGGCACACCGGTTTATACCCGTCAGCAACAACTGGTGGGTTTTTTAGTTGTCCGTTATCGGGCAGCGAATCTACTCAACACATTGATCAATGGGTGTCGTGGCCTCTATGGCAGTTGTCTTTTGGCCAATAGTCAAGGCTACTGGATTTTAGCAGAGCGCACCAGCCATGAATGGGGCTTTCGATATCCGGAGCGACAGCATCTCACTGTAGAGCATCTCTACCCTGAGTTGTGGCAACACATGCAATCTCAACCCACAGGCAGTCTCATTGGTCAATCGGGCCTCTTTGCCTATCACTGGGTACTGCCTCTGAAGCCGCATCATATTTCTGCTGATCCCGTCAGCGGCACGCCTCTCTATCAGAACGAATATCGGTTGTGGGTGATTTCCCACATCGCGCCCAATGTGATTGAGCGGCAGTTGCACCCCTTGAATTTACAGTTTCTTTTTTTATTCCTCATTCTTTGGGCAGCGAGTGGCGTAGGCCTAGCCATTATCACAGCGGATCATTGCCGTAAGCAGAAGCTGCATCAACTCCTTGAGGCCAGTGAAGCGCAGTTTCGCAGTGTCAGTGAAATGGCGCCCGTCGGGATTTTTACAGCAGATGTTAATGGTCGTAGCACTTTTCTCAATCAAACACTACTTAACCTGCTAGAGGTCAAAACACAAGCAGAGGCAGAAGCCCACTGGATAGAACGCATCCACCCAGAGGATCGCGATCGCCTGCTTGCCGCTTGGGAGCGCTGCCAAAAAGAACACCAGCCCCTCAATGAGCCATTTCGCCTGTCCTACCCCGACGGTAGAGTGCGTTGGGTGAATGCCCGCGTCATTCCCATTATCGAAGACGGCAAGGTAATGAATTTCGTCGGTACATGGGAAGATATCTCGCAAATGATGCAGCAACAGCAACTCCTAGAGGAAGCCCGTAAAGCGGCCGAGGATGCCAGCCGTGCCAAGAGTCAGTTTTTGGCAACAATGAGCCACGAAATCCGCACCCCCATGAATGCCATCATTGGCTTGACAGGATTACTGCTGGATACCCCTCTCAATCCGCAGCAGCAGGAGTTTCTCAACACGATTCGCCTCAGTGGTGATGCCCTGCTGACAATCATCAACGACATTCTTGACTTCTCTAAAATTGAGTCCGGCAAGCTGGAGCTAGAGGCCTATCCCTTTAATTTGCGCACCTGCGTCGAAGATGTTCTTGACCTCATGGCCAGTCGTGCCGTTGAGCGACGCATTGAGCTACTTGCTCATGTTGATCCTGATATTCCGGTTCATGTCATCGGCGATATGGGACGGCTGCGGCAAGTATTGGTGAATCTGATTGGCAACAGCATCAAGTTTACCCAAAGTGGCGAAGTGATTCTCCATCTCAAGGGCCAGCCCAGCCATCAGTACGAGTTTTTGCCCAACTACTATGAATTTCTCTTTGCGATTCAGGATACGGGGGTGGGTATCACCCCAGAGGGGATGCAGCGACTCTTCAAACCCTTTAGCCAAGTGGATGCTTCGATTACCCGCCACTACGGGGGGACGGGTTTAGGATTAGCGATTTGCCAGCGGCTGGTGGAGCGCATGAATGGCCGCATTTGGTTAGAGAGCAAAACTCAGAACACACCCTTGATCGTGGGTGGCAACCCACCGCCCCACTACGAATCCATTCCCATCAAGGAGACGGGGTCAGTCTTTTATTTCACGGTGCGGCTGCTCCTGAATGCTAATGCTAAGGGGCACGCCATGGAGCAAGAATCCTACTTGAAAGATCGCTCGGTGCTGATTGTGGATGACAATGCCACCAACCGCCAAATTCTGGCGTTGCAAACCAAGGGATGGCAAATGAAATCCTTGATTGCCGAGAATGGCCAGCAGGCATTGACACTGCTGAAAACGCAATTGCCTCCGGATGTGGCCATTTTAGACCTGCAAATGCCAGAAATGGATGGCTTGACCCTCGCCAAGGAAATTCACAAGACGTATCCAGAAATTCCCCTGATTTTGCTCACCTCCCTCGGCAATTCCCTTGGGGCAGAGCAATCACCATTGTTTCATGCCCTCATTAGTAAACCCGTAAAGCAATCCACCCTCTACAATGTCCTCAATGATCTCTTTAGCCATACACCGAAGCCCGTTGAGGCCAAGACCAACAAGAGCAGCACCGTGTCCATTGACAGTCTGAAACAGGATTTGCCACCCCTGCGCATTCTTGTGGCGGAGGATAATAAGGTGAATCAGATGGTGGCATTACGGATTTTGGAGAAATTGGGTTATCGCGGTGATATTGCGGCTAATGGCTTGGAAGTGCTGGATGCGGTGCAGCGGCAACCCTATGATGTAATCTTAATGGATATGCAAATGCCGGAGATGGATGGGGTAACGGCTACGCGAGAGGTCATTGACCTGTTTCAGCGCTTAAATCAACCTCGTCCTCGGATTATTGCGATGACCGCCAATGCCATGGAGAGCGATCGCCAGCTTTGTCTCGATGCCGGTATGGATGACTATGTGAGCAAGCCCATTAACCTTGAAGACTTGATGCGTGCCCTTCGTCAGTGCCATCCCCTCCAGACCTCAACAACTTAACATTTAGCGATAGACTAAAGGAGATAGATTAACTGGTTCTTAATTCTAGTCAGGAATAAATAATTATCTATGGTTACCCCCGAACAACTGACCACCTTAATTCAATCCAGCTTGCCCGATGCCTTTGTGCAAGTGCAGGATTTGACCGGGGGTGGCGATCATTACGAAGCTGTAGTGGTCTCTGCCGCTTTTGAGGGTAAGCGACTGGTGCAGCAGCACCAATTGGTCTATAGCAGCCTTAAGGATCTCATGGCTAGCAATGAACTCCACGCCCTTGCCCTCAAGACCTATACCCCCCAGCAATGGGCACAACGCCAGTGATTTAGAATGCAATCTATTGCTGTTCTTTTGTAACTTGTGAACTCAAGAGGGAAAGCCAACGATGACACCCGAACTCTACGCCAAAATTGATCACCTCGTCAAAAGCAACAAAATCATTGTCTTTATGAAGGGCAGCAAGCTGATGCCCCAATGCGGGTTTTCGAACAATGCGGTACAAATCCTGAATGCCCTCGGCGTCCCCTATGAAACGGTGGATGTCCTTGAGGATTTTGAGATTCGCCAAGGGATTAAGGAGTATTCCAATTGGCCAACCATTCCTCAAGTGTTCATCAATGGTGAGTTCATTGGTGGCTCGGACATTCTCATTGAGCTATATCAAAGTGGTGAATTACAACAATTGGTTGAGGTGGCCTTAGCTTCATAGTTTTTTCTCACCTTCACTGACGCTAAAAAAATCCCCCATTGCTGGGGGAGCTTCATCTGTTCAACAACCTTCACCCTTCGGCCTAGCAAGTGGCGAATTAGCCAACGTTTACTTTGACGACGCGATTTTTCTCTTCTTCCGCTTTCGGCAGGGTCAGGTGCAGGATGCCATCTTTGTATTCGGCTTTGACATCGGTGTTTTGAATCCGCACTGGCAGAGGAATGACCCGTTGGAATTTACCGTAGCGGAATTCGGTGCGTTTGATACCGTTGCTTTCGCTTTGGCTTTCAGATTTACGCTCGCCACTGACAGAGACCGCATCGGCCGTGACTTGAATATCTAAGTCTTTGGCCTCCATGCCAGGCAGTTCAATTTTTAGAAGCAAGGCCTCAGGGGTTTCTTCGAGTTCGGCTGCCGGCAGGAAGCTAAGGTCATTGCGGCGTTCGGTCAAGGGAATCAATTCATCAAATAGACGATTCATTTGGCGTTGTAGTGCATCGATTTCGCGGAACGGTTCCCAACGAACGAGTGCCATACGCTTATCCTCCTGTCTTCTTTAAGGTTTCAGATTGCCCACGGGATAGTTACAGAGAGAACAGCACCCACAATTAACTTTGTTTTTTTCCTTGGTATTGCTTGGGCTTATTCCCTCTGCCTACCTTCACTATAGAGGATGCAAGTCTTGATACAAGTGGGGTTTAACGATCTCTCCAAGTGCCTTTTCCCGAACCTGTATGATCCTCATGGGAAAATTAAGGAAACATTAAACCTTGTTCGCCAAAAGGTTATCAACAGGGATTTCTTGCAGAACGGCTTGGGCGTTGGCGATCGCTAGTGTCCCCCGCAGAAAACCAATATTCGCCCCCGGACACAGATAACTCAAGGACCTCTGCCGACAGAAGGCTTTTAATGCCTCAACGCTGCGCAGTTGTCGAGGCCAGTGGAAAGTGGTCGCCGTTTTAATCGGTGCCAATTCTCCCCTAGGCGTAGGGAGTAGGTGACGACCGCTAAAGAGAACGCCTCCTTGGCCAGACCAATAGACACAGGCGCTGCCGGGGGAGTGACCGGGTGTCCAGAGGATTGCGAGGGTTTCACTGATGGCTAGATGGTGGTTAAACGGGGTTACCGTCACTTGGGGCAGAAGATAGGCTTCTTGAGCATGGATGATCACTTCACAGTTAAAGGTGCGCTGCATCTCACGAACGCGGGCGATCGCCCCTCGATGGGTAAGAATGAGGCGCTGAACGCCACCCTGCTCCCTGAGCCAATTTTGGCTGCTATCTGTCCAAGGGGGGGAATCAATAAGGGTATTGCCATCATTTTCTACAATGAGATAAGCAGTGCCTCCCAGCGTCTCGCGGTTTGGTGGAAACCCGTAAACCATGGGCAATACAAGGCGGGGCGGTTTCTGTTGTTGAGCCACAGGTATCGACATCATGACATGGATTTCCCTTATTGTATTGGGTTTGATCTTGGTCTTTATTGTCCGCCAGAGTGCTGCCCGTGTCAGTCGAACCCCTTGGTGGCTCCTATGGCTGGTGCTGATGTTGCCAGCATTTTTTATTGGGGGTTGGATGCTGCTTTTAGGGAATACCCCTGTGCCGTCGGGATGGTTGATCCTTGTTTTTGTCACCAGTTCGGTGCTCTATCTTGTGCTTTTGCGCCGAGGCCAGCCCTCCTTACCGGCGGCGTCACCCCCACCGCCAACACCGACGGAAAATGGCAAGCTCCTCAATCAGGATGAAGAAACGCAATTGCAGAGCTGTTTCCCTTGGGGCATGTATTACCTGCAACAAATTGAGTATCGTCCGCAGGCGGTGATCTGCCGGGGGCAAATGCGCGGGGATGCCAACCAAGTCTATGAAACCGTGGAGCGCAATATTGCCCAACGCTTTGGCGATCGCTTTTTGGTCATGTTTCAAATGGGTTTGAGTAATAAGCCCTTTTTTGCCTTGATTCCCCGCGATCGTCTGCCCCAGCCCCAACAGCTTTTTCGTCCCGGTCTCAGCCTTGGCCTTTTGGCCTTAACCTTTCTCACCACCACCGTTGCTGGCTTGGCACTCGTGGCCCCTGAGTTGACGGCGGCGGAACTGCGACTCAACCCCAGTTTGCTCTGGCAGGGGTTACCCTACAGTGTCAGTCTGCTGTTGATTTTGGGCATTCATGAACTGGGACACTTTGCCACTGCGTGGTATTACCGCGTTAAAGCAACGCTGCCCTACTTTATTCCCCTGCCCTTTGCGATGGGCACACTGGGGGCCTTTATCCAGATGCGATCCCCTGTTCCCCATCGCCGTGCCCTTTTTGACATCAGTATTGCAGGCCCCATTGCTGGGTTGCTCGTGACGCTACCGATTCTAGTTTGGGGGTTACAGCAGTCCGAGGTGGTGCAACTGCCCGCCAATGCGTCGCAGCAGCCCCTCAATCCCCAAGTGTTTAGTCCACGCATTTCGATTTTCTTTGCCCTGATTGCTAAAGCCATTTTTGGTGCTGCCCTCAAGAGTGACAGTGCGCTACACCTCCATCCCATGGCAGTGGCGGGGGTGCTGGGCTTGGTAGTGACGGCTTTGAACTTGATGCCGGTGGGTCAATTGGATGGGGGGCACATTGTCCATGCGATGTATGGCCATCGAGCGGGGGCAGTAATTGGCCAAGTCAGCCGTTTACTGGTGCTGATTCTCTCCTTTATTCAACCGTGGCTCTTTGTTTGGGCACTGATCCTGTTCTTTATGCCCGCCTTTGATGAACCTGCCCTCAATGATGTCAGTGAATTGGATAACTGGCGCGATGCCCTTGGCTTGATGGCACTGGTGTTGCTATTGCTAATTATTTTCCCGGTACCGGCACCCCTTGCGGGTCTACTACTGCCGACATACCCAGTGCCATAGGGGATGACCTTGCCCTTGCTGACGAATGCGCAGGACTTGTTTTTCTAGGCGTTGCTGCCACCGGGGGGATCTGCCCCAGAAAATGTTGCGGGTCTGCCAGTACAGAACGCTTAGGGTCATGCCAATGCACAGCGCCAACCCGATCGCCGGCAGCCGATTGAAGAGAATGCCATAGCGCAAGGCTGCCCACGTAAAGTGCTCGCGCATCAAGCTAATTTCATAACGGAAGCCCCAGAGACTCAATGTGCCGACAGTTAGCCAAAGAAAGAGGACGACACTCCAGCGCATGAGAACGGTAAAGCGATGCAGGCGATCCACCTGCTGCCGAAATTCTGACTCAAGGCCTTGGGGCATTCGCGATTGCTCGTTAGCAGACATCTCTCTTCTCTATCGTATCTTTTTGCAGCTTTTTCACCATCCAATGCTTAGTTTGCAAGGGGATACCTTCTCAGGACACAACTGAACCCAGGCACTCAATTTTATCTTTGTGGCACACTGTTGAGAAACAATGCCAGTGAAGAGGAGCTTCCGATGCCAAGCGTGAGTTTGCTGCGGGCAACATCCTATGACCTTGATCGTCTCAGTGCCTCCCTTGAGGAACTCCTAGCGCCCTTAGGGGGAATGGCGGCGATCGTTCAACCGGGCGATCGCGTGCTGCTCAAGCCGAACTTACTCACCGGCGCACGGCCAAAACACGAATGCGTCACTCGCCCAGAACTGGTCTATTGCGTCGCTAAAATGGTGCAGGCGGTGGGGGGACAACCATTTCTAGGGGATGGGCCTGCCTTTGGTTCGGCATTGGGAGTCGCCCGTAACAATGGCTATTTGCCCTTTATTCAGGAATTGAATTTGCCCGTCATTGAATTCCATGGCGATCGCTATGCCACCGACAATCCTGAATTTGCCCACCTGCGCCTGAGCAAAGAAGCGATGGCTGCCGATGTCGTCATTAACCTACCCAAGGTGAAATCCCATGTGCAACTCACCCTCACCCTTGGGGTCAAGAATCTCTTTGGCTGTGTCCCCGGCAAAATGAAGGCCTGGTGGCATATGGAAGCGGGTAAGGATGCCGATCGCTTTGGCCGTATGCTTGTCGAAACCGCACGGGCGATCGCCCCCGACCTCACGATTGTGGATGGCATTATCGGCCATGAAGGCAACGGCCCCAGTGGGGGAACGCCGCGCCCCCTGAATATTTTGGGTGCCAGTCGTGATGTTTTTGCCCTCGATCGCGCCCTTGTGGCTATCCTCAATGTGGATCCTGAGCGCATGCCTACCCAACGCGCCGCCACCGCCCTCGGCTACAACTATGACCTCAGTGAGATTGCGTTTCCCTTGGCACAGCCCCATGAATTGGCGATTCGCGATTGGCAACTGCCGCAGCAGATGATGCCCATTGACTTTGGCGCGCCGCGTGTCCTCAAATCCACCTTCAAACATCTCTATATTCGCTGGATCAAAGAACCCCTCACTGCCTATAGCCAAAAAGCCTAAGTTCTCACGAGGA
This sequence comes from Thermosynechococcus sp. M98_K2018_005, assembly GCF_015295825.1. Classification (GTDB taxonomy): domain Bacteria; phylum Cyanobacteriota; class Cyanobacteriia; order Thermosynechococcales; family Thermosynechococcaceae; genus Thermosynechococcus. Next base: position 20,947 of record NZ_DVEH01000029.1, read on the forward strand.
ACAGCCTTTGATAAGCTAAGGGAATGCAGTTGGGGAGAACCGTCCTTGAGCTTTGACTACGATCTCGTAATTATCGGTGCTGGTGTGGGGGGACATGGGGCTGCCCTGCATGCCGTCAGTGTCGGTCTGAAAACGGCCATTGTCGAAGCCGCAGAGATGGGGGGCACCTGCGTCAATCGCGGCTGTATTCCCTCAAAGGCTCTCCTTGCGGCAGCCGGACGGGTACGGGAACTGCGCCAAGCCAGTCATTGGCAAGCCCTCGGCATTCAACTGGGGCAAGTGAGCGTGGATCGCGCTGGCGTTGCTGCCCATGCCACCAATCTGGTGCAAAAGATCCGCAGTGATCTCACCAACAGTCTCAAGCGTCTCGGTGTGGATACGCTCATTGGCCGAGGCAAAGTGGCGGGTTCCCAAAAAGTGAGTATCAGCACCCCCACAGGGGAAAAAATTGTTACCGCCAAGGACATTATCATTGCCACGGGGTCAGTGCCTTGGGTGCCCCCCGGTATTGAAGTGGATGGCAAAACCGTCTATACCAGTGACGATGCCATTAAGCTGGATTGGTTGCCGCAGTGGGTGGCGATTATTGGCAGTGGCTACATTGGCCTAGAATTTGCCGATATTTACACCGCCCTCGGCAGCGAAGTGACAATGATTGAGGCGCTGGATCAACTGATGCCCACCTTTGATCCAGATATTGCCAAACAGGCACAGCGGGTCTTGATTGCCCCTCGCGACATTGAAACCTACAGCGGTACGCTAGCCAAGCGGGTGATTCCCGGTAGCCCAGTAGTCATTGAATTGGCAGACGCAAAAACCAACGAAGTGGTGGATGTTCTAGAGGTGGATGCCTGCCTTGTGGCCACGGGTCGCATTCCTGCCACTCAAGATATTGGCCTAGAGAGGGTGGGCGTCAGCACCGATAAGCGTGGCTTTATCCCCGTCAATGAGTATTTGGCGGTAACAAAAAAAGGGAAACCCGTTCCCCACCTGTGGGCGATCGGTGATGCCACAGGGAAAATGATGCTTGCCCATGCCGCTTCGGCGCAGGGGATTGCTGTTGTTGAAACAATTGTTGGGCGGCCTCGCCAAGTGGATTATCGCAGTATTCCTGCGGCGGCCTTTACCCATCCAGAAATCAGCTTTGTCGGCTTGACCGAACCCCAAGCGCGCGAGCTAGGAGAAAAAGAAGGTTTTGAGGTACAAGTGGCACGCACTTACTTTAAGGGCAACTCCAAGGCACTGGCGGAAACAGAAACCGATGGCCTAGCCAAGGTGATCTTCCGTGCGGATACAGGCGAGCTACTGGGGGCGCATATCTTTGGTCTCCATGCTTCGGATTTAATTCAAGAGGCGGCCAATGCCATTCGCGATCGCCAAACCGTGAGCCACTTAGCCTTCAATGTCCACACCCATCCCACCCTCTCTGAAGTTCTTGATGAAGCCTTTAAGCGTGCCCACGAGATGGTGACCCACCGCTGAACTTGCTACGATAAAGTTTGGAGTCTTTCAGGAGTGGGTGATGACACAGGCCACACAACCCGCCAAGGGAATTATGATGACCGAAGCTGCCCTCAAGCACGTGCTCGAACTCCGCGATCAGCACGGCAAAGACCTATGCTTGCGGGTCGGCGTCAAAGGGGGTGGCTGCTCGGGGATGTCCTACACGATGGACTTTGAAGACCCCGCCAATATCCGTCCCGATGATGAAGTCTTTGACTATGATGGCTTCAAAGTGGTCTCCGATCCCAAGAGTATGCTCTACATCTATGGCTTGGTGCTCGACTACAGCAACGCCCTTATTGGTGGCGGCTTTAAGTTTACGAATCCCAATGCCACCCAAACCTGTGGCTGTGGTACCTCATTTTCTGCCTAAGGAGTCCTGCCCTTGACCACATCTCAACCTGTGAGTGACGTTGAGCGTCAATTTGAGGCGGCGATCGCCCGCTACAAAGAAGGGGCACCGCCTGCGGAACTAATTCCCACATTCAAAGAGATTTGCCAGCGTGCTCAAAAAAGTAGCTCTGCTTGGACCTGCTTGGCGTGGCTCTATCTCCTCGATGACAAGCCCCAATCTGCCTTAAAGGCTGCTCAAAAAGCGGTCAAGCTGAATCCTGAAGACCCCCAAGCCCGCATTAACCTTGCGGTGGCGATGCTAGAAACAGGACAAAAGGGTGTTCGTCCCCACATTGAATTGGCACAAACCGTTGTTGCTGCTGTGGCTGAGCTGCGCCAAGAGGTCATCGATAACTTTGCCGACGGTCTGAAGCGCAAACCCGATTGGGAGAGCCTTGCCCGTGTTAAACAGTGGGTACTGGGAGAATAGCCATGGCACGGCTGCGGGAAGTGCTCAATTGGTTCTTGGTGGCGGATACTTTCTTTGTCCTTGCCAGTTTTGGCTGGTTTGTGATTGCCCTTGTGGGGCGCTCCTTAGAGCTACCCCTTGGCTTTGACCTCTGGATTAGCCTCTGGGAACCCCTCTTTATGCCCGCTATTGGCATCTTAATGGCTGCCGCCCTCATTAGCGGTACCCTCAGCTATGTGCAAAACCGCTGGCTGCTGCGCTCTGTTGGCAGTGACTTGCGATCGCGGGATTAATCGTTAAACTTGTTCTGCTTCCACATCTACCGTCGTAGGGATGTTGGGCGATCGCCGACTTTTAATCCGCTCCACCAGCAATTGTGTTAGCTCACTGGCAAGGATCACCATGACCGTGACATCATCCAACTGGCCAATGATCGGCACCAAGTCTGGTGAAATATCCAAAGGACTGAGCAAATAGATCAAGCTGGCGGCAATGATAAACCAGCGATACTTAGGATGCCGCAACACATTCCGATACCAGTTGTAGAAGCCGCTCATGGAGTATCCACCTTGAACCCTGCTCCTATTCTGGCATAGGGACTCAATTGGCCTAGGTGGGGAAAACCGTCCCCGGCTAATCAAAGTAAAAGAGCGTCACCACCTTATGCTGCTCTTCCGCTAGCTCACAGGCTTGCAGTAGCGTGTGGCTATCGTGGAAAGCAAAACAAATCAGTTGCTGGCAGCGGGAAATAATTTCCTGATTGCAGAGGGAGCTGGCTTCTGCGAGGGGCAGGTGATCATTTTCGGGCTTTTCCACCAAGTGCATCACCTTATCCAGTTGTTGGCGGGACTCGCGAGGCTGGCGCTCGAGACTTTGGGGCAAGATCACCGTTAGCAAATTGGGGTCTGCCCGCATGGCTCCCCGAATCGCCGCCGCATTGGTTCCAACGGCACCTGAGGTCATCAAGCGGTTACCCGCCAGCACAAGGGCATAACTCATCATTTCAATGAGGTGCTGATGCGTAATCGGGACATGACGCGAGCCAAGGAGCGCAATCCGCTTAGGACCAGAGTCTTGGATTGTCGCTAGTTCTTGCAAAAACTCATCAATTTGGGGAGAATCAATGCCCGGAAGATTAGTCGCCTGCGTCAAGAGAGTATCTCATGTGCTACGGAACGACGCTATTTTAGCATTTTGGCCTTCAATTCTAGTAGGGGGCAATCCAGTTACCAACTGCCTAAAGTCCCCCC
>NZ_DVEH01000072.1 GCF_015295825.1 Thermosynechococcus sp. M98_K2018_005
ATAAACCGATAAACCGCTCCTCCCCTTGTCTCTATTATTTAGGAGGCTGACTTCACACTTCAGGGAAGGTGAAGGGGCTGATAAAGAATTTGAGATCTATTAAAGAGCAGGACCTCAAAGAAATGCCCGCACGTCTGTAACTTCACCCGTAATGGCTGCGGCGGCCACCATCGCTGGACTCATGAGGAGTGTCCGTCCCGCTGCTGATCCTTGGCGTCCTTTAAAGTTGCGATTGGAAGACGAGGCACTGATCTGACGCCCTTGCAGTTTGTCAGGGTTCATGGCAAGGCACATCGAGCAACCGGGATTGCGCCATTCAAACCCTGCGGCTTGGAAAATGACATCGAGACCCTCCGCTTCGGCTTGCGCTTTCACCCGTTCTGAACCGGGGACAACGAAGGCTTTGACACCGGGTTTGACCTTGCGCCCTTCGACAACTTTGGCAGCCTGCCGCAGATCACTGATGCGGCCATTGGTGCAACTGCCAATAAAGCAGACATCAATCTTGGTTCCTTGAATGGGCTGCCCCGGTTGGAGATCCATGTAGGCATAGGCTTCAGTAGCGATCGCCCGTTCTGCCTCCGGTAAACTCTCGAGGGTGGGCAAGGTCTCATCCACCGCAACGCTTTGGCCAGGGGTAATGCCCCATGTCACTGTCGGTGCAATATCCGCAGCCGCAAATGTCACCACATCATCGTATTCAGCATCGGCATCACTGGCTAGCGATCGCCACCAGGCCACCGCCTGATCCCAGTTTTTGCCTTGGGGCGCAAAAGGCCGACCTCGCAAATAGGCAAACGTAGTCTCATCGGGGTTGACATAACCACAGCGGGCACCCCCCTCAATCGCCATATTGCAGACTGTCATCCGCTCTTCCATGGACAGCTGGGCAAAGGTACTGCCAGCAAACTCATAGGCATAGCCGACACCGCCCTTGACACCAAGGTGGCGAATAATGTGCAGGATCACATCCTTGGCATAGACCCCAGGGCCAAGGGAGCCATTGACTGCCACTTTGCGGACTTTTAGCTTATTGAGGGCAAGGGTCTGCGTGGCCAAAACATCCCGCACTTGACTGGTGCCAATCCCGAAGGCGATCGCGCCAAAGGCACCGTGGGTTGAAGTATGACTATCCCCGCAGGCGATCGTCATCCCCGGTTGCGTTAACCCCTGCTCAGGGGCAATCACATGGACAATGCCCTGACGACCGGAGCCAATCCCAAAAAAAGGAATATTGTGAGCACGGCAATTCGCCTCAAGGGCTTGCAGCATCTCTTCGGCAAGGGCATCCTGAAGAGGACGCGCCACCGTATCTGTCGGCACAATATGATCCACCGTCGCCACGGTTCGCTGCGGATACAGCACTGGCAACCCCCGCTCCCGCAGCATGGCAAAGGCTTGGGGACTCGTGACTTCGTGAATTAGGTGCAGGCCAATAAACAGTTGTGTTTGCCCTGAAGGCAGTGTAGCCACCGTATGCTGTTCCCAAACCTTATCGAAGAGTGTGCCGCGACTCATAGACTCGCCAAACAATCCAGTCTATCAATTATAGGCAAAAGGAAGAGATGCAGTACAGTGATTATACAAGGCAAATACCCAAACAACCGCCTGTAGATGATGGGCAAGAATGTCCTGAACAGCATCGCCAACAGCTCTTGGGCTATTCACTGTGACAGCAGACAAGAAATCTTCCTGTGAGTTTAAGAGTTCTTTGATGTTTTCGCTATTTTCTTCAATCTGACCGACTCTTAGCACCCTAGAACGTATGTCTTTTTTTCCATTGATGCTGATATCTCTCCTAGGGACAAAAGCTCTGGTTGGTGAGATAGCTGGTCGCACTGATACTGCTTTTCCGTAGAACGTCCTTGGTCATTGAATGTGTTTTTTTCCCAAAACACACCATCAGCATAGCCCTGAATTGAAGCCTCTACTTCAGCCATTTCAAGGCGCTTCTCTGCTAGACAAGCATTAGGTCTCATCCAGTTCAACCCCCAAAAAACGCCTACCGAGCTTCTTGGCAACGCATTCCAATACCCGAAAAACAGCCTTGGGGCTATGACGTCTTTCTAGTGTCTATACCGTCCTGGGACTCAACTCTCCCTTCTCTGACGCTTCCCCGCTCGCTCTCCGTCAAGCTGACCCCCCATCCTCACACGCCACCCGAGAGTCAAACCCCCTCTCATCGATCTACACCACCGTTTCCTCGCCATGACTCTCTACTCAGGTGGAAACTTGTACGCCAAATCGCTGGAGGGTGGCGCGACTGACCTGAAAGATGTGAAAAGGGCTTTATCTGAAGGCTACTCAACGGTTACTGACTTGGCGAGGTTGCGGGGTTGATCCACATCTAAGCCACGACGAGCAGCAATATGATAGGCCAACAGTTGCAGGGGCATTACCGTCAGGATGGGGGAGAGCAGCTCATCAACCTCGGGTACGGGTAAGAGGTTATCAAAGGTGTGCTGGGCTTCGGCCTCGTCAAGGGGGGTGACACCAATGAGACGGGCATCGCGGGCACGGGCTTCTTGGGCGTTGGAGAGGACTTTCTCAAAGACACTGCCGGGCATGGCGATCGTGACCACTGGCACTTTGGCATCGAGGAGGGCGATCGGGCCATGTTTCATCTCACCCGCAGGATACCCCTCGGCATGGATATAGCTAATTTCCTTGAGTTTGAGGGCACCTTCGAGGGCAATGGGAAAGTTGATGCCGCGTCCCAAAAAGATAAAGTCTTGGGTCTCAGAAAAGTCATGGGAGAGGGCTTCAATATAGCGTTCTTGGCTCTCTAAGATTTGCTCCATCTGGGCAGGCAATTGGCGCAAGCCAGTGACTAGTTCCGCTAAACGGGAGCGATCGCAAGACTGACGTTGCCATGCCAATTCTAGGGTCAGTAGATAGAAGGCCATCAACTGGGCAACAAATGTTTTTGTGGCGGCCACACCAATTTCAATGCCGGCACGGGTATCAATAATTTGGGGCACCAGATGCCCTAGACTACTTTCCGGGCGATTGGTAATCCCCAGCAAACGGGGTTGGAGAGCGCCATCGAGTCCTTGGCGGCGTTTTAGCTCCATCTCTAGAGCGGCAAGGGTGTCGGCTGTTTCCCCAGACTGGGTGACACCAATGGTCAGGGTATTGGGTAGCAGGGGCGGCGGTGCATAGCGAAACTCTGAGGCATATTGCACACTGGTGGGAATCTGAGCCACCTGTTCGAGGAGATATTTGCCCACAAGGCTGGCGTGCCAACTGGTGCCACAGGCAACAATTTGAATGTGCTGGAGATTTTCGAGGAGGCGGGGGTCTAGGTGCAACTGCACCGGGCTAAAGGGACTGTCCACCTCCCAATCGGCTCGCAAATAGTCTTCTAAACAGGTGCGCACCACCCCCGGCTGCTCATAGATTTCCTTGAGCATGTAGTGCTTAAAACCTTGCTTTTCGACCATGACGGGGTTCCAGTTGAGGGTGCGGGGGGTTTTGCGCAGGCGATGTCCCGCAAAGTCATAGACCTCAACCCCTGTGGGCGTCAGCCGAGCCAGTTCACCATTTTCCAGCGGCAATACAGCACGGGTATAGGGAATAATCGCTGGGGTATCGGAGGCGCAGAAGAATTCCCCTTGGCCAAAACCAATCACAAGAGGAGCCTGTTGCCGTGCCACGATCAATTCATCCGGGTAGTCCGCACAGATAACGGCGATCGCAAACGCGCCTTCCAATTGATGGACGGCTTGGCGCACGGCTTCTAGGAGACCATTGGCAGTGGGGGTCTCAGGCAACGCTTCGGCAATCAGGTGGGGAATGACTTCTGTATCGGTCTCGGAGCGGAAAATGTGCCCCCGCGCTTGGAGTTGCTGCCGCAGGTCACGGTAGTTTTCAATGATGCCATTTTGCACCACGGCTAGGCGATCGCGACTGTCGCGATGGGGGTGGGCATTGTGCTCCTCTGGTTTACCGTGGGTCGCCCAACGGGTGTGGCCAATCCCAACATGGGCAACAATGTCACGCTGTTCAACTTTTTCGGCTAAGTTGTGGAGTTTGCCCTTGGCGCGCACACAGAGGAGTTCGCCCTCATTGAGTGTGGCAATGCCAGCGGAATCATAGCCCCGATATTCCAGCTTTTGTAGCCCCTGAAGCAGGACTTGTGCTGCTCGCTGTGGGCCAATATAACCAACAATGCCACACATAATCTATAGACCTCGTAATCTGAATCTGAGAGAAACAGGAGTGCTCTAACGACGGCTGGCAAATTGCGGCAGTTCCACCTGTGACCGTTTGAGAGGAAGTCGTGAGCGGGAGGCAAAGCGTTCTTTGGTGAATTCGGCTTGCCACGGTTGAATCCCAATGGGTTGAATCGAACGCGGATGGGAAACTGCAGGCATGGTGATCGCGTCTAAGGGTTTCGAGGCGGTTCTTGAGGCAACCTGAACTCGGTGAACTGTCCTGTGCCAAGAGGTTTCTATCTGGCGGCGAGAATTGGCGATCTCCTGCCATTCTTGATCATCCATGTTCCACTCTACTTTGTGCCACTTACTCATCACTCAACACCCACACCTTGATGACATCTTGTAATTTGGATTTTTATGAACTAGGTTATCGGAATTTTAACAAAACGCAAGCTTTGGGCAAAAATTGTCACAGGATGCCACAGAGACAGCCTGTAACTCCCGTCACCTGCTGTGTTGAGCCATTACGCCAATCCGCTAGGGTCCATGCGCTTTCAGTGCAACTCAAGACACTTTACAAACTGGTACGTGCCTAGGCTTCATCTCCGCTCGCAACGTTCCTCATTCATGCAGCGGGGTCGTTCATTTCCGTATCTTTCACAGGCGAGTGCCGTAGTGCCACAATACCCTAAACGGCCTATCACTGGAGATGGACAGCCATGAACCTACGGGAACTCCTGACAGCGGCAGCGATTACGCCGAGTTTTGAGCATCCTGCCCTCGATCAAGAGGTGAAGTCCCTGAGGACGAATTCTTGGGAGTGTCAGTCTGGCTCGTTGTTTATTGGTATGCCCGGCACGCGGGTGGACGGGGGCAATTTTTGGCCGAGTGCCTTGGCAGCAGGGGCGATCGCGGCAGTGGTGTCTCCTCAAGCCAAACCCCCTGAGGGAGAGGCCTGTGTAATTGTCGTGCCCGATATTGAGCGTGCCTGTGGTCGGCTCGCGGCTGCTTTTTATAATTACCCCAGCCAACATCTCAGCCTGCTAGGGGTTACGGGTACCAATGGCAAAACAACCACCACCCACTTAGTGGAACATCTCCTCAACAGTGTGGGCTATCCAACAGCACTCTTGGGAACACTCTACAGTCGGTGGCCGGGACACTGTGAGATTGCCAGTCATACGACGCCCTTTGCGGTCACCCTTCAGGAACAATTGGCGGCAGCAGTTGCGGCGGGCTGTCGGTTTGGGGTGATGGAGGTGAGTTCCCATGCCTTAGCGCAGGATCGGGTGTGGGGCTGTCAGTTTGAGGTGGCGGCTTTTACCAACTTGACCCAAGATCATCTGGACTATCACCGCAATCTGGAGGACTATTTTGCCGCTAAGGCCAAGCTCTTTACTACTGACTATCTCAAGGGTCGAGCGATTCTCAATGGCGATGATCCTTTTGGCCAGCGACTGGCTCAGCAGTTGCCGCGCGATCGCTACTGGACCTATGGCCTAAGCGAGAATGCTGATTTTCGGGCTGAGCCTCTCAACTATCGCGTCAATGGTGTGACGGGCACGGTTTATACCCCTATCGGTAGCGGCACCTTAGACTCGCCCTTGGTGGGACAGTTTAATGTGGCCAATGTGCTGGCAGCGATCGCCATGGGGGCAGCCGTGGGACTCCCCCTAGAATCAATGCTCAAGGCGATTCGTGACTTTGCGGGGGTACCGGGGCGCATGGAGCAGGTGCGCATCAGCCCAGACCAAGAGATTACGGTTCTTGTGGATTATGCCCATACCCCCGATAGCCTTGAGAACTTGTTGAAAGCTGCCCGTCCGTTTATTCCCGGTAAGCTGATCTGTGTCTTTGGCTGTGGGGGCGATCGCGATCGTACCAAGCGTCCCCAAATGGGAGCCATTGCCGCTCGCCTTGCGGATCAAGTGGTGGTGACATCCGATAACCCGCGCACTGAGGATCCCCGCCGCATTCTTGATGACATCCTAGCTGGTATCCCACCGCAAACGCCGCTGATCGTTGAGGCCGATCGCCGCCAAGCAATTCTGCAAGCGATTCTGACCGCAGCCCCCGGCGACGGCGTGATCATTGCCGGTAAAGGCCATGAGGACTACCAAATTCTCGGGACTGAAAAAGTTCACTTCGACGATCGCGAAGAAGCCCGCACTGCCCTCGAACAGCGACGCAAACAACGACTGGATCAGGGCTAACGTGCCACAATAGGGGATTGTTGTTCCACAGCGAGCAGATTGTGATTGAGGCAGAGGTTCACCGCCAATTACGGGCATTTTTACGCAGCAGTGGCGATCGCCGGTGGCCTCACCATCTCACCTTGGCGCGGCTGGTTGCCCGTGCCCTGCGGCTGCAGCGGGGGTGTTTACTTCAGGTTAGCCAGCGCGCGGTGTTGCAACATCGCTATGGCCTGAGTTATTTGTTGCCGCTGCTGTTGTATCCTGAACCTGCTCTGCTCGTCGTCCCCCAAGAGCGACTGGCACGACTACTGCACCAAGAAATTCCTGAACTCCTCACCTTCCTTGCGGTTACGAAACCGATTCAGCATAGCCAATGCCCGCAGCCAGCCTTTGAGGGGGTGCTCGTAATGAGCCTCGACGACTGGTGTCGCCACGCCACCGCCCACCCCAATGTTGTCACGATTATTGATGGCATTGAAGCCTTGCCCCAAATTGCCCAGCAGCAGATGACCTGCACAATTACCGCCAGCGATTGGGAGCACTTGAAACTAGCGATTCCCAGTGCCGTTGGTGCCATTCGCCAAGTTTATGCCCAGTTGGTGCAGCACCTCTTTCAGCGGCCTCAGAATCCCTATGGCGACTATCTGCTCACCCCCACAGAACAACAACCTCTCCTTGAGCTGCTCCATCAATGGCCGCAGGCACTGCCTCCTCAATGGTCGCAATTGCGGGACTACCTCAACCGCAGTGACACGGTGATTTGGGGACGGCGCCACCCCACGGTGGGTTACTTCAGCCTCCAAGGACACCCCCTCAGTTTCCGCCCCTATTTTCAGCATCTTTGGTCACAGGCGCCTTTTGTCCTCATCGGCAGTGGACCCGATACAGACTCCCCTTTAGCCTATGTGCAGCAGGAACTGGGGATTCCGCCCCAAACGACGATTAAATTTGCTAGCGATCGCCACAGTGAAGCGATTACCCTTGCGATCGCCGAAGACTTGCCTCTCCCCAACACCCCGGAATTTGCCCCAGCAGTTTTGCGACGCCTCTACGATCTCATAGGCACGATTGGCCACCGGCGGGCGGTGATCCTCGTTAGTGATATGCCCCTACGGGAACAGTTGGCCACCCAATTGGCTGCCCTCTACGGTTCACGGGTACAGGTGGAGACGACGACCCTCGACACGAACACGATTTTAGTGACCGGAGAAACCTTTTGGCTGCGTCATGGGGCACAGTTGCCCTGCCCGGCGCTATTCGTCTTAACGACGTTGCCCTTGCCCTCGCCGGAAAAAGCGGTGGTGAGTGCCCGCATTGAATGGCACAAGCAGCAAAAACAGGATTGGTTTCGCCAGTATCTCTTGCCAGAGTGCTTGATGGTGCTGGATCGGGCCCTTGCCCCTGTGCGTCAGGATGAAACGCTGGTGGCCATTTTGGATCGGCGGCTCACGGAGCGCAGCTATGGCCGGGAAATTCTTCAGAGTCTCAGTCCCTACAACCGCGTTAGCGATCGCGCCCAATCACCGCGTTGAGTTTGCCACTGCGAAAGCCCTCCAGATCCAACGTGACATAGGTAAAGCCAAGGGATTGGAAGTGGTTCACCAGTTGCTCCAGATCCGTCATTGTCACAAAGTCGGCAATCTGCTCTTGGGGCAACTCAATGCGAGCTGTATCCCCATGACTGCGGACGCGGCACAGTTCCCAGCCCTGCTTTCGCAGGTAGTATTCGGCATTGCCCACCCGTTGCAGCTTGGCAAGGGTAATTTCTTCACCGTAGGGAAAGCGGGAACTGAGGCAGGGTTGGGCGGGTTTATTCCACCACGGCAGCCCTAGGGATTTGGCAATTTCTCGCACCTCGAGTTTGCTAATCCCCACCTCGGCTAGGGGCGATCGCACCCCCCGCTCTTTGGCCGCAGCAATGCCGGGACGATAATCTTGGAGATCATCGGCATTCACGCCATCGAGAATATAGTCATAGCCCCACGCCTGAGCCAATTCCCGCAGGCGATCGTGGAGTTCACTCTTGCAAAAGTAGCAGCGATTTACGGGGTTGGTGGCGTAGTTGGGGTTGTCTAGTTCATGGGTTTCAATCAGTTCATGGCGAATGCCAATGGCCGCCGCCTGAATGCAGGCATCCTCTAGATCTGCTGGAAATAGGGAAGGGGACACCGCCGTGACGGCCACAGCGCGATCGCCCAAGACATCCTGAGCAACTTTAGCCACGAGCGTACTATCAATGCCGCCAGAGTAGGCAATCAAGGCTTGATCGAGTTCACCAATGAGATCCCGTAAGGCCGCTAGTTTGTCCACGCCCATCACCGACCGATGTTCCGAGAATTCTGCTCCTACAGTTTAGCTTAGGGATAGAAGCAGCAGGCTCAAGCGCCCATTAACCAAATGCTGCGAGTGCTCCCCCCTGCTCTAAAATAAAATCACGAACTGATAACCGCTGATTGCTCGGGAGAACCTATGGGAATTTTCAATGGCATTATTGAGTTTCTTAGCAATATCAACTTTGAAGTCATTGCCCAACTGACCATGATTGCCATGATTGGCATTGCAGGGCCGATGATTATTTTCCTGTTGGCGGTGCGTCGCGGCAATTTGTAGGCCATTTCTTTAATTTCTTTATTCAACACTTATGAAGTCCCCCACGTTTGGGCTAGCCGTGCCAAATCCTTGGCTTGCAGTTGATACCAGCGTTGCAATCGTGCCAGTTCTGCGGCAATGCTCAGGGTGGGGGCAAATTCTTCACAGTCATAGCCCAGATGCCGTAGGATCGCTACAAGCGTACAGGGGGCAATCCAATAGGTTTGACTCAAGGCTAAAAGATTCACCTTGGTCTCTTTTTTGAGGTCATTTTGAATTGAGAGGATAAGGGTTGTCAGGGGGGCGATCGCGGGTCGTTGGTACCCCACATAAACAATTTCTGGTTGGGCAATGGCCAATAGCCAACGCAAATGGGTAGAAGAGGGCGGCAGTGACCAGAGAATGAGAGTGCGACAGCGATCGCGGGGGCGATCGTAGTGAATGGTTGCCGTGGTTAAGTTCGGGGGCACGTCAGGGCGGCCATAGCCATAGAGCAAGACATTGTCGCGCAACTGCGGTAGGAGCATTGTCAAAGGCGGGAGGGGTTGCCAACGGGGAATCGGGTGGCTCGGCGGATCAGGGACGTGCCACGCCAGTGAGGGTTTGACACCCTTGAGTTCCAGTTCCAACTGGGTTTCACCATTCCAAGTGTGGGCTGTGAGGTGATAGGCAATATCGACCGTGGTGGGCAACGGAAAAAATTGTCCCCAGCCCCAAGCCTTAGCGGTCATCTGCTGCCCATTCTGCTCTAGGGTGAGTTTGAGATGTTCCCCCTGCTGACCCATGGGTACTTGTTCGAGAATCTTGACCCCGCGACTACAGAAAATCGGCTGGGGATTCTCACTGCCAAAGGGTTGCAGTTGCTCCACTTGGGTGTAAAAGTCCCATGTCAGTTGCTCAAAAGAGACTTCGGCATCCAGGGTGACAAGGGGACGCAGATCCTCTGGTTTGAGACAGGTTTGGGCAAAAGCGCGCAGGCGATCGCGCCAAGCCGCTAAATGCTCTGCCCGTAGGCTAAACCCTCCGGCTGCCCTATGACCGCCATATTTCAAGAGCAAGTCCTTGGTTGCCTCAAGGGCCTCAAAGACATGGAATTCGGGAATACTGCGAATTGAGCCGCGAATTGTCGTCTCATCCTCATAGGTGCCAATAAACACCGGTACGCCGTAGCGCTCCACGAGACGGGAGGCCACAATGCCAATGACCCCATGGTGCCAGTTGGGCTGGACGATCACTAACACCCACTCCTGCTGGGGATCAAAGCCCGTCTCTTCCAGGTGGGCGATCGCCTGGCTCTCAATCTCAGCACAGAGTTCCTGACGGCGGCGGTTCGTTTCCTCACAGAGGGTGGCCAGTTCCAGAGCACGCTGCGGATCCTCTGTGGTCAGCAGGTCAATCACCACTTGGGGATCGCCAATACGGCCAATGGCATTGATGCGCGGTCCAAGGCGAAACCCCACTGCTGCCGGCGTAAGGGAGGTGTTTTCTGCAGGTAAACACCCTGCCATTTGCATCAGGGCTTGGATGCCCACAAGGGGCGAGGTGGGAATGGTTTGCAACCCCTGCTTCACCCAGCGGCGATTCACGCCTGTCAAAGGCGCTAGGTCAGCGATCGTCCCAAGAGTACACAGTTCCCGCAATGGGCGCACCAGTTCCCGCCAGTTGCCCAGTCGTTTTGCTAGGGATAGAGCAAGGGTATAGGCCATCCCCACCCCTGCAAGGCTATGGTAAGGAGAAGTGGGGGGCACCAGTTTGGGATTGAGAATGGCATCGGCAGGGGGCAGTTGGGGTGGTATATCGTGGTGGTCAGTCACAATCACTGTCAGTCCTAGTCCCCGTGCCCTGAGAATCGGCTGGAAAGCAGCAATGCCGTTGTCCACCGTGAGAATGAGTTTGACACCCCGGTCGTAGCACTCCTGCACAATCCGCTCATTGATGCCGTAACCTTCCTGCATCCGCGAGGGAATCTCATAGTCAATGTTCGCTCCCAGATGACGCAGCGCACGCAATAGAAGGGCAGTGCTGGTCATGCCATCGGCATCGTAATCGCCACAAATGGTCATTTTGTCACCCTGGGCGATCGCCCGTTGCAGCAATTCCACCGCTAAATCAAGGTCAGGAAAGACGGTGTTGGGAGGCGGTAGTTCTAGGGTTTCGGGTGCGAGAAATGTCCGGACGGCGGTAGGTGTCGTGAGACCCCGCCGCAGATAAATTTCGGCTAGGGATGAGGGGCAACCCAAGGCCTGCCTCAAGGCGTCACAACAATCAGGATCAACCGGAGGAAAAAGCCAACGTTGCTGGGGAAGAGCACCCATGATGCGGAGGGGGGAGATAGGCAGAGGGATAACCCCAATGCTAACTTGAGCGTGGCTTTGGTTGACAGGGTCAAAGAAGTAGAATGATAATCATTACTAAATTGTTATTCAGCTTGGGTTTCTTCGTTCCCTAGCGTCACTTTTAGGAACTGAGTTCCTAAAGGCTTTTTGGGTGTGAGGTCAGGAGATTCGTCATGCAAAAATCCCTAATAAAAATCATGGTGGGTGCCCTTGGTATTCACGTCGCCCTCATGAGTTCAGCCGCTGTTGCTGAACCTCAGATGCCCGCTCGCGCCAGCATGGGACAGGTGACCTCTGTCTCCCAGCTTTCCGATGTGCGCCCCACTGATTGGGCTTACCAAGCACTGGTCTCCCTTGTGGAAAAATACGGCTGTATTGCCGGCTATCCCGATGGCAGCTTTCGGGGCAACCGGGCGCTGACGCGGTTTGAAATGGCTGCGGCTTTGAATGCCTGCCTCGATGTGGTCAGCGATCGCTTTGCCACCAAGGAAGACTTAGCAAAGTTGGAACGGCTGATGAATGAGTTTGCTGCTGAACTAGCGACCCTACGCGGACGGGTGGACAACCTTGAAGCCCGCACTGCCAATCTCGAAGCGACGCAATTTTCAACAACCACACAGCTCTCTGTGGATGCCGTGATGGCCTTTCAAGCGGGTGGCAATACCCGCCAAGTCCTTGACCCCGTCTCTGGGAATACGTTCACTGGGGGCAGCTACAATCCCACTGTGATTAGCCGTGTGGAAATGAACCTCAATACCAGTTTTCGCGGTACCGACTTACTGACCACGACCCTTGAAGTGGGTAACAACGGGCTGGATACGTTTGGGGCAACAGGAATTGGCACCAGCGGCCTCATTGCAGGCGGCTCTGTGGATTACGCTGGAGGGGAATCAAGCGTCAATCTCTTCCGTCTTTTCTACAGCTTCAAACCCACAGAGGATTTAACAATTGGTGTAGGGCCGCAGTTTTATCCCAGTGATATTGTCGATACCAATAGCTACGCGAACGATTCTTTCAGGGATTTTAGTTCCAATTTCTTTATCAACAATCCGCTGATTGTGCCCTATGCCGTCAATGATCCCGGTGGGGCGGGTGTCAGTATCGAATGGAAGCCGGGGGGAGGATTCTTCACGCTGCGCGGTGTTTATGTGGCTGCTGAAGCGGGAGCACCGACGGGGGTTGCTACGGGAGGGGGGCTTTTTGGCGATCCCTATCAGGGAACGGTGGAATTGGAGTTTGCCCGTACCTTTGGTGCCAATGAACGGAACAACTTTGCCGTACGTTTGCAATACACGAATTCGTCCTCAGGGAACATCTCCCAGAATGCGGGAGGAATCAATGTGGAACTGACCCTAGGCAAGTTTGGCCTGTTTGGTCGCTATGCCTACTCCGATATGAAGCTCTATGGCGATGGAGCAACCATTAATGGCTTGGGGCCATTTGCTGTCGATCCGGAGGTCTTTGTTATCCCCGCTGGCGGTCGAGTGAACACCACAGCGCAAACATGGATGGCGGGTTTGGCCTATCGGGACTTGCTGGCGGACGGATCGCTATTGGCGGCGGCGGTGGGTCAGCCCTTTATTAACTCGTTGGGATCAGCACCGGGCATCAATGATTCCACCCAAACCAACTATGAACTGTTTTTCCGCTATCCCCTCAGTGACAATATCTCAATCACACCAGTCTTTATGGCGATTACCAATGCCAACAATAGCGCCACCAATAGCCCCATTTTCCAAGGGTTGATCCGCACCACGTTTAGCTTTTAAAGGAGACGCGCCCTAAAGGCTGGGCGCAGTTGGCTCTCATTGAGGTTGCGGCCAATAAAGCTGATGACCAAGGGGACGACCTACGAATGTCCTCATCCCTGAAGAAGGTTTGGATGACGGGTGCGGGAGAGGAGTGTGGTTTTACCGGCGCTCAAGTAGCCAGTGAGCACTGTAACGGGAACGGTCATAGGATGAACGACAGCTAGAGACTCTAGGGGCTTAACAAATATCACTCACAGTCATTGTGAAAAGGGCTGTAGGATAAAAAAATGCACAACTACGGAAAGTGTCAAGTCTATGCTGCATCCGCGTTTAGCCGCTGCCTTTGAGCAGCGTTCTGTTCTTAAGATTATTAGTGGCCTCAACAATTTTGATCGCGATCGCGTGCGGGCGGTGGTGACTGCTGCCGATCAAGGGGGCGCCACTTTTGTCGATATTGCTGCCGCTCCTGAACTGGTGCGCCTTGCCAAGGAACTGACGACGCTGCCCGTTTGTGTGTCTGCGGTGGAGCCATTACAATTGCTGAATGCCGTTGCCGCTGGTGCCGATCTTGTTGAAATTGGTAACTACGATAGCTTCTATGCCCAAGGGCGGGTGTTTAGTGCTGAGGAAGTGCTGGTGTTGACGCGCCAAACTCGCGAGTTGCTGCCCCAAATTATGCTGTCGGTAACCGTGCCCCACACGCTGCCTTTGGATCAACAGGTTGCCCTCGCTGAGGCCTTGGTGGCTGCCGGTGCCGATGTCATTCAAACCGAAGGGGGGACGAGTAGCCAACCCCACCACAGTGGCACCTTGGGTCTCATTGAAAAAGCAGCGCCCACATTGGCGGCCGCCTATGAAATTTCCCGCGCCGTTGCGCTGCCGGTGCTGTGTGCTTCGGGGCTTTCGACGGTGACGATTCCGCTAGCGATCGCTGCTGGGGCTGCGGGTGTCGGGGTCGGCTCTGCCGTTAATCAACTCAATAGTGAAGTGGCCATGGTGGCCAGTGTACGTGCCCTCGCCGAAGCGGTCAAAGGTGCCATTGCCATCCACCGCTAAATCTGGGGTGAAGCTCTCCCGATTGGCTGTGGCCTGTGCCAACCGTCTCTTTGAGACGGCCAGCGATCGCGGAGCCTCCCCTTCCGGCGATCGGGAGCGTTTTTTAGAGGCTCTCACCACTCCCCCACCCTACGCCGCCACGGTGCTTTGGTGTCGGGAGCCAACTTCCCCCTTGCCCTTTGAGCCATTGCCACCCCTTCCTTGGCAGCCCCCTTGGGTGAGTCGCTTTGCCCCCGGCAGCCGTACCGGTCAACACCCTCTCCATGAGGCGGGTGCCTATTATTGCTTGGATAGCTCATCGGTGTTTGCGGCGGTTCCCTTGCTGATGCTGCCCCAAGAGCCGTCCTTGGTGATTGATGTGTGTGCGGCGCCCGGCGGCAAGGGCCTCTTTGCTTGGCGATCGCTCCAACCCCGTTACCTTGTGTGCAATGAAACCATTGGCAAACGGGTGGGAATGCTCATTAGCAATCTCAAACGCTGCCGTGTCCATCCCGTGGGCGTCACCGCTTGGGATACTGAAGTGCTGGCTGCTGAGTTTCAAGCCACTGCCGATGTGGTGATTGTGGATGCCCCCTGCTCCGGCCAATCCCTGCTGGCCAAGGGACAAAAAGCCGACGGGTGCTTTCATCCCCTGACGATTCGCCATAACCAACGGCGACAAAAGCGGATTCTGGCGGCAGCAACTGCCCTTGTGCGGCCAGGGGGATGGCTGCTCTATAGCACCTGCACCTTTAGTCAGGATGAAAACGAAGACGTAGCGGCTTGGCTCATGGCCAAGTTTCCGCAGTGGGCTCCTCAACCCGTGCCGGCGCTGGCGGCTTATCAATCCCAGCTAGCAGCCTTTCCCTGCTATCGGCTGTGGCCCCACCAAGGGGAGGGGGCAGGTGCCTTTACAATTCTCTGGCAGCATCAGGGTAAGGGGGCAGCAAACCCACTACCTGATTTGGGCGATCGCTGGCGCTGGCAATCTAGCTCCCAACCGGCATAGGTAATGGCAGCAAACGCATTTTGATCTAAACACCGCCCAAAAATGCGACTACTGGCGATTGCCGCGCGTCCCATCAGGGTTACTCCTAAAAGCTGCCCTTGGCGATTGATAACCACTTGACCTAAGCTCTGACCCTCAGGATTAAACTGCTGAATCTCCCACAGTTGAATGGGTTCCCTAAGGCGCTGCTGCGCTTGCCGCGCATTCCAACCGACGCGGGCAATGGGAACAGGGAGAGCAATCCACCAGGGCTGGCAACGGTAGTCGAGGCTCATGGGTTGCCGCTGCAAAATCTGGCGGGCGATCGCAAAGGCCTCAAAGTAGGTCAGGGAGGGCAAATGGTATCCCCGCTGCCAACCGCCACAGGCATAGACTTGGGGGTGACTGGTGCGCCCTTGGGGATTCATCCGCAACCACCCTTGAGTATCCTGCTGGAGGCGGTGCAGGTTCAGAGGGGCTGGATCGGGGGCTTTACGCTTTCCCAGCAGGGGAACCTTGAGACCGAGGCCACTTAGGGCAGCGTGCAGGCGATCGTTGAACCACGCATCTTCTGTGGCCACAAGCGGCAGACCTTGTCCATCGGGCTCCGAGCCTTTGCCAGACCAGTGGTGCCAACAGGCCAGCTCAATCCTGCTGAGGGCGTCCATATCATGAGCATCCATTGCCGCAGGCGCATCAAGGAGTAAATAGCCTCGCGCATAGAGGCGATCGCCCCCCACCCGAAAATGACAGCGGGGCTGCCAGACAAATTCCCCCGCCCCTGTGATGACATCGACCCCCACCAGTTCCAAGACCCTAGGGGCATAGCATCGCTGTCCGTGGCTGAGATGGGCTTGAAAGTGCTGCCACTGCTGAGCATCCAACCTTTGGGGGGGAAACTGCGACAGCCACCAGCGTTGCCACTGCCATTGCCACTGCGCATCAGCGGCTGGGATCACAAGACCAATCCGCCCCAAGGCGGCACACCGATAGGCAATCTCTAATGCTAAGGGACTCGCCGCCACAATCAGCAAATCATACTCAAAGCGCATAGGAAATTTAAGAAGATAGAAACGACGACACTGGCAGCCGCTATGAAGCCCATCCGCACGTTTAACGTTCGTCCCCACTTGCCGCAACGTTTGGAACCCCTGCGGGAACTGGCCTACAACCTCTACTGGACGTGGAACACGGAGGCGATCGCCCTCTTTCGCCGCCTCGACCCAGAACTGTGGGAGCAAACAAACCACAACCCCGTCGCCCTCTTGGGACGCATTCGCCAAGATCGCCTCTTGGATGCGGCTGCCGACAACGGCTTTTTGGCACAGATGGAGCGGGTGATCAGCCAATTTCAAGAATATGCCCAGCCTGTGCAGACGTGGTACCAGCAAACCCGCACCCGCACCGATGGCGAGTGTATTGCCTATTTTTCCCTTGAATTTGGCCTCACAGAGTGCCTGCCAATCTACTCGGGGGGCTTGGGGGTCTTGGCGGGGGATCATCTCAAATCCGCCAGTGACTTGGGACTTCCCTTGGTGGGGGTGGGGCTGCTCTATCAAAAGGGCTATTTTTCGCAGTACCTCAGTGCCGATGGCTGGCAGCAGGAGCGCTATCCCAGTAATGATTTTTATACCCTGCCCCTGAAGCTGATCACGACTCCCCAGGGCCAAGAACGCCGCATTTGCGTCGATTACCCCAATCGGGACGTGCAAGCACGGATCTGGCAAGTGCAAGTGGGTCGGGTTCCCCTCTATCTGTTGGATACGAATTTGCCGGAAAACAGTGCCTACGATCAGCAGATCACCGATTACCTTTACGGCGGTGATGTGGATCTGCGCATCCATCAGGAGATGCTGCTGGGCATTGGAGGAGTACGCCTGCTCCGCAGCTTGGGGTTGCGGCCAACGGTCTATCACATGAATGAGGGGCACTCGGCTTTTTTGTCCCTGGAGCGGATTCGTCAACTGATCACCGAAGACCATCTCACTTATGATGAGGCCTTGCAGGTGGTGCAGGCCAGCCAAATCTTTACCACCCATACTCCTGTGCCGGCGGGGATTGATCTATTTCCTGCCGATAAGGTGACCTACTATGTCGGCCACTATGCGGAGGCATTTAACCTTTCGCAGCAGGAGTTTCTCTCCCTTGGCCGCGTGAATCCAGGGGCTTTTCAAGAACCCTTTAGTATGGCGAACTTGGCCATTCATACCGCCAGTTTTGTCAATGGGGTAAGTGCGCTCCACGGTGAAGTCTCCCGCCAAATGTTCCAAGGCCTGTGGCCCAATCTGCCGCTGACGGAGGTGCCGATTACCTCGATTACCAATGGCGTCCATGCCCGCAGTCGCGTTTCTGAACCGCTGCAATACCTGCTGGATATTTACCTTGGACCGCAGTGGTCTGATGCGCCCTTGGCGGATCCTCTCTGGTCGCGGGTCAGCAGTATTCCCGATGAAGAGTTGTGGCGTATCCATGAGATTTGCCGCTATCAGTTGGTGATGTTTGTGCGATCGCGCCTGCAACGGACGCTCGAAGAGCAGGGCGCCTCTAGTGCTGAATTAAGGCAAGCGGCAGAAGTGCTCGATCCAACGGCCTTGACGATTGGCTTTGCCCGCCGCTTTGCCACCTATAAACGCGCCACTCTCTTTTTGCGGGATGTGGAACGCCTGCGGCGGATTTTATTGGGATCAGTACCGGTGAAAACAGGAGCGAAGCAGCGACGGCCGATTGTCCAGTTTGTGATTGCGGGTAAGGCACACCCCAAGGATAATCCCGGCAAAGAACTGATTCAGGAAATTATTCACTTTACGCGCCAAGAGGGCATGGCCAACCACATTGCCTTTATCCCAGATTACGATATGCACGTGGCAAAAATGATGGTGGCGGGGTGTGATGTCTGGCTCAATACCCCTTTGCGACCTCAGGAGGCCTCGGGGACCAGTGGCATGAAGGCGGCTATGAATGGGCTACCGAATCTGAGTACATTGGACGGTTGGTGGGATGAGGCGGACTATGTGAAAACAGGTTGGGCGATTGGCCACGGCGAAACCTATGACGATCGCCACTATCAGGATCAAGTGGAAGCCAATGCGCTCTATGAGCGGTTAGAGCGGGATGTCATTCCTCTCTTTTACGATCGCGATGAAAATGGCGTGCCGCGCGGCTGGGTGCAAAAAATGAAAGCCGCCCTCTCTTTGAATACGCCCCAATTTAATACCGCCCGCATGGTGCGCGAGTATGCCCATCGTGCCTATTTCCCCGCTAGCGATCGCTACTTTATCCTCAAAGAAAATAACTATGCCGCAGCCAAGGAACTGGCTCGCTGGAAAGCCCATGTCCTTGAACATTGGTACTCGATTCAGATTATCCATGTTGAAACCTCGGCTGAGCACAACCTTGAAGTCAACGAACTTGTGGAAGTGAAAGCCGTGATTGCCCTCGGTGCCCTATCGCCAAGTGATGTGCAGGTGATTGTGTTCCAAGGGCGGGTGAATGAGGCCGGTACCCTAGAGGAGGCCTGTCCCACTCTGATGACGTTTGTGGGTACTACCCCTGAAGACCATAGCCTTTACACCGCTGAAATTAGCTATGACACGAGTGGCCACCAAGGTATTGCCCTACAACTGCTACCGCGCCACGCCTATTTGAGTCATCCCTACGAAATGGGACTGGTTTTGTGGGCTTAGGAGAGAGTCAGGTTGCGATTAACGGATCAGCAAGTGCAGCAAATTTGCCAGATAGTGGCGGCGCTGGTGGGGACCGAAGCTGAGGGGTGGTTGTTTGGTTCGCGAGTGGACGATTGCCTCAAGGGCAGCGATGTGGACCCATTGAGCCTCCTGCCCTTGTCAGTGCCCGCCTCGGTGCCAAAATCAGCCGTGCTATGGGAGGTCGTAACGTAGATATTGTTCTCTCGGCACCCAATCTCCAGCGCCAATCCATTCATGATTGGGCTCGACAAACGGGAATCCGCTTGCAATGCTAAGTCCGCAACTTCAGGAACGGCTACATCACCTGTGCAAATCGGTGGAGCAAGAAGTGTGACCGATCAACGCCTCTTTCAGGAACCCTTTACAGCAGAACGGGCGGCACAATTGGAGGAAGACATTGATCTTGCGGAGCGCGTGGATGCTTTTGTGGCACGCTTTGGCCACCTTCAAGATCCTCTAGAGAGCAAGCTCTTGCCCGCCTATCTGAGTGCGAACCAGTGGCGACTTTCTTGGAAAACCTTGACCGTGCTGGGCGGCTCGGCCTTGTGCCCGATGCAGATGCTTGGTTTACAATGCGGTAACTGCGCAATCAAATGGTTCACGATTACATTCGAGATGCGGCCGTTTTAGCCACGAGTTTGCAAGCCGCCCATGAGTTTGTCCCTGTCCTGATTGAAACTGCGACTCAGTTCTGTCAACGCATCAAAGAGGTGTCCCCTTCCTAAATGGCCTATGCGATCGCCCCCCCCAAAAACGGTTGTTGATCGACCCACCGTCACCCTCACCCTCGAAAGTCAGGGGAAAACGCTGACCTATTCCCTCACCCAACCCGAGCATCGCCTAGGGCGGGATCACCAGTGGGCAGATTTAGTCGTGCCCGATGATCCCCTGTGGTCAGTGATTTCCAGCCGCCATGCCGTTTTTCAGCAACAGGGTGCAACCTACTACCTCTGGGATGGAGATGGCCATCAACGCCGCAGTACCAATGGCACCTTCTACAACCGACGCCGCATCGGCATTGAAGAGGGGTTTGCCCTTGGTGAAACCCTACGCCTAGAAATTGGCCAAGACCCGAAAAACAAAGTGCAATTGCTGGTGCAGATACAGTTTTCGGGGACAGCCAGTCCACCGCCCTTGCCACAGCAGCGCCGCCTTGTCCTCAAAACCCTCAAGGAATGGCCGCTGACTTTGGGGCGCGAAGCCAGCAACAGCTATCAGCATTGGCAACTGGATGCACCCACGGTGTCTTTGCGCCACGCCAGCATTGATCGCACCAGTGCCGGCCTCTACGTCCTACGGGATTTGGGCAGCAGCAACGGCACCTATGTCAACGCCAAACTCCTCAAAGACCCCTACACGCTCCGCAATGGTGATCAGATTCGCATTGGACCTTTTGTCCTGCTCTACCACCACGAGACCCTAGAGATTACGGATCAGGGCAGTCACATTCGCATTGATGCTTGGGGATTGGAACGACGGGTAAAAACCCCAGCGGGCGATCGCCCCCTCTTGCAAGATGTCTCCTTTGTGGCGGAGCCGACGCAGCTTGTGGGTATTGTCGGTGGCAGTGGGACGGGGAAATCCACCCTCTTGAAAGTGTTGATGGGGCTGGAGCCCCTTCAGGCAGGACAGGTGCTGCTCAATGGTCTCAATCTGCATCGCAATCTTGCCACCTACCGTCACCAAATTGGTTATGTGCCCCAAGATGATATTGTCCATACCCGCCTCACGGTGGCCGAGGTCCTGAACTATGCGGCCCAACTGCGCTTACCAGCGGATACCGATGCCCAAAACCGCAAAACAGCCATTCAACGAGTTCTTGAACAGGTGCAGTTAGCGGGGACTGAAGACCAACTGGTAGCGAGTCTCAGTGGTGGTCAGCGCAAGCGGGTGAGTATTGCCGTTGAGCTATTGGCTAATCCCAAGCTCTTTTTCCTTGATGAACCCACCTCGGGTTTGGATCCGGGGCTAGACTTTTTGTTGATGCAGTTGCTGCGGCAATTGGCAGATGAAGAACGCACGATTGTCTTGGTGACCCATGCTACGAGTCATGTGCATTTGTGCGATCGCCTGCTGGTTCTAGGTTCGGGTGGGCGTCTTTGCTATTTCGGCCCCAGCGATCAGGCTCGGCAATTCTTTCGTCCAACGGGCGATCGCCCCCTGAATTCCATAGCTGAAATCTATGCCCTCTTGACCGCCCAAAATAGTGCCGAATGGAGTCAAAAATTTCGCCAATCCACGGACTATCAACGCTACCTTGCCAGCCACCTCAGCATGGGGCATCACTATGGGAGCACCAGTGTTTTGGGGGGCGAAAACCGTGCCAGTGCCGAACCCCCTCCCCAACAGCCAGCACCACCTCACCTCTATCAATGGCGGGTGTTGTGTCAACGCCAGTGGCAACTCCTGTGGCGCGATCGCCTCAGCCTTGTCTTGAATCTGATTAGCGTCCCCATTGCCCTGCTACTCACCCGCTTTGCCATTGATCGCTCCCCCTTTGTCCCCCAAGATCCCCCCGGTCTGCTGCAAGCGGCTCAAACGCTGCGTATTCTCTTTGTCTTTACCTGTGCCTGTCTTTGGGTGGGACTCTCCGGCTGGGCGCAAGCCTTGATTACAGAGGTGGCCATCTACCGCCGCGAACGCCTTGCCAATCTCAGTCTCTGGGCCTACATGGCAGCCAAACTCACCCTTGGCAAGGGGATGGCTTTGGTACAAACCCTGCTCATTACCCTGGTGGCACTGTTGGCCTTTGGCCTGCCGAAGGGTGCCCTCCTCCCTTGGCCTTTGGGGTTTGGTATCACTACCTTCCTGACACTGGTGGCCAGTCTCTGTCTGGGGCTTTTGATCTCCGCTGCTGTGAACAATAGCGATCAAGCGAGCAAGATTTTACCGCCATTGCTCCTGCCGCAAATTATCTTTGCCGGCGTCCTCTTTAAGCTCACAGGAATTGCAACGGCGCTCTCTTGGCTGACCATTGGCCGTTGGACGATGGGTGCTTATGGTGCCTTGATTGACGTGAATGGCATGGTACCGCCGCCCCTTGATTTTGGCCTTTTTGAACCACCGCCTCAGCCCTTTGATCCGACGCCTGTCTATGCCCCCACTTGGCGTAATCTGCTGCTGAATTGGGGACTGCTGATTCTTCACAGCCTGATATACACGGGCGTAGCCACGTATCTGCAACGGCGCAAAGGCTAGTAGGGTTCTTTTATCACCACAAATAGCACTGGTAGCCTCGTCACGTTAGTCGTGAGGTCAGCTTACAGAGAATGAGAGATGTTGATGTTCCAAAAACTGGTATCCATAAATACAACCACTCCCGATCAAATCAGTTAGCTTAGTAGATTAGCCTCCTGTTCCAAGTATTCCCTAACATTCAGTTCAAAGCTATTGAGACGAGCACCAATGACCCGATCTGCGAGTTCCCCTAGCCTGCTCTCTATTGCTGAGCTGCAAGACCTCAACCAACGCAGCAATTGGGCTGGCCTCCGACAGTTAACCCTCCATCTAGGCATCATCCTTGTGAGTGATGCAGTGTGGCTGACCCAACTGGGGGAGCGCTGGTGGTTGGCGATTCCGGCTCTGTTCCTCTGTGGCACTAGTTTAGCGACGATGTTTGCCACGCTCCATGAGTGTTCCCACCGCACGGCCTTTGCCAGTCAACGGTTGAATGATGCGGTGGCATCGTTGGCGGGGCTGCTGTGCTTTTACAACAGCGATTTTTACCGTCGCTATCACAAATGGCACCATCGCTACACGCAAATTCCCGGCAAAGACCCAGAACTCGATGATCCCAAGCCCACGAACTGGTGGGAGTATCTGTGGGAACTGAGTGGCTTGCCTTGGTGGTGGGGCAAACTGCAAACCTTCTGGAACCTGCTCCTTGGCCACTGGCAGCGCTATCCCTACATCACTCCTGAGGCAGGTCCTGAGGTAATCCGCTCGGCACGAATGCAACTGTTGGTCTATGGGGGGGCAATCGCCCTTTCGGTGGCCTTGGGCTATCCTTGGTTTGTCTTGGCTTGGGTCGTCCCCTTGGCCGTGGGTCAGCCCGTACTGCGGTTCATTTTGCTGGCGGAGCATACAAATTGCAGCAATGACAATAATGGCTTAACGAACACCCGCACCACCCTCACCCTGTGGCCAATTCGTCTCTTGATGTGGAATATGCCCTACCACACGGAGCATCACCTCTATCCCTCGATTCCTTTCCATGCCCTTGCCAAGGCGCATACGCTGCTGAAGCCCCATCTAGGGCACTGTGTCTCGGGCTATTTCCAAGCGCACCGCCAAATTGTGGCGCAGTTTAAGCAAGCATGACGGTAGGGACATGGCAAACTCACAACTTTCCCCTTGCCTGTGGCGTGACGTTGCCGACCCTGAAATTGGTCTATGCCACCTATGGGGAGTACCGGGGGAACAATGCCATTCTTTACCCCACTTCCTACGGTGCCCAGCACCCCGATATTGATTGGCTGATTCACCCCAACGGTATCCTCAACCCCCAAGACTGGTTTGTAATCATTATCAATATGCTGGGGAATGGCCTATCTACCTCCCCGAGTAATGATCGCCACTGTGGCCTGCGGGAAACGGGATTTTGGTTTAGCCATTGGGACAATATCCGTGTCCAAGCGCAGCTTCTTGAAGAAGTCTTTGGCATTGAGCGGCTGGCCTTGATCTATGGCTGGTCGATGGGGGCACAACAGGCCTATTATTGGGGGGTGCATTTTGGCGATCGCGTCCAACGAATTGCTGCCCTTTGTGGCACCGCCCGCACCACGGATCACAATCGCCTCTTTTTGGAGAGCCTGCGGGCAGCCTTGACAGCAGATGCAGCGTGGGATGGTCAGCGGTTTCAGGGCATTCCTGAGCGGGGGTATCGCGCCTTTAGCTATATCTATGCTAGTTGGGCAGTCTCCCAAGCCTTTTACCGCCGAGGCATCCACCGCCAGTTGGGCTATGCCTCCCTAGAGGAGTATCTACAGCAGGGCTGGGAAGCGAATTATCGCCGTCGTGATCCCCATGACCTATTGGCGATGATCGACACATGGCTGAACTGTGATGTCGGTTCCCTCCGTCCCGATGGTGACTACACCGCTGCCCTTGGGCAAATTACTGCCAAAACCCTCGTGATGGCTGCCAGTACTGACCTTTACTTTACGCCAGAAGACTGCGAGGCAGAGGCAAAACGCATCCCCAATGCCCGTTTTCAGGTGATTGATTCGATTTGGGGGCACCGCGCGGGCAATCCTCTCCAAAGTCCTGCGGATGCTGCGGTGATTCGCAACGCTGTGGCGGCACTTTTGGCTAGTTC
>NZ_DVEH01000018.1 GCF_015295825.1 Thermosynechococcus sp. M98_K2018_005
GTTGCGTAGCATCCTTTGGGAATCCTCTCTCTTTCAAGAAGGGGAGAAGTCAACGCCAACGAAAAGCTGGCTCTAGCTCATAGCCAAACCGCGTCGCATCTACGGCTGTTAAGTCAATATCGCCAAGGCCATATTCCTGCCAGCGTTCTGTGACTCGCCGTGCCACCTCAGGATCCGACGTGAGGGGATCGCCCCAAGGATGGTCTGTTTCTGGGGGAATTTTCGTGGTGGCATCAATGCCCATGCGTCCCCCCAGGCCGATTTTTTCGCTGGCAAAGTCAAGGGAGTCAAAGGGGGTATCTCCCAAAATAAAGACATCGCGGCTAGGATCCACCTTGGAGCTAATTGCCCACACCACCTGACGCGGATCACGAATATTGATCTCTTTGTCCACGACAATCACAAACTTGGTGTAGGTAAATTGGGGTAGGGCACTCCAAAAGGCGAGGGCAGCGCGCCGTGCTTGGCCGGGATAGGCTTTGTCAATGGAAATAATTGCCGCCTTATAACTGAGGGCTTCCATGGGCAAAAAGAAGTCCACAATCTCCGGTACCTGCTGCCGCAAAATTGGTGTGTAAATGCGGTTGAGGGCAAGGGCAATCATCGCCTCTTCCTTGGGCGGGCGGCCACTAAAGGTTGTGAGGTAGATGGGATTGCGGCGATGGGTCAGGCAGTGGAAATGAATCACTGGCGAATCTTCCACACCACCGTAGTAGCCCATGTGGTCACCACAGGGGCCATCGGGCAAAACGTCACCAGGGGTAATGGTGCCCTCAAGGACAAACTCCGAGTGAGCAGGCACCTCGAGATCAAGGGTTTTGCACTTGGCCAAATGAATGCCGCCCCCACCATAGAGACCCGCAAAGAGCCATTCGGATAAATCCACGGGAATTGGCGTTGCCGCTGCCATGATGATCAAAGGATGCACGCCCAAGGCCACAGCCACTTCTAACTTTTTGCCTCGGGCAGCAGCTTTACGCAGATGGCGTGCCCCTCCCCGCACTGAGAGCCAATGCACGGTCATGGTGGTTGGGGATTGCAGTTGCAAGCGGTAAACGCCCACATTGGGAATGCCCGTCTCACAGTCTTTGGTAATGACGAGACCAAGGGTAATAATTTTGCCTGCATCCTTTGGGTAGGGGCGAATCAGGGGCAGTTTCCGTAGATCCAAATCGGGGGTTTTGATCACCACCTGCTGACAGGGGGGCAACAAATCGCGGCTAGGCTTGGCACGGACGACATCAAAGAGAATTTTGCCGAAATCAAGGGCTTGACTCAGGGTTTTGGGCGGCTTCGGTTGTTGTAGCTGAGCCAACTTTTCACCGAGGGTCTCTAGCTCTAAGGAGTGGTTCATGTTCATGGCCCAGCACACGCGCTCGACGGTGCCCAAGAGGTTAATCGCCACGGGATAGGGCGAGCCAATGACCTTTTCAAACAGTAATGCTGGCCCGCCGGCAGCCAACAGGCGGTTACAGATTTCCGCCATCTCCAGATCGGGATCAACGGGTACGGTGATGCGTCGCAGTTGTTGCCGCTGTTCTAAAAGCTGGAGATATTGCCGCAGATCGTTCGTCATCGGAGATCAAAATCGCTTAATCTCTTTTATGTTAAGAATCTTTAGCCAATCGTGCAGGAATGTCATGGCGGTTCATCCCACGGCAGTGATTGAGGCGGGTGCCCAGATTGGAGAAGGGGTGGAGATTGGTCCTTTTTGCTATGTGGCGGCCACGGTGGAGATTGGACGCGGTACGCAGTTGGCTCCCCATGTCACCCTGTTGGGATATACCCGTCTTGGCGAGAATTGCAAAGTGCATAGTGGGGCGGTGATTGGCGATCTTCCCCAAGATGTGGCTTATCAAGGGGGGATTAGCTATGTCCACATTGGCGATCGCTGTACGTTGCGCGAGGGAGTGACAATTCATCGGGGAACCCAACCAGAAACAGTCACCCATGTCGGGCATGATTGTCTGCTAATGGCCCACAGTCATTTAGGTCACAATGTTTATGTGGGAAATCATGTGACGATCGCCAATAATACTTTGATTGCCGGGTATGCCCATGTGGGCGATCGCGCCTTTATCAGCGGTAACTGCCTTGTGCATCAATTTACCCGTATTGGTCGCTTGGCCATGCTCGCCGGCGGCACTGCAATTCAAAAAGATGTGCCCCCCTTCTGTATGACCCGTAGCCTGAGTACCAATACGATCATGGGCTTAAATGTGGTGGGTTTGCGGCGAGCGGGCTTTTCGGCCGAAGACCGACAGCTCCTCAAAAAGGCCTTGGATATTCTCTACCGCTCCCAATTCACCACCTCCCAAGCCGTTCAACACCTGCGGGAACAGTTTATCCATCCCCTCATTCAAGAGTTTTGCGATTTTATTAGTGCCTCGGAACGAGGGATTTGCCACTTTGTCCGCTGAGGCGAAGAAGGTAAACCGTCCCGAGCAGAGGGCAATCTTTCGAGTACGATCGCCCAACAGACGCCTGCCCCTGTTTCCCATGGCTGAACTGCTGTTATTATCCCTGATGAGTGGCACCCTCGGTGTCTCAGCACTGCTGTACTATCAGTGGTGGGGCTGGCAGGAGCAACTCAGCCAACAACGCGATGAAGAAGAGGAACAGTTGACGACGTACCCCTCCAAAGAAGAACAGCGTCAAGTCTCCTCCAAGCTGGGAGGTTGGGAATTCAAAATCCTGCGATCGCGCCGCAACCAATTTCATGATCCCGATGTCCTGCGCAAAGTCTGCCAAGAGGAAGCCCAGGGGGGTTGGATTTTATTTGAGAAGCTCGACGATCGCCGATTGCGCTTTAAGCGACCCATGGCCCTGCGGGAAAAAATTAAGCCCACTCCCAAATATGATCCCTACCGCAGCTACTATGGGTCTCGGTTTGAATGGGAATCTTTGTTGTCTGTGATACTCTTGATGATGATGGCAACCTTACCGGCATATCTAGGCTATCGCTTAGTTATTCTCACTCAACGGTCAGCCCCGCTGCCAACCACTGCTCCGTCTGCTCCATTGCGTCCCTAAGGTGCCTATGTCCTCCCTCAGTTTGCTTAGTGTGGGCACAACCCTTCAAGGGGGCAAATATCGCCTCGATGCCCTTTTGAGTCAGGGGGGCTTTGGTGTCACCTATCGCGCAACCCACACTCTGCTCCATCAGCCGGTGGTGCTCAAAACATTGAACTTGCAGCAGGAACCCCCGAAGCGGATTCATGATCTGGGGGAGCGGTTTATCCAAGAAGCTCAACGCCTGGCCCAGTTTAATCATCCCCACATTGTGCGCGTCAGTGATTGCTTTATTGAAGGGGGGCGTCCCTTCATTGTCATGGACTATATCCCCGGCCGAACATTGGCACAGGTGATTCAGGAGGAAGGCCCCCTACCGGAAAAAACGGCTCTCCACTATATTCGCCAAGTGGCTAGTGCCCTTGAATTAGTGCATGAGCATGGGCTGCTGCACCGCGATGTTAAGCCCGATAACATCATGCTGCGGGACGGCACAGATCAAGTGGTGCTGATTGACTTCGGCATTGCCCGTGAATACACCGCTGGGGTGACGGAAACAAATACGGGATTGCTCTCAGCAGGTTATGCGCCGGTAGAGCAGTATTTGCCCCGCCACCAATGGACGCCGGCCACGGATGTCTATGCTTTGGCAGCAACGCTCTATGCCCTTTTGGCAGGACGCCCCCCTGTGGCCTCAGTTTTGCGCGATCGCGTGCCTCTCGAGGATTTACGCCAGTTTCAGCCCAATCTTAGTCAGCGCACCATTGATGCCATTGAAGCGGGAATGGCTTTGGATGTCCGCGAACGTCCCCAAACGGTGCGGGCCTGGCTGCAACTGCTCATGGGGCAGCCCGTGGCGCGTCAAACCGCAGCAACTGTAGCGGTGATGCCGCAGCACCGATCCACTATCTTGGCAAATACTCAACCGCAGGGGACAGCCGTCGTCGCTCCCCCCAAACAACGCAATTTTTCGCCGTGGCCATGGTTGTTGGGAACGGCAATCTTTGGCAGCTTAGCAGGCATTGGCCTAGGGCTATTTCTACGCAACCAACCCGTAGACACAGTCACCCCTCCTCCCCTGCGTCCTCAGGAGGAACAGGAATTTCCACCCACCCTGCCGACCATTGTGCCACCTGTAGAGGTGACGCCGACACCAACTCCAGAGCCGGAACCCACCCCTCCGGAACCGACGCCCAGCCCAGGGCCGACGGAAAGTCCTACCCCTAGCCCAAGTCCTGAGGAAGTGTTGCCAGAGTTAACACCTACACCAGCCCCGCCATTATCGCCCTCCCCTAAACCTCCCAAGTCCCCAAGGCCAAACCCCCCAGAACCGCCTGTCAGTAGTCCTTCACCACCCCCAACGACGAGTGAGTCTCCCCCACCCGTCTCTCCACCTCCTGGAGAGACCTCCACAGATACGGCTGCACCGCCCAGTAACACTGGACCGGCTACCCCTTAGGGATTAGCTAATTCTGGAGTGCTCGCAAAAAGGCACCCAAGCGACCGAAGACTCCCTGACCACGGCGTTTCCCTTGGGGGGTGAGGGCACGCTCAATGTCTTCACTGCTGGGGCGTTGCTCAAATTCTGCTAGGCATGTGGGGGCTGTTTCGCCGTATTGCCAAATTTGCCACGGTTGCGGATAACAGCGCCAGAGAATGATGTTTTCTGCGAGGGGACGAAGGTAGTAGCAGGGTTCAAGGGTGTTGAGAAATCGCTCCCGCAGCTGCCGACCGGCGTAGCCAATACCAACGACGGCCACATCCTGAAGTCTTGGGTTCAAAAGGATAAAGGGGCGATCGCCCGCCGTTTCACACATCTGCTCAATAGCATTGACTTCTACAGGGGTTGGGGCAACGATGACGATGGCGCGATCGCTCGCTGCAATGGGTGTCAGTAATTCATTCACTCCCCGCACACTATAGGCGGTTTCACCCCATTCGCGACGGGCAAGGGCGGCAGATCCAGCATCGGCAAAAAAGACCTTGAGATCAGAACCGAGTTCCGCAAAGAGAGGAAGGTAGCCAGCGGCAAAGGCCATGGCATTGAGATCAGGCAACAGGATCTCGATTTGCAGGCGATTCTTACCCTCTTGAAGCGCTGCTTGGGTGGCCTGTTGAGCTTGGCTGAGGGCTGTCTCCAGGCTATCGGGGGGCAGGATCGACATGGGTCTTAAGCGGAGACCTCACTGGCAACGGTGGCAAACAGGCGTTGTAGCTCCTCCACTAGGGTTTTCGCTTGGGCAAGCGTTTCCGGGGTTGTGGATTGTTCCAGTTGCGCGGCGATGGTTTGCATAGCAGTAATGCCGACATTACCACTGGCTCCCTTGAGATGGTGGGCATCCCGCTTAATTTGCTCAATGTTGCCTTGATTGACAGCATTAGCCAATGTCTGGAGGCGCTGCTGGGCGTCCTCGACAAAGGTTTGCAGCAATTCCAATTCAAACGCGCGATCGCCCCCCGAAAGAGCCGCAAGATAATCCCAGTCAATCGGCGATGTCATCAACTCATTATTCCCGACGGGTTCTTCGTCGTTATTGTAGCCTGTCCAAGCGAGGTCTGTTCAAGGATTAGGAGAGGAAACGCAAGGCCAGATTTGTAATAATTCTTAATTTCTTCACCGTGGTTTGCCCCCTTGGCGAAACAAGGGATTCAATGGCACTATCGCAGTGGTTAGGACAGCAACAGCAGCAATATCGAGGAACTATGGGCGAGCGCGTGACGGTGGGGATTGTGGGAGCCTCTGGCTATGGGGGTGTCCAACTGGTGCGTTTACTCCTTGACCATCCCCAAGTAGAGATTGCATACCTTGGCGGTGAGGGGAGTGCGGGTCGCCCCTACACGGAGCTATATCCCCATTTGCAGGGTCGGGTGAATCGCACGGTGGAACCCGTATCCGTGGAGGTGATTCGCGATCGCGCCCAAGTGGTGTTTCTCTCGCTGCCCAATGGCATTGCCTGTAAGCTTGCCCCGCAACTCCTTGAGCAGGGCTGCAAAGTGCTAGATTTGTCGGCAGACTATCGCTTTCAGGATTTGAAAACCTACACCCAGTGGTACGGTGAACCCAGGGAAGATGAGGCTACGGCTCAACAAGCGGTCTATGGGTTGCCAGAACTCTATCGCGATCGCATTCGCCAAAGCGCCCTCATTGGTTGTCCGGGATGTTATCCCACCGCTAGCTTGCTGGCCCTAGCACCCCTGATGAAGCAGGGTCTGATTGAACCGAATACAGCAATTATTGATGCCAAGTCCGGTACCTCCGGCGGCGGTCGTCAGGGCAAAATCAATCTCCTCCTTGCGGAAGCTGACAACTCCCTTGCTGCTTACAATGTGGCGCGCCACCGCCACACTCCAGAAATTGAAGCCATCTGTAGTGACTTAGCAGGTCAAAGTGTTCTCGTGCAGTTTACGCCCCACCTTGTGCCCATGCCTCGAGGGATTTTGGCCACGGTCTATGCTACCCTGCGGGATCCGGGTCTGGTGCGTGAAGATTTAATCACCATCTACCAAGCCTTTTATCGCCATTCCCCTTGGGTCAATATCCTGCCCCCCGGCCTCTATCCCCAGACGAAATGGGCATGGGGCACCAATGCCTGTTTTATTGGCATTGAGGTAGATGAGCGCACTGGGCGAGTGATTGTCATGTCCGCCATTGATAACCTGATGAAGGGGCAAGCCTCCCAAGCGGTGCAGTGCTTGAATTTAATGATGGATTGGCCAGAGACGATGGGCTTACCGCAGGTGGCCTTTTATCCCTAAGACTCAAGTTTCATCCTGTTCGACCAAGGGCAGGCGATCGCCCCGTAATAGCTCAGTGCTGCTTGCACTCAAAGACAATCCCATCTGCCATAATCCCTGCCCTAGGCACAAAGCCGCCAGAAAAGGAGCGGTACTCAAGCTTAGCAGTAACGTTGTCGGTGTCAAGCGAGCCATCAGGATTTAGGACTCATCACTATTTGAACCATCCGCATCCTCATCAGGAGGAACATTGGCAAAGAGCAAGTCTCGTGATTTCTTCAGTTGCTTCCAAAGTGCCTTAATTTGATTGTAGGCCTCCTCAGTGCTGATCTTACCGCCCGTTTCCAGACCACAAATATAGTTCACCCGTTGAGCAAATTCCTGCAAATTGGCATTAAAGGCCAAGTTTTGCGGCGTAAATGCACCATGGTAACGGCTGGTGGGGAAGAGGAATTTTTCTTTGTCAAATTGCGGTTTGGGCGATTCAGACACGGGTGTAGCCCTTTGCCAGTGAGGTTACCCCCTATTTTATCTCAAGCCTCTTATCGCAACAGATCAGAAAAGTTTCAAAGTAGCCCCAGCATGTGCAATGGCCCTTGACCGCTGATTAACTCAATGATCAAGGCTAAAAATCCCAACATTGCCAAGCGCCCATTCCAACGTTCGGCGGCGGAGGTCATCCCCCATTCCCAGCGCTCCTGAGGGTAAAGCTTCACCCGCTTGCGGGACTTATTCACCTCCGCAAAGGTACGGGGTGGTGCTGCAAGGGCGTCTTTCACCAGTTGGGCAAGGGCACTAATAAAGCCACTGTGATCGTTTAGGGCAGGCACTCGCCGAAAGACTTCAATCCCAGCCTCTTCGGCAATCTCGCGGTACTCGATGTCAATTTCTTGGAGAGTTTCAATGTGCTCTGAAATGAAACTAATGGGCACAATGACAAGGGTTTTCACCCCTTGGGCAGCCAATTCGGGAATGACATCTTCGGTGTAGGGTTGCAACCACTCCACAGGCCCGACCCGACTTTGGTACGCCAACACATGGGTATTGGGGCGATTCAGGGCGGCCATGATCAGTTTCACGCAGGCTTCAATTTCCTCCTGGTAGGGATCGCCGGCTTCGGTGACATAGCTTTTGGGAACGCCGTGGGCACTAAAGAAAATCACCGCCTCATCGGGGTTGGGACATTTGTCTAATTCTTGGCGAATCAAATCCGCCATAGCAGCCACATAGCCGGGGTGGTTGTACCAAGAGGGGATCAGCGTATAGCGAATTTTTTGCAATTCAGGGTCTTGGTTCCATAGGCTCTCTAAGAGGCGAAAACTAGAGCCACTGGTGCTAATGGAAAACTGCGGGTAAAGGGGTAAGATCACTAGATCGCGAATTTGATCCGCTTTGATTTGGGCGATCGCCTCCTCCGTAAAGGGGTACCAGTAGCGCATACCAATGTACAAATTGGCCTCAATGCCAATGCGTCCTAGGGCGTCTTTCAGGGCACGGGCTTGCTGTTCGGTAATGCGCCGCAGGGGAGAGCCGCCCCCAATTTGGGCATAGTTGGCCTGAGAGCGACGGGCACGACTCGTGGAGATAAACCAAGCAAGGGGCTTTTGTAGCCAACGGAAGGGCAGGCGAATGATTTCGGGATCAGAGAACAGGTTGTACAAAAAGGGGCGCACATCCTCGGGGCGATCGGGCCCCCCTAAATTGAGAAGTAGTACACCTGTTTGGCTCGCCATTCCCAAAATTACCTAAATCTTTTCGCGATCGCTTTCTTATTGTGACATACTCTCAGAATCTCAGGGGGAGAAAATCTGGGTAAGGTAGGGATTAGAGAATACTGTTGGTGTGTTCAAACGGTGACCTACGCAATTGATTTTGGAACCAGTAATACATTGGTGGCGCGGTGGAATTATGCCACCCAAGCAGCGGAAGCGGTAACGCTCTCTGGACTCTCGGTGGGGTTTGGTGAGGTACCTGCCCTCATTCCCAGCTTGGTCTATGTGGAGGATGCCAGTGTCCCCCTTGTGGTGGTGGGGCAGCAGGTGCGCAATCGCGGGTTTGATGTGGTGGGTGATCGCCGCTTTTTCTCGCGGTTTAAGCGGGGCATTGGCGCCACCGTACAGGGCTATTTACCAGAGCTGGATGGCTGTTCTTTGAGCTTTGAAACCATTGGCACGTGGTTTTTGCAAGCCCTGTTGCAAGAACTGAAACACACTAGCGGCGGCGATGTCGAACAGGGGCTGATTTTCACAGTGCCGGTAGATAGCTTTGAAACCTATCGCCGTTGGCTGTTGCAGGTGTGTGAGGGCTTGGCCATTGAGCAAATTCGCCTCCTAGATGAACCCACGGCTGCGGCTTTGGGTTATGGCGTGGCCGATCGCCCACTGATTTTGGTGATTGACTTTGGCGGCGGTACCCTTGATCTCTCCCTTGTGGAACTCAAGACCGATCAACGCCAGAGCCGTCCCTTGGGATTGATTCTCAAGTGGGGCCAGTGGTCCTCAAGCGATAACCAACGGCCTCGCACAGCGCGGGTGATTGCCAAAGCAGGCTTGAATTTAGGGGGCACCGATATTGACCACTGGATTGTCGATGAGTGGGTGAAGCGGGGGATGACCGCCAATAGCCTCCTCCTGCGACTGGCCGAGCGCTTAAAAATTCAACTCTCGCAGCAGCCCTACGCCCAAGAGGTCTACTTTGACAGCGAAACCTTCACCACCCTTGAACTGCGCCTCGAACGGTCTGAACTGGAGGAGATTCTTCGCCAACAGCAATTTTTCCAACGCCTCGATGATGCCCTCATTCAAGTGCTACAACAGGCTCGCCGCCAAGGAATTATTCCCGACAATATCGATGCAGTTCTCCTAGTGGGGGGAACGACGCAAATTCCAGCGGTGCAAAAATGGGTTGCCGAGTATTTTGAGGCCACACAGATCAACGCCCGACAGCCTTTTACAGCAGTGGCCATGGGTGCGCTAGCGGTGACCCAGGGGCTGGAGCTCAAGGATTTTCTCTACCACAGCTACGGCATTCGCTTTTGGGATGCCAAGCTTAATCGTCATGGCTGGCACCCCATTATCCAGCGGGGTCAACCCTACCCCATGGGCGAACCGGTGGAATTAATTTTAGGGGCTTCGACGGAGGGACAGCCCAGTATTGAACTGGTGATTGGTGAATTGGGAGATGAGCAAGGGGGCGTGGAAATCTTTTTTGATGGCGATCGCCTAATTACCCGCAGTGCTGGTGAACGCACGGTGCAGCCCCTCAATGACACTCCCCAGGGCAAAACCCTCGCCAAGCTGGATCCCCCTGGCTATCCGGGGAGTGATCGGATTCGTGTCCTCTTTCAAGTGGATAGCGATCGCCAACTGCGGGTTACCGTTGATGACTTGCTCACCCAAGAGCGTCTCATCAATAATCAAATCGTCACCCAATTGCGTTGACCGAATGGTATTGTGGCTCCCCATTCCCTCCCTCAAACCACCGCCTATGTCCGCATCATTGCCCAAAGTTGGCAAGAGGGTCACATTCGTGGTCATGTTTGCGCCAGCGAGTACCAGTGGGAGTTTTGCTGGCAATTTAGGGCAAAAAACCTGCAAATCTCCCCAGCCCTTGGGCGTGCCCTGATTAAGGAACCCTTGGGACGATTTCTCGAAGCCCAAGACTATCAATTGGAGCCGGGGGGCGATTATGAATTTGTTGTCCGTGCCAAGTTTTAGGTTGTTTCCTCGTGCCTAAGCTACAATCAGGGAGGAAACCTGTGCTGATATTGCCAGATAGCCTATGTTCTTGAGCGAATTAGCGCCCCTTGTCAAAGAGTTGAGCCAAAAACCCGTTGCCTTTATGGGGGGGTTTGTCTCTGGATTGTTGGGGTTAAGCCTTGATCAAAAGCCAGTGAGCGATTGGATTAAACAGTATGGCGACTATCAGCCCCCCACCCCCCCACCGTCGCCCCCCAGTGACTTCAAGAGCATTCAAATTGAGTAAGCACCCGCGCCACGGCCTGCTGCTGATCTCTCAGGGTGAGCCAGCGGTGATACGTTTGGGTGTGAATGGCCACGCTGTGTCCCATCATCCGTGCGGCAACGGTATCGGGTAAGCCATAGTGAATCGTGCGTACCGCCCAAGCATGGCGCAAGTCATAGGGACGAAAAGGTAAGTTATAGCGACGGAACTGTTGATTCACCCGCTGGCCAATGCGTTGTAGGGTTGTTTTCGTCAAATCCGTATTGATCCTCGGCAACTGGGGCGATCGCAACTCAAACACCTCAATCCACTGGGGAGGAAAGGGCCACACCTGATGGCAGCCAGTTTTCGTAGTTTCCTGCACCTCGATCATCCCTGCGGGATCTCCTGTGACAAGGCCACTTAAATCGCAGAAGAACACTTCATGATTGCGCAGGCCATAGGCCGCCATTAAGCCATAGACATACCGCCACTGGGGATTGGGAATCTGTTGGTAGGCGGCTAGAATCTCCTCATCACTGGGTAACTCCCGTGGTTGGAGCGATCGCCGCGAATAGGTGCCCCAAAACTGAGCCAGGGGAATCGGTAACTCCACCCCTAGGAACCGACAAAACCCTTGAAACGCGGTACAGGCCACCTGCCGCTGTCGCTTGTCGGCGGGGATTTGCTGCAACAGGCCATAGATCAGTTCTGGTAGTGAATGGTCGGGATGGGTAGCAGCGGCCTTGAGCAACTGTCGCAAATAGGGGGCATAGGCCGTTTCCCACGTCGTACGACTGAGCTCCCTTTGAGCCAACAGTGCCGTTTCAAAAGCAGCAATTTGCTCCCCCAAGGATAACTCCCCAAGACGGCCTAAGCCCTTGACCCGTTCATAGTCCTGCCAGCGAAAGGTGTTTTCGAGTAATTTGGCAGCAATAATTTTGGCTTCCTTTTCCGCTGCTTTAAGACCGCTGGGGGTGGCGGGTAACCCTAGGCTTAAACGCTGTTGGTGGGGGCGGAGCCGATGGCTGCCCGGTCGTGGTGGCAGGGTACCCCGCAGGCTGAGACGTTGGCCGCGTTGTTCAATTTGCAGACCCAACTGCGCCACTTTGAGGCGTTGATTGACCTGCTGAAGTTGTGGGTCAAGTTTCTGAGGGGACGTGGCCATTGCTTAGGGACTCAGAACTCAACTCGCTGCCGAAATGACCAAAACTACGGCGAGGACGTTTTTTCCACGGAATATCGAGAACCCCCGCTTGGGAGCGGCTACGACTGGACTTGTGCTCAATTTTGACGGGGCGATAGTCCGTGAGGATGCGCAGGCTATTCAGTTCAGCCAAGAGGGTTGCCCCATTACTAATCAAAACCGCAATCACGGGGTGCAAGCTCAAAAAGACCCCCGCCAAAACCACACTGACATTGGGAATGACCACAAGGGCAATATTTTGATTGATGATGTTCATCACCTCTTGGCTTAGGGCGATCGCCTGCACTAGTCCCTCAAGGCTATTATTCATCAAGAGAATATCTGCGGTTTGCCGCGCCGCATCACTGCCTTCAGAAAGGGTAATGGAAATATCAGCGTAGGCCATTGCTGCTGTATCGTTGAAGCCTTCGCCCACATAGGCCACGACTTTTTCGCCACCATTTTTGAACTTCTCTAGGAGTTCAACTTTGTCCTCTGGCATTTTATTGGTATAGATTTGACCGAGACGAAAGCCAGTGGCATAGCCCACCGCATTGGCGACTTCGTGGTGATCTCCCGTCACCATGTAACACTCAATACCCCGCTGTTGCAGAGCGGCAATCACACTAGCGGCTTCAGAACGCACGGGGTTGCTATAAAACACCAGTGCCACCAGTTCACCATTCCAGGCGACACAGACAAGGGAGCGGTTCCAAAGCACCCCTTCATGGGTGCGCAGTTCATCAAGATCAATGGGCACTTGGCGATCGCGCATCAGTTGGGGGGTGCCCACCAAAATCTCTTGTCCCTCGACGGTTGCTGCCACCCCCTTACCCGGCTCATAGACCCAGTTGCTATAGGTACCCCCCTCAATCCCGCGTTCAGCCGCATACTCAAGGATGGCGAGGGCAAAGGGGTGATTGATTGACTGTTCCACGGTTGCCAGCCAATAGAGCAGCGTTTGCTCACTCAGGCCGGGCTTAAGGAGATTCACCCCCACAATGGTTCCCTTCACTTCTGTCAGCGTGCCGGTTTTGTCAAAGACAATGACATTGACCCGTGAGAGGAGTTCAAGGGCGCGGCCATTGCGAAAATAAACCCCGACCTGGGGCGCATGGGTGAGGGCTGCCAAAATAGCAGTGGGAATGGTAATGCCAATCCCTGAGCCAAAGTCCAATTGCAGAGGGGCGATCGCCCGATGGGCATCTAGGGTAACGCCATAAACAATGGCAGCAACGCCCATGGCTGGCAAAATGGCCTGGTTTGAGATTTCCTCAGCGTAGTTTTCAATGCGGGTATCCAATTGTGGCGCTTGGCGAGCCAGTTGCAGGGTTTTGCCCACCTGTGTCTCTTCACCAACGGCTTCAGCAACAACGCAAATTTGTCCCCGCACTACAAGGGAAGAGGCCAGCACCGTTTGCTCGGGTTCACAGGGCAGTAGATCCGACTCTCCCGTGAGAAACTGCCGCTGAATCACGGCGGATCCCCAGAGCACGGTACCATCCACGGGCACCGCAGATCCGGCTGCCACAATCACGCGATCGCCCACCTGTAGCTCGCGCACAGAGACATTTTGGCGAGTGCCGCCCCGCTCTACCCAATAGGTGCGCTGTTGATCAAGGGGGTCAAAGACTTGGTTTTCCCCCACTTGAGCCGTCATATCCCGCAGCGACCCGCCCACTTGCCCCATAAAGGCAGCCAACACCGGCGCCATGTATTCCCCTTGCAGTGTATGCAGAATCGTCCAGAGGGATTCCAGTTGGGTGACGTTGAGATGGCGGTGTGCGAGGCTCTCTAGAGCTTCTTGGAAGGTGGGCAGTGCCACAACCACAATGACAGTAGCGACAATGGCAGGGTAGAAGGGTGTTTGCACTGGTAGTAGGGCAACAATCGCCAGCGCCAAGGTGGGTAGCGCCATTTTCTCGATAAAGTAAGGGGTGTTCCAAGGGGAGTACACCAACTTATCAATGGGCAGCATCCCCGGTAAGGGTAAACGCTCATCTGCTGCGGCCTGAATCAATTGGCTAAAGCGCTGAAGGGGATTTTCAGCTTCGGGACTATACTGCACAATGAGGCTAGCGGCGGGCAAGTTGAGGCGAATTTGTTGCACACTGTCTTCTTGGACAAAGAGAGCTTGCAGTTGCCGCCCATAGCGATCGTCATACTGTAAGCGGGGAATCCGCAACCGCACTCGTCCCGGTAAGTGATGCACCACTTCGTAATGAACCCTTGCCGGCGGAGGGGAAAGCACAGTTGCAGTCATGGTCAATTACCCTGGAATTGGTTAGGAAAAAGGCTGAGGAGAGCGATGGCGATAGGTCGGCGCACTAATGAGGTCATTGATATTCTGCTGCATTGTTAGGCAAATTGCATCCAAGGGCAGATCATTGAGGTCACGGCCAAAGGGATTTTCAATTTCAATGCCAATTTCTTCGACGCCAAAGAGGGTAAAGGCAATGAGTCCCACCATTGGACCCGTCCACCACACAAGGTTATCCACCAGTTGAAAGGGCAGCAGCAAGCAATAGAGGAATAACAACTGTTTGAGATGAATGGCATAGGCAAGGGGCATCGGTGTTTTTAGAATGCGTTCACAGGCCCCCATGGCATCCACCAGTTGTACCAGCAATTCATCCATGTAGGTGAGTTGATATAGGGATAGGTGCCCTCGGCGGTGTTGTTGGTGCAGATAGTCCTCAATCCATAGGGCAATGCGCAAGGGGACGTTTTGCACCGTTTGCAGTTCTTTGTATTGGTGGGGCTTGAGCAGGGGTTCCAGTTCGGAAAAGGACTCGCCCCGCAGGTGTTGCTTGGTGGCGATCGCAAACATCCCCACTAAATGAACCGCATCAATTTTGGCTTGGCGATCCTCGGGACTATTTTCGTCAATCGCAGTCCACATCAAGCGGGTTAGGCTGCGGGAATTATTAACAATGTTGCCCCACTGGCGGCGGCCTTCCCAAAAGCGCTCATAGGCAGTGTTGGTGCGAAAGACGAGGAGCAACCCCAGGACAATTGAGGGAATGAGACTGCCCAGCACTGGCCAGTGGACATTGATCACATAAAGATCGATCGCCGTCACCAAGACGCCAAAGCCACCACAAAAGAGGACTTCCGAAAGAATGGCAGGAATGACAGAGCCACGCAAACGCAGCGCCAGACGTAACCACTGCGGCGGTTGCAACAAAAACTTTACCACGCCCGACCGATCAGGGGGTAATTGGCGTCTGGAGGGGCGAAAACCGAGGAAAGAGAAGCGGCTCATGAATACCAGCGGGCGATTCCCACCCCAATCTTTAGCACACTGGCGTGCTGAAACTATGTTTTTACCGCAAAGAACAACCGAGGAGACTGCAAATCTTAAGAAAATCCGTTAGCTCTTGCCATTCCTCTGTGGAAGTGTTAACTTGTATTAAGAACATGAAACACTTTGTAACAAATGGAGGACCAAAATGAAGGGTGGTAGCATCATCGATGACCAAGGCAAAATGAACAACTTTGCCATCGAACCCAAAATGTACGTGATGAGTGAACCGCAGGCTGGGTTTACTCCCTACGCAGAACTCTTCAATGGTCGCTTGGCGATGATTGGATTTATCTCCCTGTTGGCCTTGGAAGTAATTACGGGTCACGGTCTGATTGGCTTTTTGAATAGCCTCTAGGTCGTTGCTGTCCTCTTGGGCATATCCGTTCTTCAACAGCCCTTGCGCCGTTAGAGAGAACAAACAACTCATGGAATGGGTCAGCCTGCCTCTGGAGGTGGGCTTTTTGCTTTTCGTCTTTCTGGGAATTAATAATCCATAAATTATTGTTTACATCTTGCTCCCATGGACAGAGCTATGGTAGCCTAGCCAAAAAAAATTGGCTAGTCAACCTATGCTGCGAGAAAAAATTTTACGCGTCCTAGGGTACTCGACCAAATGCCTGTGGGCTGATCTAGCGGTTTTAGCAGGCGTGAGCTGTGCGGGCGTGGGCATTGGCTATGGCAATATGGCTGTAGCCATAGGCGGCGTCTCAATTAGTCTCAGTGCGGCTTGGTTTTCCGTTCGAGAGAATCAGCAAGCTCTACTCAGTCAGCAACCCCAAAGGGCGATCGCCCTAAAGGATCAAACACATCTCAGTTTAGATCACGCCCAGCAAGAATCCCTAGAGCAAATTCTTGATCTATGTCGCCATTTCTACAGTAAAGCACATTCACAACTTCCCAGTGATTTCAAAGAGGGAGATGTGCAAGATGTCCTTGAAAAGCTCTTGAGAAATACGTTTCCCAACTCGGATATTAGACGAGAGTACCCTGTTCCTCAGACCTACCACCATAGTCGACGTATTGACTTTATGCTTGTTGATGAGAAGTTGGCAATTGAGGTCAAGGTATTCCGAGCACAGGGAGGGCGGAATCAATTAAAGCGATTATTTGAAGAATTAGCAATAGATCTTGAAGCGTACCGCCATAGAGAAATGAGCTTTAGAAAATTGATTTGTTTGGTTTACGATCCTAGTAATCAACTCCCCAATCCACGTGGCTTTGAAAATCATCTGAGGGGCGATCGCGGAGGATTTGAGGTCATCACCATCGTGGCACAAAATCCTTCATTAGGCCAATGAAGTCGCTTCAGCGGGAGAGGTGAGCGGTCATCACGTGGTTTAAGGTCTTGAAGGGATTGAGAGACAATTGCTCTTGGAGCAACACTTTGCTTAATATCTGTTTCAGGGCATTCAGCACCTCTTCCTGCATATCCTCAACCTTGGTCAGTCCTGCCAGTTGATGGACAACGTTATTGCGTTGCTGATAATAGGCCTCGATCCGCTGGAAGTAAGGAACAAGGGCCGTCGTTTGGGAGTCATACTGTAAAACTGCCAGCAAAAGCTCCCGCGTCACGGCATCCAGGAACAGGCGATCGCCATTTTTGCATTGGTAGCTCCTGAGGTGTTGCCAAAGCCGACCTTGATCGTGGTTTTGCAGCACGTTCAAGCTGCGTTCTCGCGTTGTCCCATCACTTGTAATGTCAAGACCCACCTTTTCTTGCACAAAGTATTGCAATAAATTTTCGTACAAACTCATGGCCAAGATCAGGGCTTCTGCATAGCGCCCCACCGTAAATAGGCCAACAACTTGAAAGTAAATGTCCCGAAAGAGAGCATGGCGATTGTTCCGCTGCAGTTGCGCAATTTCCTGAAACCAGAGCTCCTCAATTTCGGTTTTGTAGGGGTTGATGGCATCAAAGGCTTGGTGGT
This sequence comes from Thermosynechococcus sp. M98_K2018_005, assembly GCF_015295825.1. Taxonomy (GTDB): domain Bacteria; phylum Cyanobacteriota; class Cyanobacteriia; order Thermosynechococcales; family Thermosynechococcaceae; genus Thermosynechococcus. Next base: position 17,111 of record NZ_DVEH01000018.1, read on the forward strand.
AATTGCGGGCAAGGCGATATTTGCCATAGCGGATCAGTGCCAGAGGAGCCTCAATAGAGCTATGCTTGAGGGAAATTTCAGCCCCTTGGTAGTCGTAACTGTCCAACTGCTGTTGAATCCCTTGACGATCTAACGCTTGGCGAAAGACATTTCAGTTCACCGCAAATACTCGCTGTTGAATGCGCATTTTGCCTCTTGGACGGTAATAACGGGGTTCATTGGGTCTGCGGAGAGTTCCCTGACGACCCCTTCTAGGTGAATTGCCTGCTCGGCAATTTGCAGCTCACTGTGAAGCCAGTCCTTGGTCTCGATCGCCCGTTGTTGAAAGTCTTCTGTGTAGAGCAATAGAACCCGTTTGATCGGTTGCTATTGGGCTAAAAACTTTGCCAGCGAAACCATGGAGCCTTCTTGGTTGGTTTTCTCAGAGTAGGGATGCTGATGACCCACAAAAGAAAGGAGAATGCTACAGTCCATAGGGGTTTTCAAAGAAGGTCTTTTGTCTATGTTGCCGCAATCGTCCCGTATTATTTCAGGCCGTGTCTAAATCGCTTGGTCTGGAAACCTTAGTACAACTGAAGTACAACCAAAAGGCAGAGCTTCAAGCGAAGGTCACTATGAAATCTGCAATTTCGCTTCCAGATTCAGTTTTTGAACAAGCGGAAGCACTTGCTCAGTGGTTGGGTTGATCCCGCAGTGAGCTTTATACAAGAGCGTTACAGGCATATCTCAAAAGGTACAATCGTGATCACCTCTTGCTTGAATTGAACCAAGTCTATGCTAGAGAGTCCTCTGAACTCGATCCAGTGATGGCAATGTACAGCGCAGACTTAGCCGTGGCGGTGTTGGTGCCATTGCCAAGCGTGATGGATGATCTGCTCAATGTCGGGGTACTGGGGCTGCCAGCCTAAAATGCGGCGGGCGCGATCGCTATTGGCGATGAGGATTGCGGGGTCTCCTGCTCGGCGATCGCCCTCAATGACTGGAATCGAACAACCTGTGACCCCCTGAGCTGCTTCAATCATTTGCCGCACCGAAACGCCTTCGCCATTCCCCAAGTTAAAGATTTCCGAGTCGCCGCCACTCAGGAGGTACTTTAATCCCAGCACATGGGCTTGGGCTAAGTCCACGACATGGATATAGTCGCGAATGCAAGTGCCATCGGCTGTGGGGTAATCTGTGCCATAAATGGCAATGTGGGGGCGTTGTCCCATTGCCGCCTGCAACACAAGGGGAATTAAGTGGGTTTCTGGATGATGATCTTCCCCCAGACGGCAGTGGGGGTCTGCACCCGCTGCATTGAAATAACGAAAAATCACGGATTTGAGGCCGTAGGCACTGCCTAGATCGGCCAGCATTTGCTCCACCATCCACTTGGAGCGACCATAGGGATTAATGGGGGCACAGGGACAGGTTTCTTGAATCGGTACCTCTGGGGGCAAGCCATAGACGGCTGCTGTGGAGGAAAAGACAAAATAGGGAATCGCGGCGGCCACCATCGCCTGTAAGAGAGTCAGGGCACCACAAACATTATTTTGATAAAAGCGATCAGGGTAGCGGACAGACTCGCCCACTTCAATATAGGCAGCAAAGTGCATCACTGCCGTCACAGGATAGGTTTGAAAAATCCAATCTAAGAGGGAGCGATCGCCAATATTACCCACAATGAGTTCTGTCTTGAGAACAGACTCGACCAAATCGCGGTGCCCTCGCTCAAGGCTATCTAAAATCAGTACCTGAAAGCTGGCTTGCTGGAGTGCCAAAACGGTATGGCTGCCAATATAGCCCGCGCCCCCTGTGACCAGAATCAGCGGTGAATTATTATCATTATTAGTTGTCATTAAGCCTATCTGTTACACTAGGAAAGCTGCTACAAATTCTGCCATGACCAGTGACTTGCACCATGAAATCACCCAAGAGGTGAAACGCCGTCGTAATTTTGCCATTATCTCTCACCCGGATGCCGGAAAAACGACGCTGACGGAAAAGTTACTGCTCTACGGTGGAGCCATTCACGAGGCGGGAGCCGTCAAAGCACGACGGGCCCAGCGGCAGGCCACCTCTGACTGGATGGAAATGGAACAACAGCGGGGGATTTCGATTACCTCGACAGTCTTGCAGTTTGAGTACCAAGGCTATCAGATTAACCTCTTGGATACCCCCGGCCACCAAGACTTTAGTGAAGATACCTACCGCACCCTTGCAGCGGCTGATAATGCGGTGATGCTCGTGGACGCGGCCAAGGGTCTAGAACCCCAAACCCGTAAGCTCTTTGAGGTGTGCCAACTACGGGGTCTGCCGATTTTTACATTCATCAACAAGCTGGATCGGCCGGGGCGGGAACCCCTTGAACTGATTGATGAAATTGAGCAGGAGCTGGGGCTGATTCCCTATCCTGTAAACTGGCCTCTGGGGATGGGCGATCGCTTTCGCGGCGTCTATGATCGCCTGCGGCAGAATTTTCACTTCTTTGAGCGCACCACCCACGGTAGCCGTGCTGCGGCTGAAACGGTCATTGCCCTTGGGGATCCGGCCATTGACCCCTACATTGAGTCCTATCGCTTGGAATACAACCAACTCAAGGATGAACTGGAACTGCTCGATGGCGTGGGTGCCGAGCTAGACCTTGATCTTGTGCATCAAGGGAAAATGACCCCTGTCTTCTTTGGCAGTGCCATGACCAACTTTGGCGTGCGCCTCTTTCTGGAGCACTTTTTGACCTATGCGCTGCCACCTGTGGCCTACAAGAGCGATCGCGGGGCGATTGATCCGACGCAGGAGCATTTCACTGGCTTTGTGTTTAAGCTTCAGGCCAATATGGATCCGAAACATCGGGATCGCGTTGCCTTTGTGCGGGTCTGTAGCGGCAAATTTGAAAAGGACATGACCGTGAGCCATGCTCGCACCGGCAAAACTATCCGCCTTTCTCGCCCCCAAAAACTCTTTGCCCAGGGTCGCGAATCCCTTGAAACGGCCTATGCTGGCGATGTCATTGGCCTGAATAATCCGGGGATGTTTGCCATTGGCGACACCCTCTATGTCGGCCCCAAATTGGAATACGAAGGCATTCCCTGCTTTTCGCCGGAACTGTTTGCCTATCTACGCAACCCCAACCCCTCCAAGTTCAAGTCCTTCCAAAAAGGGGTGAATGAGCTACGGGAAGAGGGTGCCGTGCAAATCATGTACTCTACCGATGAGTCCAAACGGGAACCCATCCTAGCCGCAGTCGGCCAACTGCAATTTGAGGTGGTGCAGTTTCGCCTGTTAAATGAATACGGTGTGGAAACCCGTCTTGACCCTCTCCCCTATACCGTTGCCCGCTGGGTACTGGATGGTTGGGAGGCCCTCGAAGCCATTGGCCGCATCTTTAATGCTGTAACCGTCAAAGACACGTGGGGACGGCCAGTGCTGCTCTTTAAGAATGAGTGGAATCTACAACAGACAATGGCCAATCATCCCAAACTGCGCCTGAGCGCGATCGCCCCCCTTGCTGCTGCTGTGCCTGCCTAGCTGTCCATGAGTAGTGTCTATACCCGTCCCCTTGCTCGTCTCATTGATCAGTTGCAACGCCTGCCGGGCATTGGCCCCAAGACCGCTCAACGTCTTGCCCTTTACCTGATCAAACGTCCCGAGGCTGATATTCAAGCCTTAGCGCAAGCTCTCCTTGAGGCGAAACAGCAGGTGGGGCTTTGCTCGGTATGTTTTCACCTCTCTGCCGAACCCGTGTGTGACATCTGCGCCTCCCCCCAGCGAGACAATCATCTTCTTTGTGTGGTAGCTGATTCCCGTGATGTCATTGCCATTGAAAAAACCCGCGAGTACCACGGTAAGTACCATGTCTTGGGGGGACTCATTTCTCCCCTAGAGGGCATCACCCCCGAACACCTGCACATTCAACCTCTGATTCAGCGGGCAAGCCAGGCACAGGTCAAAGAAGTGATTTTAGCCATCAACCCCAGTATTGAGGGGGAAACGACCACTCTCTATGTGGGGCAGCTTCTACGGCCTTTTGTGAAGGTCACTCGCATTGCCTTTGGCCTACCGGTGGGGGGTGATCTTGACTATGCCGATGAAATGACCCTTGCCCGCGCCCTTGCCGGTCGCCGTGAAATTGAGTGGCAGTAGCTTAGTGCCCCCCTTGCAATCGCCGCAATGCCGTCACAATTTGGTGGACGGCTCGCTTCAGTTGCTCGACCTCGTGGTGTAACCGCTGGTTTTCAGCTTCCAAAGCGGCAAGGCGATTTTCATCCCCACCACTGCCTGTTGCCGCCGGTTGCTGTTGCAGTTGAGCAACCGTTGCTTGGAGTTGGGCAAAGTCATTTGCATTGACAGATTGTGCCTGCAAGGTTTGAATGGCGCCTTCAAGGGCGGCCAGTTTGTCATAGACGGGGGTGAGATCCACAGCAAGGGGAGCCGCTACTTCCGCAGGGGCTGCTGCTTTAACGGGTCTGGGCTTACGGGCTTTGCGAAAGGCCTCTTGAATTGCTGCTTCGAGTTGTTCTTTTTCAAAGGGTTTCTCAATAAACTCAAACCACTCAAAGGGTTCTTGGAGCTTTTCGGTGACCTCTTCCTTGCGCCCTGACATAATCACGAGGGGGATGGCGCCAAGGAGATCATTTTTCTCCAATTCTTGATAGACTTCCCAGCCGCTCACCTTCGGCAGCAGAAAATCCAGCATGATCAACGTCGGCTCAGACTGCTCAATGAGTTGCAGACCTTCACGGCCATCCTTGGCCTCAAGGATTTCGTAGTCGCCCTCTGGCAACATCTCGCGGACGCGCATCCGAATTACTTTACTGTCGTCAATGACAAGGACTTTGCGGCTAGTCACAGAAACACTCCATTCTGTACAAGATTCCTATAGCAAGAGATTGTGAATAGAGGGCGGCAGTGGCATGACCACTACGTGATTTCAACCTTAGCATAGCCCTATCTTTGCCAGTTGACCACAGGCGATCGCCCCCCACCCGCCGCGAAAAAATTCGCTTCAAAGCGCAGCAGAATGTCACAATAGAAGTCTCAGCTTCGTTAAAGATTTGTTAGATAGATCACCCCCTATGCCAGAGTCTGCTGCTGCCCCTATCCACCTCCCCAAAACCAGTGAATCGGAGCGGATCAAGCGTATTCGCCACACCACGTCCCATATTTTGGCAATGGCAGTCCAGAAGCTTTTTCCCAAGGCACAGGTGACGATCGGCCCTTGGATTGAGAATGGGTTTTATTACGATTTTGACCACCCAGAACCCTTCAGCGAAAAAGACCTGAAGCTCATTGAAAAGGAGATGGTCAAGATCATTAAGCGCAGGTTGCCGGTGATCCGCGAGGAAGTGACCCGTGAGGAGGCCGAGCGTCGCATTCGGGAGCTGGGGGAACCCTACAAGCTAGAAATTCTCCAAGACCTCGAGGAGCCAATTACGATTTACCACTTGGGGGATGAGTGGTGGGATCTCTGTGCAGGCCCCCACGTTGAAAATACGGGCGAGATTAACCCCAAGGCGATCGCCCTTGAAAGTGTTGCCGGTGCCTACTGGCGCGGCGATGAAACCAAAGCTCAACTTCAGCGCATCTACGGTACGGCATGGGAAACCCCAGAACAACTGGCGGAATATAAACGCCGCAAAGAAGAAGCCCTCCGCCGCGATCACCGCAAACTGGGCAAAGAACTCGGACTCTTTATCTTTGCGGATCCAGTCGGGCCGGGCCTGCCTCTATGGACCCCCAAGGGAACGATCCTGCGCTCAACTTTGGAGGACTTTCTTAAGAAGGAGCAACTCAAGCGCGGTTATCTCCCTGTGGTGACGCCCCACATTGCTCGGGTGGATTTGTTTAAGACCTCTGGCCACTGGCAAAAGTACAAGGAGGATATGTTCCCCCTGATGGCTGAAGATGCTGAGGCTGCCGCCCACGAGCAGGGGTTTGTGCTCAAGCCAATGAACTGTCCCTTCCACATTCAAATCTATAAAAGTGAGTTGCGCTCTTACCGTGACTTACCCCTACGGTTGGCGGAGTTTGGTACGGTCTATCGCTATGAGCAGTCGGGAGAATTGGGGGGCTTGACGCGGGTGCGGGGCTTTACGGTGGATGACTCCCACCTTTTTGTCACGCCGGAGCAGTTGGATGCCGAGTTTTTGAATGTGGTTGATCTCATTCTCTCGGTCTTTCGCTGTCTGCGTTTAAATAAATTCAAGGCACGGCTAAGCTTCCGCGATCCCAAATCCGACAAGTACATTGGCTCCGATGAAGCTTGGTCAAAGGCTGAGTCCGCAATTCAGCGAGCTGTAGAACAGTTGGGCATGGAGCACTTTTTGGGGATTGGTGAGGCCGCCTTCTATGGGCCGAAACTGGACTTTATCTTTGAAGATGCTCTCGGTCGCGAGTGGCAGTTGGGAACGGTTCAGGTGGACTACAATTTACCTGAGCGCTTTGATTTGGAATACGTGGCTGAGGACAATACCCGTCGCCGGCCGGTAATGATTCACCGTGCCCCCTTTGGCTCGCTGGAGCGGCTCATTGGCATTCTCATTGAGGAGTATGCAGGGGATTTTCCCTTTTGGCTGGCACCGGAGCAAGTGCGCCTGTTGCCCGTGGGGGATGAGCAACGTCCCTATGCCGAACGTGTGGCCGCTCAACTGCAAGAGCAGGGGGTGCGCGTAAGCGTGGATCGCAGCGGCGATCGCCTCGGCAAACAGATTCGCAACGCCGAAACTCAGAAAATTCCTGTGATGGGCATTCTCGGTGCCAAGGAAGTCGCAAGTGAGACTGTGAGTATCCGCACCCGTGCAGCGGGAGATGTCGGTGCCTTCCCCGTCAAGAAACTGATTGAAAAACTCACCGCAGCCATGACTGCGATGGATGCCGATATTCAGTGGCAATAGTGGGCAATTGATCTACAGGGCGGCACCTTATAATAGTTTGTCAAAATAAGCGGCGAATGGTTCTGGCGATCGCGTAGCGTACCCTT
>NZ_DVEH01000047.1 GCF_015295825.1 Thermosynechococcus sp. M98_K2018_005
CTCTCTTTCAAGAAGGGGAGAAGTCAAGATGGGCAGCAATTGTTCTAGGTTTCTGGTTCCGAATCGGGATGACAGGATTTGAACCTGCGACCCTCTGCTCCCAAAGCAGATGCGCTACCAAGCTGCGCTACATCCCGGCAGTTAATTTCTATCCTACCACCGAATTCTCAGCACAATAGGACAGGGACGCTTAGAATCAAAAAAGGAGTTTTTCATTTTGTTAAGGTTGCCCTCGCTGGTATGACCGACGTCCCCGTTTCCCACATTCGCAATTTCTCGATCATTGCCCACATTGATCATGGCAAATCAACCCTTGCCGATCGCCTGCTGCAATTTACGGGCACGGTGGATCCCCGTGAAATGAAGGAACAGTTTCTCGACAATATGGAGCTGGAGCGGGAGCGGGGAATTACGATTAAGCTGCAAGCTGCCCGCATGACCTACACCAGTCGCGATGGCGAAACGTATATTTTGAACTTAATTGACACCCCCGGCCACGTGGATTTTTCCTATGAGGTGTCGCGATCGCTGGCTGCTTGTGAAGGGGCACTCCTCGTTGTGGATGCCTCCCAAGGGGTAGAAGCGCAAACGCTGGCCAATGTCTATCTGGCATTGGAGCATAATTTAGAGATTATTCCGGTTCTCAACAAAATTGATCTACCCGGTGCCGAGCCAGATCGTGTAAAGGCCGAAATTGAAGAGATTATTGGCCTCGACTGCTCCCAAGCAGTTCTAGCGTCTGCCAAGGAGGGGATTGGCATTGAGGAAATTCTGGAATCCATTGTGCATTTGGTGCCACCCCCCCGCGATACGGTAGATCAACCCCTGCGGGCATTGATTTTTGATAGCTACTACGATGCCTACCGAGGGGTGATTGTTTATTTTCGGGTCATGGATGGTGTGGTTCGCAAGGGCGATCGCATTCGCTTGATGGCCTCCGCTAAGGAGTACGAAATTGATGAACTGGGGGTTCTTGCCCCTAACCAAAAACCCGTGGACAGTCTGCATGCCGGGGAAGTGGGCTACCTCGCAGCCGCCATTAAAGCCGTTGGTGATGCCCGTGTTGGCGACACGATTACATTGGCACAAAACCCAGCCAAGGAACCCCTTCCGGGTTACACCGAGGCCAAACCGATGGTCTTTTGTGGTCTCTTTCCCACTGATGCCGATCAGTTTGAGGATCTGCGGGAAGCCCTTGAAAAATTGAAGCTCAACGATGCTTCGCTCCACTACGAGCCGGAAACCTCCAGTGCCATGGGCTTTGGCTTTCGCTGTGGCTTTTTGGGGCTGCTGCACATGGAAATTATCCAAGAGCGGCTAGAGCGGGAATACAATCTGGACTTAATCATTACCGCCCCTTCGGTGGTCTATCGCGTCACCACCATCAAAGGGGAAGTGCTGACGATTGATAACCCCAGCCTGCTGCCGGAACCCCAATACCGCGAAAAAATTGAGGAACCCTACGTTCAACTGGAAATGATTACCCCCGAAACCTATGTGGGAACACTGATGGAATTGGCGCAGTCACGGCGGGGCATCTTTAAGGATATGCGCTACCTCACTCAAGGGCGTACCACATTAGTTTATGAAATGCCCTTGGCGGAAATTGTGACGGACTTTTTCGATGAAATGAAGTCGCGATCACGGGGCTATGCCAGTATGGAATACCACCTCATTGGTTACCGTCCCAATGATCTGGTGAAGCTGGATATCCTGATCAACAATGACCCTGTGGATTCCTTGGCAGCCATTGTCCACCGCGATAAGGCCTACTATGTGGGACGTGCCCTTGTCAGCAAACTCAAGGATTTGATCCCACGCCACCAGTTCAAAATTCCCATTCAAGCGGCCATTGGCTCACGGGTGATTGCCAGTGAAAGTATTCCCGCCTTACGCAAAGATGTCTTGGCCAAGTGCTACGGCGGTGATGTGACCCGTAAACGCAAGCTCCTCGAGAAACAAAAAGCGGGTAAAAAACGGATGAAGGCGATCGGGCGGGTAGATGTCCCCCAAGAGGCTTTTATGGCGGTATTACGACTCAAGAATGAGTAGGAGGCTAAGGGTGTCTCAACGGTCATCGGGCAAATGGGTGGCGATCGCCACCGGTGCCATTTCTCTGTTATTGGGAATTGGTTACTTGGTGTTAGTACAGCTTTTGGATTGGCGCGGCGATTGGCAACCGGCTCCCTTGGGGTTACTGGGAGTGCTCCTGCCTTAGAACTGTTTAGAAAACCGGGGGTAGTTCGCCATGAATGGTAAAGCGCACATGGTTGAGAGCTAAATCTCCAAGGCGTAGCCCGCGATCGCGATAATTCGTGCTCTCAAAGCGAATCCCTTTACCCGCTTCCACGTGGTACCAAGGCAGTGCCATAAAGAACCGCGTTGGATAGGGGCCGCGCTCTACGACATCATCGGGATTGGACTCCATGGGCAACCAGCCAACCCCCGGTATATAAAACTCCAACCAAACGTGGTTATAGGTGGGCTGGAGGGGAATGCCCCGCTTTTGGGGATGGGGGGGACATTTGTAGCGACCCACTGTACGGCAGGCAATGCCATTCAATCGCGCCAAGGCAAGGAGCACCCCCACATACTCACCACAGGAACCGGTTCCCCGCTTCAACACAATATCAGGGGTTTCAATTGTGGGTCGCATCGCATAGCTCAGGCGATCGTACACATAGTTACGAATCTTGAGCATCTTGCGCAGGATATTGGTCTCTGTGCCCACAGCTTCCCGTGCCGCCTCCTGGACAATGGGTTGATCCATCGCCAACTCATCGTTATCCACCAGATACTGTGCTGCAAATTCTGGCGGCAGCGGTAGCGTCTCATCAATGTCGTCAAAGCTGAGATGGTACTTGATACCTCTCACTTCTAGCCAAGCACGCCAACCAAAAAGACGGGCTTCGTAGGGACGCAACTCAGGAAAATCAAACACCGCCACCTGCTGATCGCCCACGGTTTCCAAGCGAAAGGGGGTACCCACGGGTTCGACCCGCAGCAATTTTTGGCGCAGGGAATTGGCAGGCAAAGCAATCCGCCACTCTAGGTTATCTAGGTGCAGCGCATCAAGGGGAGACAGTTCCTCCACGTAGGCCATCTCAATCAGATAGCCATTGGAGACCGTGTAATGCTGCTCTTTGTGGGTCTGGTAGAGCAGAGGATGAATCAGGCAAATATCGCGGTGATCAATTTCGAGGGGGGCTGCGCGGTTATTGGGGTTATCCCGCAGATAGGGTTCTTCACCGCCATAGGCCACCCACAATCGCCCCATCCCATCAAAGGTGAAAGCCGTTGGCTGGGCAAAGGGAGTCAAGGCCACCCATTCAACACGGCCAGTCTGGCGATCAAGACAATAGATGGATTGCTCTAGGCGATCGCTCACCCACAGATAGCCATCCCTGAGGGCTAGATTTTCACAGCCAATGCCCGGGGCGCTGAGGCGATACTGCTCTCGACCGGTCTCATCAAAACAGTGAATGTAACCCGATTTTTGACAGGCCACATAGATGCCTGCGTCATCCACCGCCACACCGTAAATGGGATAGCGGCATTCCAGCACCTTTTCGACATGCCAGTCAGGAAGATGACAGCGATAGAGCCATGTGTCCCGACAAAACCAGAGGGTTTCGCGATGGAGACAGAGGCCATCGGCATCGAGAAATGGCTCTAGATCGTAGGGATTGAGAATCTCACTGTGGTCGTTTTCGCCATTGATGAGCAAAATAAAGCCCCGCACCTGATCCAAGGCCAAAAAACTGGCGCCCAGGGTCGCCTGGCAAAAGGGTAAACGGGGTAATTGACGTAGCCACAGGGCTTGGGGATCGACCCATGCCAGACCGTGGATTTGGTAAGCACCCAAGGGATAAATAGTGCGCCAGTCGTGATCAAGCGCTCGGGAGATGAGAGAGTCCCCATAAACCTCTTGTGGTGTGTCTGGCATAGGAAGTCAATACCCTACTCAACCGCTTGGGGCAATAGCTCACGCCGAGGTTGAGCTTGGATCTTCACTTGACCCGATTCATCCACATCAATGAGGGCAGTATCCCCTTCACGAATGCGGCCAGAGAGCATTTCCTCAGCCAAGGTGTCCTCTAAGAGGCGCATAATTGCCCGCCGCAGTGGCCGTGCCCCATAGCTGGGGTTGTAGCCCTCATCAATCAGCCGTTCCTTGAAGCGTTCGGTCACCTCCAAGGTAATGCCTTTTTCCGTCAGGCGCGAGAACACTTCCTTGAGGAGAATGTCGGCAATTTGCTTGACCTCGTCCTTCGTCAATTGACGGAAGACAATGATCTCATCAAGACGGTTGAGGAATTCGGGGCGGAAGTATTGCTTCAGTTCCTCATTCACCAAGGAGCGAATGCGATTGTATTGCGATTCGGCAGCGTCCTCAGAGCCAAACTCAAAGCCAAGACCGCCCGCCCCCTTCTCAATCACCTTCGAGCCAATGTTCGAAGTCATGATCAAGAGGGTGTTCTTGAAGTCAACGGTACGCCCCTTAGAGTCAGTGAGGCGACCATCCTCAAGGATTTGCAGCAGCAGGTTAAAGACATCGGGATGGGCTTTCTCGATTTCATCAAAGAGCACCACCGTGTAGGGACGCCGCCGCACGGCTTCGGTCAGTTGACCGCCCTCGTTGTAGCCGACATAGCCGGGGGGCGAACCAATGAGCTTGGAGACGGTATGCCGCTCCATGTACTCGGACATATCCAAGCGGATCATCGCCTCTTCAGAGCCAAAGAAGTAGGCGGCCAAGGCTTTCGTTAGCTCGGTTTTACCCACACCGGTTGGCCCAGAGAAGATAAAGCTAGCAATGGGACGGTTGGGATTTTTCAGACCAACACGGGCACGGCGAATGGCACGGGAGATGGCTTTCACCGCTTCATCTTGGCCAATGACCCGCTGGTGCAGGGTCTCCTCCATGTGCAGCAGTTTTTCCGACTCGCTTTCGGTGAGCTTGCTGACAGGCACACCTGTCCAAGAGGCAACAATGTGGGCAATATCCTCTTCGGTAACGACGGGGGTTTCCTCTTCACCATTGACACTTTCGGATTTTTTCTGCTGGGCAATGGCACGGATTTGCGCTTTCAGTTCCATCTCGCGATCGCGCAATTCACCCGCTTTGTCGAAGTTTTGGGCACGCACGGCATCGTCTTTTTCTTTGAGCACTTGCCGCAATTCGCGATCCAGTTCCTTGGCCGCAGGCGGTAGTTGCGAATTAATCAGGCGCACCCGTGAGCCAGCTTCGTCAATGAGGTCAATGGCCTTGTCGGGCAGATAGCGATCGCTAATGTAGCGATCAGACAGCTTCGCTGCCGCCTCAAGGGCTTCATCGGAAATTTTCAGCTTGTGGTGCTTCTCATAGCGTTCCCGCAGGCCGTAGAGGATCTCAATAGTTTCCTCAACGGAGGGTTCACCCACCATTACCGGTTGGAAGCGGCGCTCCAAGGCAGCATCTCGCTCAATGTGTTTGCGGTACTCATCCATCGTGGTGGCACCAATGCACTGCAACTCACCACGAGCCAAGGCGGGCTTGAGGATATTCGCTGCGTCAATGGCACCCTCAGCAGCCCCAGCCCCAATCAACGTGTGTACCTCGTCAATCACCAAGATTACGTTACCGGCTTGGCGGATCTCATCCATGATCTTCTTCAGCCGCTCTTCAAACTCACCCCGGTACTTCGTGCCCGCCACCAACAAGCCAATATCGAGGGTGACCACCCGCTTGTCTTCGAGAATATCGGGGACATCTCTATTGGCAATGCGTTGGGCAAGGCCTTCAGCAATGGCGGTTTTACCCACCCCCGGTTCACCGATCAGCACGGGGTTATTTTTGGTGCGGCGGCCAAGGATTTGAATCACCCGCTCAATTTCTTTTTGCCGACCCACCACAGGATCTAGCTTGCCATCAATGGCCATCTGGGTGAGGTTAGCACCAAATTCGTCCAGTGTCGGTGTTTTGGTACGCCCTTGGCTAGCACCGGCCGTCACTTCTGCGGTTTCACCCAGCATGCGGATCACTTGAGTGCGCACTTTCGACAGGTCAACGCCAAGATTTTCAAGAACCCGTGCCGCTACGCCTTCCCCTTCGCGGATCAGACCCAAGAGCAGGTGCTCAGTACCAATATAGTTGTGTCCCAGTTGGCGGGCTTCTTCGAGGGAGAGTTCCAACACTCGCTTGGCACGGGGGGTAAAGGGAATCTCCACCGCGACAAAACCAGACCCGCGGCCAATAATTTTTTCCACCTCGATGCGGGCGTCCTTGAGGTTCACGCCCATGGAACGTAGGACTTTCGCAGCCACACCGGTGCCTTCACCAATCAGTCCGAGGAGAATTTGTTCGGTACCGACAAAGTTGTGGCCGAGGCGGCGAGCCTCTTCCTGTGCCAGCATAATGACTTTAATGGCTTTTTCTGTAAACCGTTCAAACATGACCCTTTCCCTAATGGCTCCTGCGTGCTGGTAACACTCATCTTAACACGTCCACTTTGGCGTGTTTTTGTATGCCAATTTACAGCCCTCTTCCCAAAAGATTGAACAGACTCAGAACCGTCAAATCCACTCTTAAACAGGATCAACACCCCTCGACGTACCCTACAGCTTGGATAAAAGGCTGTACCCTTACTGTAGATGTTGACTCATTATTTTTGCAGGTGTGGTTGCCCGTATTTTATGGGCTAGCCTGCGACAAAATTCGATTGATCGATTGGCCAGCCTCTTTAGGCTCAAAAGACGATAGACTACACTTGCTGATGCCCAAATTTTTCCGCAATGGCTAATTTTTCCCAGTTTCTTGCCGTTGAACCCTCGCAGCGTGCTCTGATTTTTGATATGGATGGGGTCATCTGCCATACCATGCCCTATCACCTTGAAGCTTGGCGCGTCTATGTTGATCGCACCCCTGAACTGCGGCAGCAGATTAACTTGGAACAGTTGCGGCAAATGGGGGGCAAACGCAATGCCGAACTCCTGCCAGAACTCCTAGGGCGATCAGTCACTGAAGCGGAAGTCGAACGTTGGGGCGCGGGTAAAGAAGCCGTGTTTCGGGAACTGCTGGCCCCCAATTTGGAACTGTTGCCGGGGCTATTGCCCTTTCTCAAAAGTGCCAAGGAAAAAGGCTATCGCTTGGGCTTAGGCACCTCGGCCTGTGCTGCCAATGTGGAATTGGTGCTCTCTTGCGAGGGGGTGGGCAACTTTTTCGATACGGTGGTGATGGAGCAGGATGTGCAGCGGGGCAAGCCCGATCCAGAATGCTATCTCCTAGTGGCGGAGCGGTTGCAGGTGTTGCCGCAGCATTGTCTTGTCTTTGAGGATGCCGTGGCGGGGGTGATAGCAGCGGTGCGGGCAGGGATGCTCTGCTGGGGAGTATTAACAACGCAATCGCAAACGGCCCTTCAATCCGCAGGGGCAGAAGTCTGCATTGAGGACTTTACGGATCCACGCCTTCAATGGCTATTGTCCTAGGGCATTTTCAGCGATCATGGGTACTGGCGCGTTAGGAATCCACCACCTTGGGCGTTGATCTGCGCAGTTATGTCTATCTCGACTCGATTCAACCGCAACACGCGGCCTACTTGGGAACCGTGGCGCAGGGGTTTTTGCCGCTGCCGGGGGATTGCTCCCTCTGGGTGGAGATTTCACCGGGGATTGATGTCAATCGCCTCTTGGATATTGCCCTGAAGTCTGCGGTGGTGCGGCCGGGAGTTTTGTTTATCGAGCGACTCTACGGACTATTGGAGGTGCATTCGGGCAATCAGGGGGAAGTGCGCGCAGCAGGGCAGGCAATTTTAGATGCTATTGGCGCTCGAGTCCAGGATTGCTTGCGACCACGGGTGATCTCGAGTCAGGTGATTCGCAATATTGATGCCCACCATACCCAACTAATTAACCGCTCACGGCGGGGCAATATGATTTTGGCGGGGCAAACCCTCTATGTATTTGAAGTGGAACCTGCCGCCTATGCCGCACTGGCCGCCAATGAAGCTGAAAAGGCAGCACTTATTAATATCTTGCAAATTTCAGCTGTGGGCAGCTTTGGCCGACTCTTTTTGGGGGGCGCGGAGCGCGATATTCTGGCAGCAGAACGGGCCGTCTTGGCAGTAATGGAACGCCTACCGGGGCGCGATAGTCCTAGCGATCGCCGGGAGTAGCCTTAGCATGTTGCTGTAACTTTTTCTCTAGGGCCGGTAAGAAAGGACAAGGGTCACTCTCTTCCAGTTTATAAAACCCTCGCCAGTCAAAGTTCTGCCAGTTAAAGGGGGCTTGGTGGGCGGCGGCGAGCCACAGTAAACGCTTGGCACGGGTCATGGCCACGTAAAGCAGGCGATATGCCTCAGCAACTTTGGCCTCTTCGGCTTTTTGATTGGCGGTTTGCGAGTCAGGAAGGGGTTGCTGATGAGCGTAGGCACGCAGTTGCGATCGCACCACCTCAATAAAGTCTACCTCTGGACTGAGGAACTTGGCATTGGCCGGCACCCAGCTCTTACCGGGGAGGGTTCTTGCCTCTAAAAAGGGAACAAAAACGGCATCCCAATCCAGACCCTTGGCGCGATGCATCGTCATAATGGTCACTTGTCCCGTTCGCACTAAGCGGCTATGGAGGTCTTCCATCTCAACAGCATCAAAGCGATCTGCTGCCACCAACTCCTGCCAACGGGGATGGATACGCTCCCACAGTTGCGTCGGTTCCTGCTGTGCCAAGTGGTAGATCAGGCGATCGGTGGTGGCCAATTCGGCGGCATCATAGCCCAATTCCTGGGCGCAATACGTGATCAAGGGAAATAAAGACAGCTCTAGGCGGGCTTTGAGGAGATGTTGACAGTAGTGCCGCGCCTTGAGCACGGGTTCCTCGGCAGGGGGGTCTAAAGGACCGGGGTAGAGAAACACCTCTGGCTGGGCGGCTAAGCGATCCAAGTTTTGGACAGAAATGCGTTTGCGCTCCTGAAGAACGGTCAGGGCTGCTTTGACCGCTTCGGGAGAATAGGGGCAGTGGAGAAAATAAAGAATGTCCAGCAATTCCTTGGGCACCTGCGATCGCCGTTCAAGGCCTGACACATCAAGAATGGGAATCCCTTGAGCAGTAAGGTCAGTATCAATGTTGAAGCTAGCGGGCGATCGCAACAGATCCGCGAGAAATTCTCCTTGGCGGTTGGTACGCACCAGCACCGCGATTGAGGCGTCAGGATGCTCTGTTAAGACCTGAGAAATGCGTGCTGCTAACTCGCGCACAGTCTCAAAAATGGTAGCTGGTCGCACAATTTCTACCCCTTCTCCCCAGGGGGGTGGGTTTGCCCCCGGTTGCGGATCCGTCGGTGAGACGGGCTGAATTGCTTGGGGCCGAAAGGGGAGTTCTTGGCCTTTGAGGGCATGATTGACCCAGTTCACTAAAAAGTTGGCTGATCGAATGACCAATGGGGTCGATCGCCCCGCTTGGGTCATTTCATAGAAGGCCTGCTGCTGGGCACATTCGTCACAGAATTCATTAAAAAAGAGCGGGTCTGCCGCTGTAAATGTGGAGTTAATGGCTTGATTGGGATCCCCGACCCGCACAAAATTAACTTGCCCTGTGGTGTTGTCCTCGGCTAGAAGTCGCAGTAACCGCGATTGCAAGGGAGTGGAGTCCTGAGCCTCATCCTCAAAGACGGCATATACCCGCTGTTGCCATTCTAGGCGGCACTGGCGATCGCCCTCGAGGAGTTGTACCGCTGCCAAAATCATCTCATCGTAGTCAATTTGCTCTTGCTGTGCTAAATGGTGCTGGTACAGTTCCAAAAGGTCGGCACCAATCTCTAGAAAAGGGTAGGGTTCTCCTGCTGCTGCACTTTGGGGGCGCAACTGCTGGGATAACTGCCGCAGATCATGGGGCGTCAAAGCCATACTGCGGGCACTGCTAATAACGGTTTGTGCCAACTTCACCAAAATGTCAGTCAAAAGCGCACTTCTGCGACCATCGTGTTCAACGTCGCTCAGGGGACTGGTATCGCAGCCTTGGATCAGTTGCTCGAGCATATCAGGGTGCGATCGCGCCCATTCCTTAACACAGGTAACACAGAGGCGTCGCTGCTCATGCTCACTCAATAAATTCTCGCCACTCCAACGCAGACCCGCTGTAGGGTGACTGGTCGCAATTTTCAAGGCCAAACTGTGGAGCGTCTGCACACTAAAACCATTGCGGGGTAGCCCCATCTCCCGCAGGTGCTTGCGAATCCGCACCTTGATATTGGCGGCAGCCGAACGACTATAGGTGACCACTACTAGTTGCCGCTGTTGATGGAGTTGTTCGCGAGCGATGGCGATCGCTGCTCCTACGGCCATGCCATGGGACTTACCTGCTCCGGGCACTGCCGACACCGCCAAGAGACCCCCTTGCCATTCACTAATTTCCCGTTGACCCGGACGCAACGTCCCTAGGAGGTGACGAGCATTGGGAGGGAGGGACAACACGTTCATAGGAGGACTGTAAAAGAGCTAAAGATTGATTACAAAAACCGGCTTCTGTCCAATGAATGTCGAAAAATCGTATAATAGAATACAGAAAGTTAGGGACAACTTGTTCCTTAACGCCGACCCTCTAAAGTTTGATAACGAATCAATAGTAGTCACCTAGGAGCCTTGATTTAATTATGCAACTCATCTATCGTGGTGTTAAATACGAAACTTCTGACCCGCACGTTCCCCTTGTCGAATCGGGTGCCAAGGGTCTCTACCGCGGGGCGCAATGGGTAGGACACAAAGCGGCTGAACCGGTTCCTCAACCCAATTATGTCCTCTGCTGGCGGGGGGTGACCTACCAAACCAACGGTACACCAGTTACCACAGCCGCTCCGACGACGAGTGCTGCCCCTTCAGTCCTTCCCCAGCGTAAGCGCGACTCTTTGGCCGAAGCCCATCGCCATGCGATTCTGAAAACTCTTGAGCGGCGGCTGCAAGTGGCTCGGAGTCAGGGCAACGAAGACCTCATCAGTTTGCTGGAAGAAGAGTGGCAGCAATTTGCCTAAGGTTGGATCACCGAAACCCAAACTGCCGTGCCGTTGGTAACAGCGGCACTTTTTTATTGGTGATTGCCCTTTTCTTGGCGAAAAGCGGTTGCTTGGGCAAAGGCCACCGCCGCTCGCTCGCGATCGCCCAAGGCTTCATAGGCACGCCCTAGTTGTTCGGCTGCAATCTGCCGCACATAACCCAAGGGAAAAATCATCTGCTTGCTGTAGCCATTGGTGCGCCCCAGTTCAAGGCAATACTCAAAGTAGGCCGTTGCTCCCAAAGGAAATCCTAAAGCCATCAGCCAGCGCCCGGCTAAATCATTGAGGGGAGGATAGGTGGGAAACCACACCAGACTTTGCTGACATAGGAGTTGCAATGTTTCGTGATCCCCCATAGCCAGCAGACGCCGCCCCAGTTGATTCAGAATTTCGGGCAGTGCAGCGGTGGCATTCTCAGGCAGTTGGCCGGTGAGGAGATGGGGCAAGAGCCGCTCAAAGAGTTCTTGGTAGCAGTTATCCGCAGCCGTGGGGTTATTCACAGCATGGTACATCTCCGCCAAGGCAAAGAGGAGATTCAAAGGTAGAGCTTCACTGGCACGGATGCGTTCCAAAATCGGGATGTTGCGATCGCGCATCTTGGCTTGAATTTGTGCGGGTTGATAGCCATAGTGGTCAATGCGCAGCGTTGCCAGAGAACCAATGGTCAGCGGTTCTGCGGCTGTGGACACCAACTGCTCATGGAAGCGTCCCTGATAGCGCAGCGTCGGCAGGTTGCGAAAGAGTCGCACAATGGCAAAATCGGAAAACTGCTCTCCCGTGCCGATTTCCCGCCGTAGGAGTTGGTAGGCAGTGAAGGTGCTGCCCTCTAGTTGTTGTCCGAGGGGCACAGGTGGTTCCTGCAAGGTCACGAGCACCTCATCGGCATCAATCACCAAAATCCAATCGCCCGTGGCCTGCTCTAGGGAGTAATTACGAGCGGCGGCAAAATCATCCTGCCAAGGGAAGGTAAAGATGCGATCTGTAAACTGGCGGGCGATCGCGATCGTCTCATCCGTTGACCCGGTATCTACCACAACGATCTCATCTACCCAAGGCTGAACACTGCCCAGACAGCGTGCCAAATGGGCTGCTTCATTTTTGACAATCAGACAGGCACAGAACCGCACCATCTATAACAGCTTTTCAAATTGTTGGCGCAACTGATTCAGTTCACTTTCGGAGAACTCACTCTCAGCAGCCGGCGGCACGCGACTTTCTAGTTCCCAGTCGGTTTCTTCGACATTGCGTTCGGGAGGCGCCAAGAAGAGACGCTCAGCATCGTTTGTCGGCACAAATCCTTCGGGCACCAAGTGACAGGTGTAGCCTGAGGATTCGCAGAATTCTTCGATTTCCTTGGCATCAATGGGGACAACGCTGGGGAGATGAAAATCCTGTGCCTCTAGGAGCATGGCATAGCGACTGGCATCGTCTTCGCTTTCAAACATCAGAATAAGGTTGCGATCGCCCAGTTGCAGAGAGTGAATGCCCTCATTTTCAGTCCCCGGGTTGTAGAGCAACACGTAAACGCGCATGATGCCTCGCTAATGAGCTATCAACAGCGATTATAACGATTTTGGTTCCCCCTACCCCTAAGATTTTCTCCTTCAGAACCGCCAAAGGGGCAAAATTATAGAGCTTGAGTTAGAACAATGTTTTTTCGGGTTCCCCTTTGATCCGCTGCTCTAGCCATGCTTGGCGATAGATGAGTTCTAATTCATTGCCAGTGCGGCGAAAAATTTGTGCCTGCTGCAAGAGAAACGCTTGAAAGAGCCGCTGAAAGGCAAGGGCAATGATCGCCACCACCAAGCCAGAGGCGGTACTAATTAAGGCCTCACTAATCCCGAGACCCACACCCATGGTTGCAGGTGTGCCAATATCCCCCAAGCGAATAGAACTGAGGGCACTAATCAGACCTAACACCGTTCCCAACAAACCCAGTAGAGGTGCCATCGTAATCGTTGCCTCTAAGACCTTTTCTCCCCGCCGCATGGCACTCAGCTCCTCATCAGCCGCAGCCTCTAAAGCTAAGCGAAAGATTTCTGGGTTGGTGTCAATCAGTTGTAAAGGGGTATAGAGGAAGCGACCAATGGGTTGGTCACAGGCATTTGCTGCTAATTCAATGGCTTCTTGCCAATTGTGGCGAGCGGCATCCAGAATCTGCTCGGCCAGTTTTGTCTCTCCTCGGAGAACCATGCTCCAAAACCAAAGCCGCTCAAAAATGGTGCCTAAGGTCAAGATCGAGAGAATCAGTAGTGGCCACATGGCCAAGCCACCACGGTTAAAAATTTCAGCGATATTCACGATCAGTTCCCTGTCAGAGCATCCGACGTTTAGTATAGTTCGGCCGGTAGCCACAATTGTTTCCCAAATTCTACCGAACCGTGGTGCCAAGGGTCTTGAACCGCTCTTTTCGATGCCCCGTCTAAATAGAGGATTACGTTAATGGAGTGATACCTCGCATGAGTGTATCTTTACCCCTATCAGCGGCAACGGCATCAACGGCTATCGTGACCCGGCCCCAAGTGATCGATCCCGATCGGGGGATTATTGAGCAGTGCCTTTCCGGACATCCAAATGGGTTTCGGGAACTGTATCAACGGCATCAGCAACGGGTGCGATCGCTCCTGTTTCAGTTGTGCGGTGCGGTTGCCCTTGATGATTTGGTGCAGGAGGTTTTCTTGCGGGCATGGAAGGGGCTAAAAGGTCTCAAACATGAGGCAAAGTTTTCGACATGGCTCTATCGGATTGCTTGGAATGTGGCTTGCGACTATCGCCGTCAACTGGCAACGCACAAATCGCGACATCAGCAATACCTGTCTCAAAGTGAGCCACTCACCCCTGGACTAGATCTACGGCAATTGCATTACGAAGATTTAGTTCAGCGCGGTTTAGCCACACTGCCCCTAGAATACCGCAGTGTTTTGGTCATGCATGATCTCCAAGGCTTGCCCCAAAAAGAAATTGCTGAAATTCTGCAGATTCCCGTGGGTACAGTGAAATCCCGTCTCTTTCGTGCCCGAAGCACATTGCGGACTTACTTTACTGAAGCTGGAGTCAGCCTATGAAACGCGAACCCCCACCTGCGGAGGAGACAAATTTGGTTCAGTTTTTGCAGACCTATGCGGGCATGCCACCGCCACCCCATCCTCATCTAGAACAGCGGATTGTCCAAGCTGCTTTGCATCAACATCAACTGAGGAAGCGACGCTGGCAGGTCGTGTCTCTTTTGGGGGCTGGCGCGATCGCCACTGCCACCAGTGTGCGGTTCCTCAACCCCTCAACTCAAGTGGCACAACAAACTTCCCCCAACTCGGTGGAAACCTTCATCGCGACCAATTGGCAAGCGATGTTCCACGATGTTGAACCCTCTCTTTTCGAGTAATCCATCATTCCAACCTTTGAGAAAGGAGAACCCAGCTATGTTGAAAAAATCCCTCGCAGCACTTTTGGTATGCAGTGCCCTTAGCCCCTTGGTGGCGATCGCTCCCCCGACGTTAGCTGACCCCGGTTATGGCGGACCCCGCTGGGGAGCCAACTTCGAAAACCTCAATCTCACCCCTGAGCAGCGGCAACGTTTGCAAGCCGTGCGGCAACAATACCAAGGCCAAATGGAACAAACCCGCAACCAACTGCGCACCGCCCGGGAAGAACTGCGGCAGATGATGAGTGGCGATGCCTCAGAGGATCAAATCCGCAGCAAGCACCAACAGGTGCGCCAACTGGAAAACCAACTCGCCTCCCTCCGCTTTGAAAGCATGCTGGCCATGCGGGGCATTCTCACACCGCAACAACGGCAAGCCTTGGCCACTCGGATGCAACAGCGGCGCCCGGGCAATCGCTTCATGAAACCCCAACAGTAGAGAATTTGCTCACTAACACTTAAGCCAGTTGGTTTACTCACTCGTGTAGGGTCGCTGATCCTGCACGTTCTCTGTTAACTAGCAGATTTAGAATCTCTGTGGCGGCGCGATCGACCACGCCGGGGGTGCCCATGGCGGCTCGCATTTCAGTATAGCCTGCCTGCATCGCTAGGCGTTTCTCAGGCTGATCGAGCAACTCAAGGGCAGCGGTGGTAATCTTGGCAACCGTGGCTCGTCCTTGAAGGAGTTCGGGGACGATTTCTCTATTCACAAGTAAATTGGGGGGGGAGACAAATTTGAGATCAAACTTCAGGAAGCGTTGATAGAGCCACAAACTCAGGGGGTGGACGCGATAGATCACCACTTGGGGCACATTCAAAAGTGCCGTTTCTAAATTTACGGTGCCGGACTTGGCGATCGCCAAATCCGCTGCTGCCAGAACTTGCAGTGAGTCGTCCGCAAGGGTGACGCGAATTGGATACTGTCTGAGGACTGCTTCAATGGCTGGACGATACTGCTGCAGAGACAGGGGTAACCAAAAGCGGGCTTCAGGATAGGCTTTAGCGATATTCGTGGCAGCCCCTAAAATCAATGGCAAGAGGGATTTGATTTCCTGTTTGCGAGACAGGGGCAACAGGGCGATCGCTAGCTCATCGGCAGCAATGCCCAAACTTTGACGGGCGACTTCACGACTGGGAGCGGCAGCAATGCGATCCAACAGGGGATGCCCCACCCAAACCACATTGGCACCATGACGGCGGTAATAAGTGGCTTCTTCTGGAAAAATGGCCAGCAGGCGATCGCTGAGGGCAACAATTTGACGAGTTGCCTTGAGACTGTGTGACCAGACCCACTCTTGAGGGGCAATATAGTAAACCATCGGCACAGAAAAGTACTTGCGAATAAATCGCCCCATGGCCACATTGCCGCCGACATAATCAATCAAAACCACTAGATCGGGCGGGTGCTGCCGTAGATAGCGACGTGCCTTGAGTTGCAAAGCGATCGTTGGCTTGATCAATGGCAGGGCTTCTAGTAGCCCCACGGAGCCAATTCCCGCGGTATTAAAGAGCAGTTTTGCCCCCGCGGCAGCCATGCGATCGCCCCCAAGGGCAGAAATTTCCAAAGGGATCCCGCGCTCTGCGGCCAAGCGATAGAGTGCCTTGACTAGCAGGGCACCCTGCAAATCCCCGGAGACCTCCCCTGTGCTAATGAACAAATGCGCCATACTTAGCCCCGCACTGCCGCCACTGGTTGACAGAGTTGATCCGCAACTTCTTGCTCGCTAGCGGCCATTTCCTCTACGGCGGCGGCCATCGTCTCAGGGATAGATTGCCCCGCTGCATATTGAGCCAGCCATTGCTGGGCGGTATTTCCCTGTCGTAGGATTTTCTTAATTGGTGCCAGAAAGCAGCTAAAGCCCTGTGCTTTGGCGATCGGCCAGACCTCATCATAGAGTTCTGCTATCCAAGCGGCTGCCGTTAGTTGCCGGCGATCGCGCCAATGAGTCAGCACCGCCTCTAAGCTGTTTTTTGCAGCAAGCTGTTCGTTTTCATCGGCTAGTTGTGCCAGCATCTCGCCATTGCCCCAGCGGAGCGGGTCAAGGTCGGGGGTGTCGAGCAATTGTAGGAGTCGCGCTTCCAAGAGAGCCGTAATCGCAAGGAGGGCAATGGGATCTGTGACTAGATCACAAATTCGCAGTTCAAGGCGATTGAGATCATAGGGTCGGCGATCGCCATTGGGACGCACAGCACTCCAGAGATGCCGCACATTTTGCATCGTCCCCAGTTGAAGTTGCACCTCTGTCCACTCAATGAAGTGGGCATGGCTGGTAAATAGGGGCACTTGGGGTGGGGTCTTAGGAAAGATTGCCCAACGGGTGGAGTGATAGCCCGTTACCTTGCCATCGAGAAACGGCGAAGCAGCACTCAGCGCCAGAAACAGAGATGCCTCCAGCCGCACCAGCCGACAGGCACGGATCAACTCTTCTGGATCTCGCAGGCCAATGTTGATGTGGACGCTGGCGGTAACAACCCGCGTGCCATAGGTTTGCTCAATGTAGGTGTGGTAGGGGTTCTGGGGATCAGAGCGATAAAAGTGCTGACTATCCCCTAGGCTCAGGGTGCTGCCGGGGACAAGGGTTAAATCTCCCAAGGATTTTAGATACGCTCGCAGCCGAAAGCGAGGACGCAGCAAGTCACAGAGGGCTTGATCATAGAGATACACAGGGGGCGTTGTGAATTCGACGTTGCGGCTATCGGGTTCACGTACAAACCCCGGCAAGTCCCTCACGATTCGATCGGACAGTCCCACAATCTCGCCCGTGGGTTTACCCGTGTAGAGTTCAACCTCAAAGCCCTTTGACAGCATGGCATCCCCTAAACTGAGTTGGGTGAGCGGGCAACCCCGCGTAGATTGGGAATTTTTAGTTACTTAGTCACGATACCACGCTCTCGCGCCTGTCGCATATTTGAAAACCTGTTAAAGATTGCAAAACATTGTCTGTTTTGCCCTTGCTGCATATGCCAACTAACTACGCTGGATAAAATATTAGCTGCGATCGCCACTGCCCTCTCGAAGCCCATACCTTGATTACTGCTGCCCTTGCCGGAACGCTCTTTTCCAAAAATGCCAGCAATGGGGATCAACCACAGCACCCTTGGCTTTTGATGTTTTCCTTCTCCCCCGTGCAGGAATTCATTAAATCCTCGCGGAAGCTGCTGGACTTTTGGTCAGGCTCCTACCGCCTGCATTACCTAAGTCCTAAGGCCTGCTGGTTCCTTGCCGAACGCTATGGGCCTAATGCCCTCATTACCCCCAATCTCTACAACCAAACGCCTGACTTTGAACTCTACTTTGAGGAATTTGGCATTGCCAAACCTATCGGAACCGAAGGGCAACCCTCCCCTAGCTTGGTCACAGCAGACTTTCCCAACGTGATTACGGCACTGATACCTGCCGAGGATAAAGACACCATTGGCAAAGAACTTCAAGATCATCTGTGGGAGACATGGCTCAATCTCGGCAAAAAGGTGCGCGAAGCCATCAAATCCAGGGTACAGAGTTGTTATGAGGACTCCCGCTGGGTTGCTCACATTGCAGCGTGGATTGGCACACAGTTTCCTGGGGCAGAGCAAGAGGAATATGAACTACCCCGCGCTATAGAGCGGTGGGGTTCATACTTCAGTCTTGGGATCAGTGGCAAGAGTAGGTTCCCATCCGGGAGCAAACCCAAATTGCACGGGTCTTGGTTTTACCGGATCAACACTGCAAAACCCTCATTGAAAGGAGCCGTGGCGACAAGTCAAGGTGAAGCTTAATAAACATAAAACCGTTGAGGGTGGCTTTCGTTACGAAGAGGCTATTTCTCCTGAGACGTTGATGTACTTCCCATGGGGTACTGTTGCCCAACTGAATGGGGCAGCCACCAAGGCCAAAAGCAACCTACAACATACCTATGTCAAGTCGGGTGCAGTGATTTGTTATCTCTACTGTTTTTTAGACAGCAATCAATTTCTTGCGGCTGATATTTTGCAAAATACTGATTTGCCCGATGCGTTGAAACTCTTTACCACTTCTGTCCGCAAGATGTAAAACCCAAGGCAATCGACAAGACTGAAACCCACTAGCAGGGTGCAACTGAGATAGATGATAAGTTTGCAGAGCTAGCACGTCCAGAGGCGTGTCGCCGTATTCATGAACTACCCGAAGAGGTCTTGCACTGCCAATAGTCTGGCTAATTGGCCGACTTGTCATCAAAGTAAATGACCTCTCTTTTGGAGTAAAAATAACAGTACCTATTTGCGCATCACGGTAACCTTGGGTAATCTGTCTTCCCATTCTTCCAGCTCCACTTTTGCGAACTCCAACAACATCAACAGCTATATTTTTCTTTTTAAGCTCTTCTATAGTTTTCTGAAATTCTCCTTCTTGAACTAATCCATCTCTCATCAGAAGTAGTTTTTTGGGATAACAGTTGTAACTCTGATAAAATTTAAGAACTAGCTTGGATACCGTTTGCCAAATCGCTTTTCCAGAAAAGGTCTCTCCTCGTTGAACATTAGGCAACTCCCAGCCTAAGCTTTGCCCGTTTGCAAGAACTGCAAATGCAGAAGCGCCATAGTATAGCTCTCGATTAGTTCCTGTATCAAAACCAATAATTAGATCAGCAGCGTCAGGATGATCCAGCGGCTCTATGCGTATGGGTTGCCAACCCGCTTTACACAAGAGTCCCAAAACAGCATTTAAGGCTTTATACTGATCGGCTTTTGGCTTAGGCACAATAAACTGAGTGGCTATTCCCGCCTGAAGAGCTTGAACGCGAATTTTTTGTTTACATTCGTTGGATGACCAATCCATAACTACTAAAATTGTTTTGATACCTTGATCAGACCAGCTTTGCCAAAACCTTTGTTGGTCTAGTTCACTCTCAGGTAAGTCCTGACGTGTGCGATATGAATCTATTTCTATCTCTGTACCGCTATTCCTAGCTATTTCTAGCAAGCATTGACGGACTTCTTCGGGATATTCGTGCTTTTCATCGTAAAGATTGAGACAGCCAAATTTTGTTTCACCTACCTCGGCACATCCCTTATATCGGACTTTGGAAACCTTATCTACTTGCTGTCCCTTAGATGCCAGTAATTTAACTGGTGGCAAAACATATCCATCTACGGTTGTAGCTTTAACTTCATTAAAAATTCTATAAACCTTCTTACGGATTGTCTGTGCCGCCTCTTTGGATTGGTTTATACGAACATCCAAATTTTTTTTGATGAACCTAAAAACCTCATTAATTTTGTTACTTTCTCTCCCCTTTCCAGCAATGTCTGCCAGCATCTCCATTGTTAAGCTTGGTGATAGCCTTTGAGATAGATGTGGTACAGGCTTTGCTTTCCAGTCATTTGCTCTTTTAACATACACAACACGAGAGTTATTTATTTCTGCGTCAGTAGCTCCCTTGTTACGGTGGTAATCTGCTAGACTGATACCCAATCCTTCTAGTATGACTTGTTGCGGCAATTGATCAGTGGAGTTTTCGTACTGCCACGTAATGTAATTACCGTTTTCATCTTTATATGTGTTCCTTACATAACTGATTGGTATATCAGGATAGTTTTCCAGCCATTGATGCAGTGTCCAAGGTGTATAGAAGCGATGATGTATATCGATTTCTAGGTAAAGGTTGCCATCTGAATCGATAACGACATCTATTCTTCTCCCTCTGTGTACTTCCCAACCATCCCCACACTTTTCTAAACCGTTTTCACCTTTAATCCACCAAATCAGTCCACCTTCGGAGGCTCTTTCAATCTCAGTATAGGAATCTTTTAATCTTTGTTCTAAAACTTTACGCTCAAAGGTTTCCAAAGCTTTTCTTTCATAAGTATTGCCACAATCCAGCGTTCTAGGACCTATCCCAACCAAATTCCAATCATCACTTCTCATTCTTGCAGGATTAACTTCTTCTTTTGTGATAATTCGACTGCCTAATCTAACAGCAGTGACTCCTAGTTTGTAACAAATCCTGGAAATTGCTCTTTGTTCATCGCCTTGTTGTGGGGTTTGAGTAAAATGGCATTGATACTCATGAACTGTGAGATCTCTTTCCTCTAGGCGTTTTACGAGGTAGCGATTAAGTACCACCGAAGTTGGCTTAAAGCTTTCCAAGAGGTCCATACGAAGATACAGAGTTTTTAACAATTATAGCAGTCATGTATACTGTCGCCTATTCTTGTAGAGATAACGCTGAAGTTGTGCGGCGGTAGACAGGCTTGAACTCCCACCAATAACCTCTGTACCGTCCGCACCAACGCAGTGTTAGCTGGCTTACCCCACCGATCACCTCTAACTACGAAGAGGGTTCAAGGCTGAAAACGAAGATTTTGAAGGGGATGCACTTGGGCAATGGTTTCAAAGTCACGATCGTTGTGAATTAGAAGTAAATTGTTTTCTAGTGCTGCTTGAGCAATACAGCAATCGACTGGGCTACGAACGGTAAGTCCTTGGCGGCGTAGATCAAAGTAGATGCGGGCTGCTGCTTGCCAAGACTGATTAGTCAGCTCAGCGTAATTTTGTGTTTCGAGGTAAGTGGAAAGGAGATCCCATTCTTGGTCGTTCAAGCTACCTTGAAGCAGTTCAAGCTGGGTGAATCGAGTGAGTAAAACTTCTCGATTGGCAATCAGAGCTTCAAGCTGCTAGCGAAACTGACCACTACGATCGCGGAAGACGCTGATCCAAACAGAGGTATCAATCAGCAACATGAGGAGTTTCGCGCAGAGCTTTGTAATCAAAATCCGTGGCAAACTGAATTTTTCCTGCCAAATCGAGCAGGTTTTTCCTGCGACGCGATCGCCCCAGTTCTTGTAGCGCAAGGGTGATGAGTTCTTCCTGAGTGGCAACGTGAGTGAGTTGGAGTGCTTCGTTCACAAGGGTTTCGTCAAGATTGAGGGTAATTTTCATGGGCAACCACCGGCGAAATGAGTTAAGGGAGTTTGACCCTTAGTGTAGCTGAACTTACCGATTGCCCCCCAATACCTCACCGATCGCCTCCTAAGCGTTTTTGCAATGACTGTGCTGCTTTGCAGATCCCGCAAGGGTTGCTCTTCGCTACTGCCCTCGCCGACTATCTTCTGGGTGCTTCTGCAACCACAGATAACACTCCAACCATTGCCTCAACAGACGACATCCTGGGCATTCTCATGAATTTATGTTTTATGTCCACTCATTTTCAACAGTGAAGCGCAGGGGGTAGTTTTTCCCTTTACTGCGCTGGTGAGCGATCGCAACTTTCTCCTGAGCTTCCTCAAAGGGCAGGGCAATGACAAAATTTCGCCCCAGTTGGTGGGTATAAATCATACATGGAATCGCCAGATCCTTCGGCAGTTCAAACACCTGCTCCAGCACTTCCACGACAAATTCCATCGTCGTCGCGTTGTCGTTGTGCAGATAAACCGGAACCACCGGGGGATGCTCCCAGGGCCACTCCGGGATGGCTTGGGCTGCTTCTGCCGACAGATATGGAGAAGTGACCAACCGGAGGTTTTGCAAAGGTTGTACAGGTTTGTTAGCGAAATTGTTGTGTCCGCAACGAGTACAAACCCAGGAGCGCTTTGGTTTGCGGTTTCTGAGCAGTGGGGTGATAAAAGACCGTCGAATCGCAAGGCTTTCGTAAAGATGACGTCCGCCGCAACGAGGGCAGGCATCGGGGAAAATTTCCAGGTACTCCTCCAGGGATTGGGGACTGCCTTGAGTCAGAATGCGCTGCGTGCGATCGCGTTGTTGCCGCCAACGCTGTCTTGATTGAGCCAATGGGTCAGGTTCCGAGTAGTCCCACTCAAATTTGATGGCATTTACCACACCAATCAGCAGCAACAGCCCAACCAGACTGATAAACCAGATCATGAAACTCCTCTCCTTGACTGGGTAGACCTATCCATTCCCTGGGCTGATGGTAGTTTTGCCAAAGGTCATGAAAACGAGAGTGGTGCCGGCCGGACCACAATAGGCACCCTCGGCATGGCAGAGGCAACAGGCAAGGGCAGTGAGTTCCCATGCCTCCGGTTCTGAACAGTGCAGTTTGCGCGTGGTCAACCGGTCTATGCCCTGGGCTGCACCGTAGTCTCGTAGAGAGCGGGCATGGTTCTGGAGAGCGGGTACTACAGAGGGATGATCCCACCCCCAGAGCCAGGTGCCATCCAGGGTGTTGTAGGTGCCGATGATTTGCACTGGAGCGGTGATGATCTGGCCTCTGGGGTTAGTGAACCGGATGCTGCCTTGCTCCTGGTCTACCTCCCAGTTGCATTGTCCCAGCAGCCAGAGTTGTTCCTGTGCCTGGGTTTTGAAATGTAGCTCTTCCATGCTGCGGCTCAGCAGGATGGGGTAGGCGGGTGGTTGCGGGTTCATGAATGCTCCTCCCTGCATTCGATCCGTCTCAGCAGTTCAGTTTGTTTATCGCGTATCCAGGAAGCCGCTTTAGGCGGTTCGGTGCGCGAGTAAACGTCGAGGAGTCTGTCGTAGCTGTTCAAGGCTGCCTCATATCGCCCTAATTGCTCTAAAAGCAGGGCTTGGTTGTGCCAGCAGCTCTCATTATCGGGGTCGATCGCCAACGCCCGTTCATAGCTGATGACAGCGTCTTCCAATCGTTGCAGCTTGGTTAACAGCAATGCCCGGTTATACCAGCAACCCACATCACCAGGATCAATGGCTAAAGAACGATCGTAACTTTCTAGCGCTGCTTCTGCTGCCTCGGATTGAGTGCTGAGCAACATCGCTCGTTTGTACCAGAGTTGGGCATTGTCTGGATAGTTTCCTAAAGCCCGGTCATAGTTTTCCAATAGCCGCGCAAAGACTTCATGCTCTGGATAATTTAACTTTTCTAAGGCATCATTAATGGCTAAATCATGCCAATCGGGGTTCAATTCAAAGGCTTTTTCATAGGCAACCAGTGCTTCTTCATAGCGCTCGGCTTGCATCAAAACATCGCCTTTTTGTCTCCAGATCCAATCTGGAGTTTCGCCATATTGGTTAGGGCTATTATCAGCTTCAGGAAATTCGCTAAGCTGCTGATCATAGGCATCTAGAAGTTCCTGTTCTCGCCCTAAACGGACATAGGCTTTATTGCGATTTTCCTGGGCGGTTGCCTCCAGAAAGATCGCCTGGTTGTAGTTATCAATGGCCTCTGCATATCGCTCTAGGCTGAAAAGAATGTTGCCCTTGTCTCCGTAATAAGACCTTAATGCCTGGTCGTTTTCTGGATCGTCTTCTGCCTCTAAAAGGGCGATCGCCTCGTCATAGCTGGCGATCGCGTCTTCTGGTCGCCCTAGGTGAGCCAAAAGACTGCCCCGGTTTGCCCACAGACTACAGTGGTCCAACAACTCAACGTCCGGCAAATCAGCAAACCCTACCAGTGCCCGTTCGTAGCTGTCGATGGCTTCTGCAAACCGTTGGAGGTCATGTAGTGCTGCCGCTCGGCACGCCCAGGCTTGGCTATCATCTGGGTTTAGGGCGAGGATGCGATCGCAGGCAGCCAACGCTCCAGCATAGTTTGCGGTTTCTTGCTGCTGTTTGGCTAGCGCGTACCAGGCATCCCGGTGTTCGGGAGCTAGCTCAACCGCCTGCTGAAACAGGGCGATCGCATCCTGGCGGGTAGACCAATTTTCTAACGCTGCTAACCCGGCCTGATAATAGTCCTCAGCACTTGAGTACTGTGGCAAAGCGTCACTCATACCAGTTGCACCTCCTCATTGTGGGAAAGGAGATGCACGACCCCTGCCGGGTCCGAGATCCAGTGGCCGCGAAAGTTGCCAAGGGGTTCCAATTCATCACGAACTGGGGTTTGGGCTGCCGTCAGATGGGCTACTGCCCCCTCCACGTCATCGGTGAATAGCTCCAACCAGATATCTGTCTGGCTGTAGTGGGGCACTTCATCCAACCACAGTCGCATCGTTCCAAACTGAAATACATGGGAGGTGTCCCGTTGTCCCAGGTAAGGTAATCGCAATGTATCGCAATAAAAAGCAACGGTTTCTGCAAACCGAAAGCGAGGAATTTTAAGGGCAATATTGCTGCCTCCCGAAAATGTGGGCTGAGGATTTGGGTTCATTCTAGACTCCTGAAGTTGGGTTCACGAATTGAGTTCACTAGCGATCGCTATAAAACAGAACGTTAGAAAAATTTCTGCTTTGCAAATCAGCAGGTGGAATCAAAAAATAAAGAATTGAATCATGTAGATTCACTCCCGGTTGACCCACCATTCGGAACAGCAAATCATAGGGCGGAAAGCTTTCACCAAAAGCTAGCGGAAACAGTTGGGCGCGAGGATCAGATTGGCTAAAGGCCGGATAGCCACCCAAACGGTGTCCATCACCATACAAAAGGTGTGCGGCTTCTTCTAGCAACGCATCATTGCTAGTGCGATCGCTGAGTTCTCTAAGCGCATAGTCATAGTTTTCAGCAAAGAATTCGCTTTCTCTCAATGTTTCGATCCAGGTGTTTAAACCGCCTGCATCCATTGGTGCAAGTTTGATTTGAAAGCGGAGATCAAGTCTCTCCGGTACGAGCGAATGCTCAAACGAAGGGAGAAACCTGAAGTCAGTGGTCACCGCTTCAAGGGAGAGGATAGGGTCTGGGAAAAAGAGAACTTTTGCTCCTGCCAGTTCCATGAGTTCTCCATAGGACATGGATGCCCGGTCTGCTGTAGCAAACCAGGAATGGTTCCATTCCCAGATTGGCTTATCCACCACATAAAACTGCAAGATTCCTGACGTGGGGAACCCTTCTAGTGGAGGCACCTCGGCAAAATTGATCTGGGCTAGCAAGGGTGCTGGTTTGTCGTCAATGTGAGGATAGTCAGTTCCTTTGGGAAGATAAGGTCTTCCACCAAATTGGCTTTCCCAGGGTAGGGGTGAATTGCTTCCAGAAATCGTAGTTTCGATAGCAACAAAGGGCCGGATGGTAGATTCAATCGCTGCAATTTCTGCGTCTGAAATCTCTTCCCGCAGGATTGCACGGAGCGCTTCACCACCGCCTAAATCCTCTAGTTGATAGTTGGTCATTTGCCCGAATTCAGAATCAGTTTGTGAACCTTACCTGTGTGATAGAGCGCGATCGCCAAATCTAACCTGGATTGAAGGATGCGACTCACGCTGCCATCGGGATTGGGAGGATTCCCCAGAACAATGAGGATGGCTTTCACCCTGCAATCACCTGCCCTATTTTTAGTAAGTTTCCATCCGGATCAACGACATAAAATTCCCGCATTCCCCAGGGTTTATCTTCTAATGAACCGAGGCGAGGAATCCCTTCCACAGGTAGTTTTAAGGTTTGAAATGCTTGAAATAATTCATCCACTTGGGCAACTCGTAAATAGCAGGCAAGATGTGACTCTGAGGGCACAATGTCTGGAAAGAAAGAGAGATGAATTTCTAGGGAACCCCGGCATAGAATGACGTAATCGGTAGTTGCATTGATTGGATAACGACTCTCAAACCCCAGCTTTTGATAGAAGTCAACACTTTTAGAAATATCCCGTGAAAGCAGGATGGGAATAGCTTGATCTAACGGCATCATTAAAGTCTCCCATTGGTTGAATAAAGGTTTCCAGGCGGAATAGTCGCCCCAACAGTTGAGTTGATCAGAGGAATAGGTACAGGCTGTGTCAACCATGCAGTGGACTAAAACCTGCAATTGGTCACGCGCTTGGTTCAAGGTTTGAGCATCGGTTTGAGCCATCCATTTCTGGACATGTGCGGGGCTAAAGTCAAAGGCATCTAGACCGCAGCAGGCAGCTACGCAGTTCACCTCGCAGCAGCACAGCATTGACCAGAGCGGTTCGGGAATCGTGATTTCTTGCATCATTTACCTGCCCAGACATCAGTTCTTATGAGCCAGATAACGGCTTGATCGGCAGCGCGGCGATAGCGGGAAGGTAAGGCGTTGAGAATGGCTGGATCAATCAGGCTATCGACAGCAGTGGCTTCTTCGTCCACCTGCCCCAGATTTACAAACAGGGGCAAATCTTGAAACTCCTCAGATTGGAGCAGGTTTTGTAAGGCAGGGGCGCAGGCACGGGCAAGTTCAGCAATGGTATCGCCTGCCATGCGCTCAAACACGCCTTGGGGAATGTAGAGATAGTGCCATTGGACTCCCCCCCCCCCCCCCCCCCCCCCCCCCCCCCCAGGGGGGGGGGGGGAGCCGAACCATACTCTTCCCCCCCTTCTCCCAGAGCGAGAGAAGGAGGTTGGGGGGATGAGAGCAACGGTAAGGGTTTGTAAGGCTTGAACGCCTTTTTCACGTCCTGAATCGTCAAGCCTTCCAGCTTGGGCACAATCCGAAAGACCGCAGACAGAGTGGGAATCTGGATATTCAGGGCATTTACATCTTTATGGGCCTCGTCGGGGAAGATGGAAATTGTGGTAGCGGGGACGCGATCGAGTTCCACGATTTCCAGCGGCAAGCCTTCTTGAGCGAGTTCTTGCTGATAGAGGCTGGCAAAGGCGGGATGTTCCACTACTGTCACCAGTTCATTGGCTTGACCGGGGGGAGTCACGCGACGCAAGCCCCGACCCAGGGTTTGTTCGGGCAAAATATTGGCTTTAGAGCTGTAGGGACGCAGAGGCACGATCGTTGTCACGTTGCGCACGTCCCAGCCTTCCCGCAGCATTAAGACGGAAACAATGCAGAAATAGGGGCTGGCGTTGCTATCGAGTTCTCGACTGAGTTTTCGCAATGCCTCTAGGTCATCGTCACTGATGGCTTTTTCGTCTTCGACAAATTCATAGCGGGCATCTTTCCCCCGTCCCACTTTTTTCAACTTGCCTTTGAGGTTCGTGTGCAGGTTGATAGTTTTGCCGTTGAGCTGTTCAAACAGGGGATCGGTGTTGAAGCGTTGGGTAATTTGATCCGCCGCTTCGGTGTCATCGCACATGATGAACAGGAGCGGCTTTTTGCCGCTGGCTTCCCACTCGGCTTGGCTGGCTTTCCAGCGTTCGTAGCCCAAGAGCAAATGCTGTTCCCAGCGATAAGCGGCGTTGTCGTCGGCTTGTTCCACTAACTTGCGACTAGCTTGTCCGATAATGGGAGTCTTGACAATTCCGGCATCCACCGCTTCACCCAAGGGTGTATCGCAGACAATGTGTTTGAACAGTTGCCCTTTGTTGTCTTTGGGCGTGGCGGAAAAATCCAATTGCGCCACCAGTTTGCAACCGCTGCGAGCCAGGATAGTTTCGTGCAGGGTACGGATCGCTTCGTTCCAGGCAGAGCCAGAATCCCAGACATGGTGGGCTTCGTCGTTCAGCACCATGACCCGACGATGGGCCGTGATCCGATCCCTCAATGCTGCTCCTGTGTCCAGCGCTTTGGTTTTTGAGACGGCTGGCCCCATCCAGGCGTAGGTATCTTCCTCGACTTTCTTTTTGCGCTTGGCGGTGTCGTAGAGGCGATGAATATTGGTGAGGTAAAGCGTCCCACCCGTAGCGGCACCGCTGGCTTCGTCCTGTAGCACGACCGACAGGTTCCAGTCACCGCGCCATTCGGGGGGAATCAGGGGGTCTTTGTCAAACACGCGCCCGTTGCCAAAGTCGTCTTTGAGGCGTTCGTAGACGGTGAGGTTAGGCGCAATCACCACAAAATGCCGCGCCATCTCCGAGTCGGATTCCCGCAGGGCGTGGAAGTAACTCCAGACAATGCAGAGGCTCATGACTTTGGTTTTGCCTGCCCCCGTTGCCAGTTTGAAGGCATAGCGGCTCCAGGCATCTTCGTCTTCGGTGATGCCCAAGGCTTGCAATTCGGCATTCGTGCCGCCAAACTCGGCAATGATTTGGGATAGGCATTCAATCCGCCGCACTTCCTTGAGGTAAATCAGGGTTTCGACGGCTTCTCGCTGGCAGAAGTAATAGCGAAACTCGAATTCTTCACCATCGGGGGTGGTTTGGCGGTGGGCGCGGTTAAGCCAGTGATTCAGCAATTGAATTGTGGTGTCGCTGGCCCCGATATAAAACGCTTCCCGCCACTCTCGCACCGCTGAGCGTAGGTTATTCACCACCTCAATCGGGAAGGCTCTGCGTCCCTGTTTGACCACGGCAGGGTCGCCGGACTTTTCTGCCCGGATGCGATGGGCGTTGGGTTCTTGCCAGGGGGCAAACAGGGGTTCGAGAACGGCGGGGTTGAGGGTGGAGGAGGTCATGAAAATCAGAATGAGAGCTTTTGAAATAGATCAGCCACGGGGAAAGTAAATCCGGGAATCACCTCTTCCCCATCTAGAGAATCAACCGATTTCAGCAGGCGATCGGGTTCTTGGGCACAGCGGTAGACAAGGACATAGTGTTCGCTAGGGTGAATAATCCAGGCTAGACGAGTCCCATTCTCGAAGTATTCCACCAGTTTGTCGTGAATTTCCTCTACGGTATTACCGGGAGAGAGTACTTCAACCGCCAGATCGGGCGCACCCTCTAAAAATCCTGTGGGCAGTTCGGTCAATCCTTGCAAGCGTTCTTTAGCAAAGAAGGAAATGTCAGGGGAACGGCGATCGCCATTTTTCATCTTGAAGGCAGTGCTGGAGTCTAAAATAACCCCAAGCTTTTTAGGCAAGACATAGCTGGCTAAGGCTGCTACTAGCAGGCTACAGACATAGCCATGCAGTGCCCCTGAATTTCCCATGTCAACCAATTCTCCGTTCACGATTTCATAGCGATGCCCATCTTTGGGCAATGCCATAAATTCTTCATCTGTCCAAACCTTTTTATCAGTTTTTAATTCAATTGCAGTAGACACAAATTACCTCCTTGCAATTACTGTGAATATTAAGCAATAGCAAATTCTGTGAGGGGACGCTTGCTGGGATGCTGAAAACCCAAAACAATGTCTTCAGCAGGGACTCCAGCTTCTAGTAGATCATTGGCGATGCCCTGTTTCGTCCAGTCTTCTTCAATCCAAATTTTGCCTTGTTCAACCTTGAGATAAACCGTCACACCAAACTCTCGCCGCTTGCCATCCCAACCCACATGAAACCAGAAATAGTGATCGTGCTCTTCATCGAAGGCAATACACTGTTGGACTCCGTGCTGATTGGCACCCATCGCCCATTGTTGATAGTCAGTTAGCAGCTTTTGAATGATCTGACGGTATTTTTCTCGCTTATCCATTGCATCATCTCCTCTAAGCCGCACTTCCTCTTCCTGATAACAACTCAGCAATCAATGGTTTTGATTTAGCAAGCTGACTAACCGCCAGAATAGAGAAGCCGAGAAGGTTGCCCTCCAAATCCACCCGTTCCAAAACGGCATCGTTCTCTGTTTCTCGCATGTAACCAGGAGCATCCGAGAAGATGACCTCTAGAAAATCAGCTTCCGGATCAAACCAAACCTTTACTCGCTCTGCCATAGGTCTTCTCCTTTTTTGGGTTTATCAGTGAAATATGCAGTCATCATAAAAGCATCATCGGGGAGATATTTCACCACCACACAAAGCCATTTATCTCCAGTCGCCGTTTGGGTATAGAACCGATAAAGCATTGCCACGCTTTCATCACTGCGAGATTGACGTACCAGTTTTGGCTGCTTCAGGGTGGCGGCGATTTGTGCCTCCCTGCCGACCATCTCAGGGTGGTCGAGAATATGCGCTAACCGTTCTTCGGTCAAACGCACTTCTCGGTTCTGATAATCGAGCAGAATGGGCATCAGGCTACACCTCCACTTCTACGGTAATCGAGGTATCGCAGCCGAAGGTGTCTACTACCTTGACGCAGGCGGTGTATTTGCCCGGAGCGGGGTAGGTGTAGCCCGCATCACTGATGGTTTTGAGGGAGCGATTTTTGCGGGTGCGAAAGTCTTGCCAGTCGTGGGTGAAGGGTTTGCCGGCTTGCCAGTTAAAGTCGATCGCCCAGAAGTCAATAAAGTCAAAGCCGCTTTTGATTGCCCGTTCGCGGATGGCTTCTAGTTCTTTGGTGGGGACTTCGGCGAGGGAGAGGAGGAACTGGGTGAGTTTGATGTCTACCGATCTGCCCTCACCCCCAGCCCCTCTCACAGAGGAGGAGAGGGGAGCCGAACGATAAACGGGTTCCGCCGCCAACACTGCGACTTCCAAAAACGGCGGTGGAGCCTTGCGGTTTTTCTCCATAATCTCGCGGGGAATCTGCACCAGCTTTAGCTTCACCCCCAACTCCTGCACCAGGGCATTCACCAGCAGATGCAAGTCCATCTCAAATTCCCAAGCAAGACAATAGCACTCGCGCCCGCCCGCCTGCGCCGTTGCCAGCGCCACCTGTTTGGCTTCGTCGCGGGTAAACATGGAGTCGATGGATGCCATCCACATGGCAAAATGCCCCGGCTTTGCGCCCATGCAGCAAGGGGGAGGGTGTGTTGGTCAGCACCTCGGCTTTGAAAAACTCCAGAATTACCCGCCGATGCTCTTCATCTGCCCCCTGCAAACGATCCTTTTGCCACCACTGCCGCTCGTAGCGCCCCAGGTTATAGACATCAAAGGCGCGATAGGGTTTACCCTCGCTGTGCAGCTTGCGCTGTAGCTCAATCATCCGCTTGCGGGAAGTGTGGATGGCAAACCGCCCCAAATCACACATCAACCACCTGCGCCCCAACCGCTCCGCAACCGCCCCGGTAGTGCCGCTGCCACAAAATGCATCAAGCACTAAATTTCCCTCGTCAGAAGAAGCAGCTATTATTCTTCGCAAAAGTGCTTCTGAATTGCCTACCCTCGGAATCTGTTTTTAATCTCATGTGACTATTGGGTTTTCTCTCAACGACCACATCTGGATCTTTGCCATTAAAAGTAAAGCTTGAAGATTTGGAATAGAACAAAATCGTGTCATGCTGACGTGCATATCGCTGTGAACCTTTGCCACCTATGCTATAGAACCACTGAATTTCATTTTGAAAATTTTCGTCATCAAAAATTTCTTCAAGAATTGCACGAAGTAAATGCACAACCCGATAGTCACAATGCAAGTATATGCTTCCTCTGTCAGATAATAGCTCTCTAAGTAAAGTAATGCGCTCGTACATCATATGGAGATATGAGTCAGTGCCTTTTCCCTATATATCCCTATAGGCAATCATTTCAAGCGTTGATTGATCTTTTGCTAAAGTTTCATCTTCTTCGCCGATAGAAACATCAAGGGTAAAATCCGCACCCACATCAAACGGTGGGTCAATATAAATCAGATCCACCTTGCCCTTAAACTCCTGCAACAGCGAAGCCATCACCAGCTTGTTGTCGCCCCAAATTAGCCGATTTCTAAAATCATCCTGCTTGGGGTTTTGCTGTTCAAATAGCTCCAACTGCCCCGTTGCCCGTCGCGGTTCATCAATGCTCTTAATCTTCTGCATCGGCATGGCACACCCGGCAATATCCACCTCGCGCCGGTTGCCATACTCGTCATACTTACCCTCCCACACCAGTTCCGTCCGTAGCGTGGAGAGCGGGTGGGGGTTGTGGGGGCCGTAGGTGGGTGGTTGGGTCATAGAAAATCACGAAAGCTCAAGCGATTGCCCTCAATTATAGTTGCTGCCCCAACTGCCGCCAAATCAAGCCTTTTGCCAGGGGTCGGCATGTGAGGGGCGGTTGTCTTGGCGGACACGCCAAGGGCGATCGCAGAGATTCTTCACTTTGGATGAGTGGCTTAAAGAACTGCCCCAACCCAGGACTAAAGCAAGATAATGGTTGAACTCACCCGCCATCATTGACTTTGGATGATACAGATAGTTTAGAATACGGTCGGGTGCAGTGATTTGTTATCTCTACTGTTTTTTAGACAGCAATCAATTTCTTGCGGCTGATATTTTGCAAAATACTGATTTGCCCGATGCGTTGAAACTCTTTACCACTTCTGTCCGCAAGATGTAAAACCCAAGGCAATCGACAAGACTGAAACCCACTAGCAGGGTGCAACTGAGATAGATGATAAGTTTGCAGAGCTAGCACGTCCAGAGGCGTGTCGCCGTATTCATGAACTACCCGAAGAGGTCTTGCACTGCCAATAGTCTGGCTAATTGGCCGACTTGTCATCAAAGTAAATGACCTCTCTTTTGGAGTAAAAATAACAGTACCTATTTGCGCATCACGGTAACCTTGGGTAATCTGTCTTCCCATTCTTCCAGCTCCACTTTTGCGAACTCCAACAACATCAACAGCTATATTTTTCTTTTTAAGCTCTTCTATAGTTTTCTGAAATTCTCCTTCTTGAACTAATCCATCTCTCATCAGAAGTAGTTTTTTGGGATAACAGTTGTAACTCTGATAAAATTTAAGAACTAGCTTGGATACCGTTTGCCAAATCGCTTTTCCAGAAAAGGTCTCTCCTCGTTGAACATTAGGCAACTCCCAGCCTAAGCTTTGCCCGTTTGCAAGAACTGCAAATGCAGAAGCGCCATAGTATAGCTCTCGATTAGTTCCTGTATCAAAACCAATAATTAGATCAGCAGCGTCAGGATGATCCAGCGGCTCTATGCGTATGGGTTGCCAACCCGCTTTACACAAGAGTCCCAAAACAGCATTTAAGGCTTTATACTGATCGGCTTTTGGCTTAGGCACAATAAACTGAGTGGCTATTCCCGCCTGAAGAGCTTGAACGCGAATTTTTTGTTTACATTCGTTGGATGACCAATCCATAACTACTAAAATTGTTTTGATACCTTGATCAGACCAGCTTTGCCAAAACCTTTGTTGGTCTAGTTCACTCTCAGGTAAGTCCTGACGTGTGCGATATGAATCTATTTCTATCTCTGTACCGCTATTCCTAGCTATTTCTAGCAAGCATTGACGGACTTCTTCGGGATATTCGTGCTTTTCATCGTAAAGATTGAGACAGCCAAATTTTGTTTCACCTACCTCGGCACATCCCTTATATCGGACTTTGGAAACCTTATCTACTTGCTGTCCCTTAGATGCCAGTAATTTAACTGGTGGCAAAACATATCCATCTACGGTTGTAGCTTTAACTTCATTAAAAATTCTATAAACCTTCTTACGGATTGTCTGTGCCGCCTCTTTGGATTGGTTTATACGAACATCCAAATTTTTTTTGATGAACCTAAAAACCTCATTAATTTTGTTACTTTCTCTCCCCTTTCCAGCAATGTCTGCCAGCATCTCCATTGTTAAGCTTGGTGATAGCCTTTGAGATAGATGTGGTACAGGCTTTGCTTTCCAGTCATTTGCTCTTTTAACATACACAACACGAGAGTTATTTATTTCTGCGTCAGTAGCTCCCTTGTTACGGTGGTAATCTGCTAGACTGATACCCAATCCTTCTAGTATGACTTGTTGCGGCAATTGATCAGTGGAGTTTTCGTACTGCCACGTAATGTAATTACCGTTTTCATCTTTATATGTGTTCCTTACATAACTGATTGGTATATCAGGATAGTTTTCCAGCCATTGATGCAGTGTCCAAGGTGTATAGAAGCGATGATGTATATCGATTTCTAGGTAAAGGTTGCCATCTGAATCGATAACGACATCTATTCTTCTCCCTCTGTGTACTTCCCAACCATCCCCACACTTTTCTAAACCGTTTTCACCTTTAATCCACCAAATCAGTCCACCTTCGGAGGCTCTTTCAATCTCAGTATAGGAATCTTTTAATCTTTGTTCTAAAACTTTACGCTCAAAGGTTTCCAAAGCTTTTCTTTCATAAGTATTGCCACAATCCAGCGTTCTAGGACCTATCCCAACCAAATTCCAATCATCACTTCTCATTCTTGCAGGATTAACTTCTTCTTTTGTGATAATTCGACTGCCTAATCTAACAGCAGTGACTCCTAGTTTGTAACAAATCCTGGAAATTGCTCTTTGTTCATCGCCTTGTTGTGGGGTTTGAGTAAAATGGCATTGATACTCATGAACTGTGAGATCTCTTTCCTCTAGGCGTTTTACGAGGTAGCGATTAAGTACCACCGAAGTTGGCTTAAAGCTTTCCAAGAGGTCCATACGAAGATACAGAGTTTTTGGCGACTATAGCGGAAGAATCAGCCCTTAGTCAAGAGGGGAAGAAAGATGTTGTCAAAGCACCAGCGCCCCCGACTCTCCTAGGCTGAGTCCACCAAAGCGAGAAATTTCCGAGGGTGATAAACTTGTGATGTCATTGTTTACGCAGAATTCGGGAAATAGGTGGATCAGCACTAATCATGTCAATGGCAAGTTTAACGCCACGATGTCGATCCAGGTTTCATCGCTGACAGTAATTTGTGCCATAGCACAAACCCCCAGTGAGAAGACTCCACTGGTTTATCCATTGCTTTTAGGAAGCATATGCGCAGCAGTGGCAGGTACCGGCCTGTGGCGGTGCCAACGACGCCCGCCCGCGGCATTTGGCCATTTCAAAAACTTACTTCAACCTGAAATGCCCTGAAGCTCATCGATTTTTCCACCATTCAAAACTCTGTTTCCATTCTCGCGATCGCGGGGGTAATTCCTGCAATGATGCTGCCACATGGTTAAAGACTTGCTCCATCACAGGTAAGGGCACTTGGTCTTCCGCTTCAAAGAGAATGGCTAGCCGCTGCCCCCCTTGGAGATGCATCAAATATAACTCTTGGTGAATTGGTCGAGGGGTTGGATAATAAAACATTTCACCACGTACTCGCCGCCCCAAAATCCGCCGCTCAATGTGTGCGGGGGCTGCTGAGAGAGGACCACCCACTTGGGTAAACCGCAGCCAACTGCGTAACTCCTGATCTGAAAGACCCCCCAGTACTTCGCTTGTTTTGGGTAGCCTAATTAGGCTCACCATTAACTCGTGCTCCCCCGGTACGGCATTGGCAGGATAGACCACAGCAACGCCACTTTCACCAAAAGAAGTGGGTGGCGAAAATTGTAGGGGCGTTTCAAAGGATAACCCCAGTAGTTGATAGCGTTGGGGGACAGGGGCAACAGCCTGAATCGTCGCTTCACTCGCCCGACCCATGAGCAGGGGAAAGGCACCCAAAAGGGTCAGACTACAACCAAGGGTCAGCAGTAAACGCATAACGGCCTCACACTAGGGGGATGACTGGTATTGTTGACGATAGGCAATGTATAGACCTTCTAAGAAGTCCTCAGCACTGAGGGCAGGCCAGTTGGCAGGATAGGTGGGCAGCAACAGGGGTTCTAATTGCTGGCGCAGCTCTTGAGCCGCTTGATAACGACCCACAGGACTCAGGCGATCGCGACTGTTGAGGTAGTTCCGGACTAGGAGATAGTGTTCAGGGGTCATCTGTTCCCAATGGGCAAGCGATCGCAACTCCTGCACCCAAGCCGCCTGTGGTTGCTGAAGAGTTGTAGCTTTAGGAGCCAACCGCATCGCCTGTTCATCTTGAATCACAAGGGTACCCGCCACCATATCTCCCAAGCGTTTTTCTGATCGAGATAACGCCACTAGGAATGGCCCTATACCAAAAAAAGCAAAATCAATGGGTTGGAGTAGACTGCGCAATGTGGCTTCCCGCAAACCAATGGGGCGGCCATTATCCTGAACAACGCGAATTTCTGCATAGCGCTTGCCGGGGGTTTGGCCCTGCCAGTAGGTTTCAAAAAAGATGTAATAGCCGTTGTAGAGGGCAAACATCACCAATAGGTAAATGCCCAAACTCCAAGCTTCAATACTTTGGTTACTGGTGGGTAGCACCTCAATCAGCCACAGGTAAAGGGCGTAGAAGTAGATGTACCCTGCTGCTAGCGAAAAAAGCACAAGCGCCGTGTAGAGAATCACCTGATCAATGAGCCAAGCCAAGACGCGGCTGCCGATTCCCGCAAGGGCAAAGTCCAACTCGATGCTCTCCGGTGTGCGTAGTGTAACCCGCCGCAACCAACGCAGGGGATTCACTGCTTCAGGGCGGACTTGAAACGCTGCTCCTTCATTGCGGACTCGCAGATCCCAGTACAGAACGGCCTTGATCCCTTGCCAGAGGGGCAGGAGCAAAACCGCTACAAAGAGGCCAGCGACGGGAATAATCACCACGCTGTTGATAATACTGCCAAGGAGATTGGCGGGAATCGTTGCAAGGGAAGCAACAAAAAACACCGTTAGGGTATGCCACGCCTGTCCCTGCGTCAGTTGCCAACTGCGCCGAACGGATTTGAGGGGCGTAC
Source organism: Thermosynechococcus sp. M98_K2018_005 (assembly GCF_015295825.1). Lineage (GTDB taxonomy): Bacteria > Cyanobacteriota > Cyanobacteriia > Thermosynechococcales > Thermosynechococcaceae > Thermosynechococcus. The sequence goes on from NZ_DVEH01000047.1 coordinate 36,464, forward strand.
AGTCGGGTTCAAGGGCTAAGACCACATCAACCAGGGAGAGCCGTACCATGAAGTAGCTAATCACCAACAGCGCAAGGAGGACTAGCAACAGGATACTGAGCAGAAAAGTTAAAAAGAAAAGACTTCTTGCGGGTTCAGTTTGGATATTCTGCTCTAGGAATTGCACTAAAGGGGATCCCACCAAATAAATTAAGTAGCCGATCGCTCCCAAGACCCCGTAAACTATGAGCAAAATGAAACCCACAATCAGCGTTGCTAGCAAGTAATTCAGCATTTTGGGAAAAATGAAACGGCGGGCTTCGGATTCTGATTCCTCAAAGGCAGTGAGGACAGCGTAGATACGGCGGGAAAGCAGCGCACCACTGGCCATTAGCCGGGTCCAACCAAAGAGATAAAAGGGCAAAGCCACGAGAAGACCTATCCCCGGTAACAAGAGCAAGGGAGTGAGAGCATCCATCCCATTGGCGAGAACTCCACCCATAATCAGTGCCACGGCCACGATCAGCACGGCGGCAATGGTGAGCAGAAAAAACCATGCATGGGCAAAAAGGCTCAAAAGAAAATAGCGATTGCCCTGATGACGGTATAGTTCTAAAGCAATCGTGACCACATTGCCGCTAGAGAGAGAATGGGGGATTCGTCCTCGCTGTCGAAAAGGCCACATTCGCGATACCCAACCCATTGGAGATCGAGATGATCCTAGCGTTTGCGCCCATGGGTGCCTACACCACCTTTGTAAAATTTGTTAACATTAGAACAATTTAACCCTTCTTTTCTTCGTTCATCGCTGTTTTTGTTCTGTTCTCGATGGCTGAGGTGTGGACATGGACCCCTCTGGCCGGCTTAGGTATTGGTTACGTTTTGGCCAGTTCAAGGAGCACGTATGGCACTGTACGCAGAACTACATCGGCATTTGGGTGGCTCAGTTGTACCCCGTATTCTTTGGCGGTATTTTCAGCGGAACGATCGCAGCCTTGCTGATCGCTTTCCCGATTATGAGGAATTTGAAACCTTTTATACTCGCCCCCGCCAGTCTCTTGAAGAATACCTCGAACTCCACACCCTTGTGGAGAGTGTGCAAACACCCCAGACATTGCCCTATTTCATTTTTCGCTTGATTCGCGGTGCCTATATTTTTGAAAACTTGGCTTATCTAGAGCTGCGCTATACCCCCTATCTGCGCACGGATCCGCAGCGCTCTGAGAGGGAGCGCATTGAGCAGATGGCCGACATTGTTAAAACGGTGGGACTGGCTTGCCAAGTACCAGAGTACCCGATTGTCACTAGCCAAATTCTCTGCATGCACACGCGGTTACCCTATGCGGTGAACCGTGCCATTGTTGATCTAGCAGCAAGTTTTCCCCAGTTTGTCTGTGGCATTGATTTAGCCGGGGGCGATAGCGTCTATAGCGATCGCATGGCAGAATTTATTGAACTCTACGCCTATGCCCGCGATCGCGGTCTGAAAACCACAGGTCACCTCTACGAAACCGTCAATGGCTGCTATCCCGAATTACTGCCCTACCTGCAACGCATTGGTCATGGCATTCAAATTCCCCTGCGCTATCCAGAGTTGCTCAAGGAAGTGGCCGCAGCGGGTCAATGCCTCGAAGTGTGCCCCACCACCTATTTTCAAACGGGTACCCTTGAGAGCTACGCGCAATTACGTCTAGTTTTTGAACGCTGTTTTGAAGCGGGGGTGGACGTGGCCATCTGTACCGATAACGCGGGTCTGCACAACGTGCGACTGCCCTTTGAGTACGAAAACTTGCTCACCCACGACATCCTCAACTTCAAGGAGTTGCAAGCCTGTCAGGAAGCAGCCTTTCGCCATGCTTTTGCTTGGCCCCATGCGCAACCGCCGACCCTATTGTTGAGTAACCTGCTTCAGGGCAATTCCCCCCAAAATGCACTTGCAGGCTGCGCAATCCAGTAAGATAGGCCTATGAGCAAGATAGAACGCATTACAGGTCGTGGCCTTCCTCTGCGGGGCAACGATATCGATACGGATCGCATTATTCCCGCACGGTTTCTCCGCTGTGTCACTTTTGATGGCCTTGGGGAACACGTTTTTGCTGACGATCGCCAGTCGGGGCAACACCCTTTTGACCTGCCTCAGTACCAAGGGGCACGGATTCTGGTTGTGAATGCCAATTTTGGCTGTGGCTCTAGTCGCGAACACGCCCCCCAAGCGATCGCCCGTTGGGGAATTCAAGCAATTGTGGGCGAAAGCTTTGCCGAGATCTTTGCCGGGAACTGCTTGGCAATGGGGGTTCCCTGTCTGACGGCAGCCCCAGCACAGGTACAGGCTCTGCAAACCCTTTTGGAAGATCAACCCACTACGGAACTGACCCTAGACCTGCAGGTGCTGACTCTGACAGCGGGCGATCAAGTGATTCCCTTAACCATGGCGGAAAGTACCCGCCAAATGCTCCTTTCTGGTCAATGGGATGCCTGTGGTCAACTGTTGGCCAATCAGGACAAAATTCATGAAGTAGCAGCGCGGCTGCCCTATGTGCGCTGGGCAGTTAGTTAAGCCGTCCCAGTAGCCAAAGCCAAGCCCCAAAGAGCCAGCGCCAGCCTTGCCAACGGCGCGATCGCCCCAGTGCAATCACCTCTGGTAAATTAAAGAGCTGGTACACTACCTGTGCCCGTTGCCACTGCCGTCGGCGCAAAAAACGCCACGTTCCCGCCAAGATAAACTGGTGAAAAAAGTCACACTGATACTGCCGCAGTTCCGCTGGTGAGAGAATCGGCAAATCAGCAGCGGCGGCAAAAATATTCCCTAGGGTGGCCAAGGTCTGGGCTTGAAACATCCCCATTGTTAGAGCTTGATCGTGGATCGTGTAGGCAGCGGTGGCATGGGGAACCGTGTAAACCCCCTTCTGGGCAAAGAATCGTAGCCATTGATAGAGATCCGTGGCTTCGCCGTAGGCGGGATCAAAATAGCCCACCTCGTCGAGGAGCGATCGCCGCCAGATCAAGGCTGGAAACCGCACAAACGAGGAATGACGCAGCAATTGCCTAAGGGCCTGAGCCGGGGAGAGCCATTCCTGCCGCCGTGGTATCTGCCGTCGCAAACAGCGTTGCTGCGGATCCACCAAATGTACGCCAAAGAGAAAGACATCAAATTGGCTACCATATTGGACGAGGGTTGCCAGAATTGTCGTGATCCCTTGGGGCAGCAGGTAATCATCATCGTGCAACAGTAGGATAAACTCCCCAGAGGCCTTGGCTAAACTGGCATTCCAATTGGCCACCATCCCCAACCGCTGGGCATTGTGCTGGTAGTGCCACCGACCTGACCATGGAGTGAGTAAATCTGCGACTGCTGTGGGGGTCGCGGAGTCATCGGTAATGATGATTTCTACTTGATCGTAGGGCTCAGGAAGCAATGCTGCCACCACTGAGCGCACCGCTTGCACCAGTCCTTGGGGACGGTTATAGGCAGGAATGCAAACACTCAAGAGTGGGGATCTGTGCCATTTTGACGAACCTGCACAGTTTGCTGCATAATCCATTGGGGTGGTGCGTTAAGTCAAGGGACTCTAGGGAACTGTTTTCGGAGCGATTGCTATGACCTCTGCCACCGTCGATCGCCAACGTTTGCAAGCGGCTTTGGCTTCCCTCAACCTTAGTTTAGACGCAGAACTCACTCAATATCGCTGCCATCGCATGGTACAAGCCCATTCCCCCTTTGAAGCCCCGCCTGTTCCCGAATCTGCGACTCACCCAGAACCAAGTGTCACCCCTACTGCTGCCACAGAGCCGACTTCACAAGCTGTCCCTCCCGTTGCCAGTTCTCTCGCCCTTACCCCTGAGACAGCACTAGCCACCGATGAACATGCCAATGAGGGACTGACCGAACCATTTTTCGCGTTTGATCCCAAAGATTTAGCAGAACTCTTGCCCTCCTCCTATGCCAGTGATCCCCCTGCCCCCCAAACATCCAACCCAACAAAGCGCCCCTTTGCCTCTACCCGTGAGCTACTCAAGCAAGCACGGCAAAACCAGCAGCGTCCTTGGTTCCAGCGGCGTGAAAGCAATAGTCAACATTTAGTGCAACGCTGGTTAATTGTGGTTGGCATTCTGGCCGGCTTTAGTGGCGCAGCCCTGTGGTGGTTCAACCGCCGACCTGCCCCCGTTGCCACTGAATCGCCTTCAACGCCAACAACAGAATCACCCACGCCACCCGTCGGCCCTGATATGACTGCGCGGGAATTTCCCGATGTCAATCGCAGCACCCTTGCCCAACTGGAACCTGCGGCCAGTCCAGCTCCGAGTGCATCACCCACCCCTACGGCCAGCTCAACCTCATCTGAACCTGAAGATACGACACGGCTCTTTGTCGAAAAAAGGCCCAATGGTTACTACTATGTGCTGGCTCCCTACAAGGAACCTGGGGACTTAGAAAAAGTCCAAGCCGTTGTGCCCGATGCCTTTTTGGTGGGTAGGGGCGAGCAACTCAAGATTCAACTGGGGATGTTTGGCGATGAGGCCTCTGCCCAAGCAATGGTCAATCAGTTGCGCGATCGCCTCTAGGGGATAAGCCAGCGATCGCTGGCATTGCCATATCGTTCCTGCCACTGGGACCAAGTGAGATTTTCTCCCTCTAGGCGAAAGGGATAGGCAACTTCACTCCACCAGTGGTTATCCTGCAATCTCAGCGTTTGCAAGAAGGGTTCTCCCTTGAGGGTCGTCAGGAGTCGCTCTTGGCGGCTACCAATCCAATTCCCCTCTAGATGCCAATCTTGAGAGGTCATCGTGATTTCCTCCCCTGTTTCTGGCAGGGTGACGGTTCGAGGCGAAGGATCGCGGACGCCAATTTGTGCCCCTTGGTTTTCCCAAATCCAGTTGTGGCGCAGGGTAACATGGGCAGCTGCCCAGCCAAAAATGCCGGGGGTTTGCAGATAGTTCGGGGCAATGCTGTAGTTATAGGCAATTAGGCAATGTTCAATGGTGACTGGCCCTGTGCCCGCCTCTAGGAAAAGACCAACAACGGCATTGCCGACAAATTGCGATCGCCGAATCTCGACATTTTGATTATCGGTATCAAGCCACAGACCGGCCGCTTGGTTCTCAATGGCGCGGTAGCGATCAAAGACGGCGCGGCGCAAATGAAAGTACTTATCCCCCGCATCCCAATCGTAAAACCCTGCCCATCCCCCCCGCCAATTATTCCCTTGAACGAGCACCTGCTGCACCGTGAAGTCCCGCAAACGCACCCCCGCCATGCCCCGCCAGCCATTTTGCAAAAACTGCGTTCGCTCCACCCGCAGGCGATCGCTCTGGTGACTTTCGAGGCCGCCCCAATTATTTCCCCAAAAAGTACACTCTTTAACCTCAATGTCATGGCTGCGTTCAATGCGCACTGCTTGGGTAAATGTGCCGCCATAGTGCTCAAAGCGTAGCCCCACCAAACTGATAAAACCACTGTCTAAAATGCGTAGAGCCTCACGGTGAACAGCCACTTCTAATTCACTCGGTGAGATGCCCACAGGCAATGCCACATACAGTTGCTGCTCTGCATCATCCACGTAGAAATCATTTCCCTGCAATTCCCTCAATGACAGTTGCTGCCGCAGGGGAGTATCCCGCCACCACACCAGTTCGCCCCGCTGCGCTACGAGAGGTAACTCAATATCAAACGCTGTCCAAGGGTTACCGGAAAAGCCCCAAGCCAGTGTCCAAGGGTGACGGTAAAGGGTGAACTTAGGGGTGCTGGAGACTTCTTGCCAATCTGACCATCGTTGGCTCCCTCGCAAAATCACGCGATCGCCCCCCTGAGCCACCAGTCGCAGGGGCGTCTGCCGATGACGAATCGTTCCCAATGCCTCCCGATAAATCCCGCCATGAATGGAGATCTCTGTGGGGCGATCGTGCGCCTGTGCCCACACCAAAGCAGCAGCAATCGTACGGAAAGGGGTTGGTGGAATTCCCTTGCCGGCATCGCTGGCTTGGGGATCGGTTGGATTGACTTCTAGGGTGAGGGGTGAGGCTGGAACTGCCGCACTTCTTGGTTGCCCAATCAAGCACAAAACAATCACAAGTACAATCAGCAGCGCGTGTTGCCACTTCATCGCCGTACCGGACGGGCTAAATAGGGCACCCAGAGGGCGATCGCTACCACAAAGATCAGCAGCAAGCCAAGGGGCATCTCTATAGATTGCCAAAATAAAAATTTTAGGGACACCGCTTTCGCATTCTGTACGGAAAACAGGGCGATCGCCCCGCTGCTGATCATCCAGAGTACAAAGAGCAAAAAGCGGCGCATTTACTTCCCTTCGGCTTGGCGAATCATCTCCTCCGTCTTATGGTAGCGGTTATAGGTGGAAAACCCCGTAAACATTCCCTTGAAAAAGCGATTCAGTTGCTCGCGGGTACTGGCACTGGCGGTACTCAGAGGTGACGGCAAAAAGCGATCGCCAAAACCAACAAAGACCAAACCAACCACCAGCACAGGCAAAATCAAGTCTTTGACACGCATAGGGCAAACCTCGACAGGACGATGGCGGAATCGAGAGGACGCGCTAACAGAGAGAAAAGATAGCTAGTAATTTCTAATGTGCCGCAGGATTATCAATAATTTTCAGCTCATGCAAAAGAGGGCGATCGCGGTTAGGAAAAGGCCACGACAAGGATTGTCAACAAAAATGTCAATAAATAAACATGAACCGTGAAAATACCCATGAAATCTCTGGGAAAGTTGTTGCTACTATAGTAGGCAAGCCCTCGAGACCCCAACGCGCCCTATGGTCAACACATCATCATCTTCCTCTCGTAAAGCACTTACCGTGCGCGGCAGAGCCGCTAGCCCCACAGAGCGAGCCATTGTTGCCTCCGGTTACGCCAGTATCGATCAGGTGCGGGAAGCCATGAACACCGCCCGCAAAATGGGCAAGTCCCTCGTAACCGTGTTGCAGGAAATGACGGGCACCACCATGCCCCCCGATGTGTTACGCCAGTACCACAAGCAACAGCTGTTTGAACTCAAAGTGATTTACGGGGTTGATTGCCTCGATCCCGAACTCAACCGTTTCCCCACCGAGCAAATCGAGGAACTGATCAACACGATTGTACCGATTGACACCTGCCGCACCTACCAAGTCATCCCCATTGCCAAGCACCTCGACGCCGATCCCCCCTATCTGCTCGTGGCGATGGTGGATCCAGATAACCTCCAAGCCATTGACAACCTCACCCGCTTACTCCGCGCCCACAACCTGACCCTCAAGCGGATGGTGATCACCCTAGAAGATTATCAACGCCTCATTGACCCGATTCTCAACAAACAGGTGGCTGAAACCGCCGCCAGCAAAAGTGCCCCGGCCGCAATCGGTGACATCAACATCGAAGAAGACATCGAAGCCATGGGCGGCCTCGAAGAACTGGAAGGGGAGCAAGAGGTTGACCTTGCTGAAGCTCTAAGAGGGGCAGAAGATGCACCCATTATTGCCCTTGTGAATAAAATTTTGGCCAAAGCCCTCACCGAAGGGGTGTCCGACATTCACATCGAACCTCAAGAGGAATACCTTCGGATTCGTTTCCGCAAAGATGGGGTACTCCACCAAGCCTTTGACCCCCTGCCAAAGAAGATCGTACCCGCCGTGGTTTCCCGCTTCAAAATTTTGGCTGACCTCGACATTGCCGAGCGGCGTGCTCCCCAAGATGGTCGTATCCGCAAAATGTTCCAAGGGCGACGGGTGGACTTCCGCGTGAATACCCTCCCCAGCCGCTGGGGCGAAAAAGTGGTATTGCGGATTCTCGATAACTCCGCCACCCAACTGGGTCTCGACAAACTGATTACTGACCCTGAGAGCCTTGCCATTGTGCGGGAGATGACCAAGCGCCCCTTTGGCCTCATCCTCGTTACAGGTCCCACTGGTTCAGGGAAAACCACCACACTTTACTCAGCGCTTGCTGAATGTAATAGTCCCGGTGTCAACATCAGTACAGCGGAAGACCCCATTGAATACACGCTCCCCGGCCTGACACAGGTACAGGTTATTCGCGAAAAAGGCATGGACTTTGCCTCCATTCTGCGTGCCTTTCTCCGCCAAGACCCCGATGTGATCCTGGTGGGGGAAACTCGCGACAAGGAAACCGCAAAAACCGCTATTGAAGCCGCCCTGACGGGTCACTTGGTGTTGACTACTCTGCACACCAACGATGCCGCCAGTGCCGTTGCCCGTCTCTCAGAAATGGGGATTGAACCTTTTATGGTCTCTGCCTCCCTGATTGGCGTTGTGGCTCAGCGACTCATGCGGCGAGTATGCAGTGAGTGTCGCATTCCCTATACGCCCACCCGTGAGGAACTGGCACGCTTTGGCTTGTCCGCCTCCAAAGATGTCAACCTGACCTTCTACAAAGCCAATAAACTCACACCCGAGCAGATTCAAGCTGCCAAAGCCAGTGGCCAGCCGATTTGCAGCAAGTGTGGCGGTGTTGGCTACAAAGGGCGCTGTGGGGTCTATGAAATTATGCGGGTGACGGAGCGCCTCCAAAGCCTGATTACTGAGGGTGCCCCCACGGAGCGGATCAAGGAAGCGGCCGTTGAAGAGGGCATGAAAACCCTGTTGGCCTATAGCCTGAACCTTGTCAAAGAAGGCGTCACCACCCTCGAGGAAGTAGAGCGCGTCACCTTTACGGACACGGGTCTCGAATCAGAACTCAAGGCCAAACGTAAGAGTTCTTTAACCTGCCGTACCTGCGGTGCCGAGGCCCAGCCCGAATGGTTAGAATGCCCCTATTGCATGACACCCCGCTTTGTGGATTAACAAGATTATTAATGTCAGTGATGAACTTTCGTGTTGTTGACCAAACTGCTTAGACGAGGAAGACCCTATGGAGCTAATGATTGAAGACCTAATGGAGCAAGTGGTGGCCAATGGTGGCTCTGATTTGCATATCTCCGCTGGCATACCCCCCTACATTCGCATTAGCGGCAAATTAACGCCGACAGACTATGAGCCACTCACCCCAGAGCAATGCCAGCGCCTGATCTTCAGCATGCTCAACAATACCCAACGCAAGCACCTAGAGCAAAACTGGGAGTTGGACTGCTCCTATGGGGTGCGAGGGTTAGCACGGTTCCGCGTCAATGTCTATAAGGATCGGGGTACCTATGCTGCTTGCTTGCGCGCTTTGAGTTCCAAAATTCCGACGTTTGAGCAGTTGGGATTGCCCAACATTGTCCGCGAAATGAGTGAGCGGCCACGGGGCTTGATTCTGGTGACCGGGCCCACGGGATCAGGGAAAACCACAACCTTGGCGGCGATGATTGACTTGATCAACAGAACCCGCGCTGAGCATATCCTGACGATTGAAGACCCCATTGAGTTTGTCTATGAACCCATCAAGAGCCTGATCCACCAACGGCAGGTGGGGGAAGATACCAAGAGTTTTGCCAATGCCCTGCGGGCAGCGCTGCGGGAAGACCCCGATATTATCCTTGTGGGTGAGATGCGTGACTTGGAAACAATTCAGCTTGCCATCTCAGCAGCGGAAACCGGTCACTTGGTCTTTGGTACGTTGCACACCAGTTCAGCGGCGCAAACCGTTGACCGTATGGTGGATGTGTTCCCGCCAGAGCAGCAGCAGCAAATTCGCGTCCAGTTGTCCAACTCGTTGGTGGCCGTCTTTAGCCAAACGCTGGTTCCTAAGAAAAATCCCAAGCCCGGTGAATTTGGGCGGATTATGGCGCAAGAGATCATGGTGGTGACCCCTGCTATCTCCAACCTGATTCGCGAAGGCAAGACCTCGCAGATTTATTCGGCAATTCAAACGGGGGGCAAGCTAGGGATGCAAACCCTCGAAAAAGTCTTGGCGGATTATTATCGTGCGGGCATCATCACCTATGAAGCAGCAATGGCCAAGTCCTCGCGTCAGGACGAGCTGCAACGTCTTATTGGTACGGGTACATCTGCGGCAGCAGCACGCTAGTTAGCAATTATTGATAAAGAGAAGGGGTATTGAGTCATGGCAACCTATGAAGTGCGGATACGGGATGCCCAAGGCAAGTACAAGACCGTCCGCGAGGAAGCTTCGACACCACGGGAAGCACGCATGGCCTTGCAATTGCAAGGGGTACAGGTTCTAGAGGTCAAGGAGGCCAAAAAACTCACCCTCAAGTCAGACCTCGACCTCAGCTTCCTCTCGAAAATTACGGTGAAGGATCGGGCAATTTTTGCCCGGCAGTTTGCGGCACTGGTGAATGCAGGCGTGGCCTTGGTGCGCGGGATCGGTGTATTGGCGGATCAATGTACCAACCCGAAACTGAAAAAAATCCTCATGGCTGTCAACAATGATATTCAGCAGGGAAGTAGCCTAGCTGATGCCATGCGCCCCCATCCAGAGGCCTTTGATAATCTGTTTGTGGCCATGATCCAAGCGGGGGAAACGGGGGGGGTGCTCGATGAGGTGCTCAACCGTCTCTCGAAGTTGCTGGAGGATCAAGCCCGCCTCAATAACCAAATCAAGTCCGCTCTGACCTATCCCGTGGTGGTGGGTCTGCTAGCGGTGGGCATTTTCTTAGGGATGGTGATTTTCCTCATTCCTGTGTTTGAGGGTATTTTCAAACAGTTGGGGGGGGAATTGCCCGCCTTTACGGCCATGATGGTGGCGCTTAGTGAATTCCTGCGCACGCCTCAGTATATGGCGTTGTTGATTATCTGTGTGGTGGGCTTGGTATTGGGGATTCGCTTTTATTACAAGACTCCGGCTGGTCGGCTGATGATTGATGGCTTGCTGTTGAAGCTACCCCTCTTTGGCGATTTGGTGGAAAAAACAGCGGTGGCACGGTTCTGCCGCACGTTTGGTTCGCTGTCCCGTTCAGGGGTGCCGATTTTGCGCTCCCTTGAGATTGTCAGTGCTACAGCGGGTAACCAAGTGATCTCCAATGCCATTGACCGTGCTGCGAAGGAAGTCCAGACAGGGGGAATGCTCAGTCTGGCCCTGCAACAGGAACGGGTGTTTCCAGTTCTGGCGACCCAGATGATTAACGTGGGCGAAGAGACAGGGGAACTGGATAAGATGCTAATGAAGGTGGCCGACTTCTATGAAGATGAAGTGGAACAGGCAGTGAAGTCCCTGACAAGTGTGATGGAACCCTTGATGATTGCGGTGCTAGGGGGTATGGTAGGGTCAATTCTGGTGGCGATGTACCTGCCCATGTTCAAGATCTTCGATCTGGTCAAGTAAGCCTTGCCATGGCACATCTGTCCCCGTCGCGAACCCACTATGACATTCTCGAGGTGGCACCCACAGCCTCGTTGGCGGAGATTCGCCGTGCCTATCGGGAAAAGAGTAAGCTCTACCATCCTGATACGACGACGTTGCCGGTGGCGATCGCCCGCGAAGAGTTCCATCGCCTCAATGAGGCCTATGCAGTGCTGACCAACCCAGAACAACGGCAGTGGTATGACTTGCAATTACGCCTGCGGGCGCAGTCAAAACAGTCAAGCACGACAGGGATAGGTGCCTCTTCTCGATCTCAGGGGTCTGTGCGTTCTACTGCTGTGCCACCCGACGATCGCCCCCTCTCGCCGGGGGAGCTATTTGCTCTGTTTATCTTGGGGGTCACCTTTGTCGGCTGTCTGGTTCTGGCGGTGATTGTCGGTTTGTCCCAACAGGGGCAAGAATGGATCTTGCAAATTGTCAGTCGCATCTCAGAACTTGGATGAATACGCTGCCTAACCCCCAAACCCCCCTCTACAACCATGCCCTGCCGCAAATTGAAGCATGGCTACAGCAAAAGGGCTGTGTGCGAGACGAAACGGATATCCACTGTTGGGAGTTAGAGTGTCCCCAGTGGTCAGCTCGGATTTGCTTGGATATTGAAGAACTACAGGTGGTCTATCACGATCGCCTTGAGGGCAGTGTGATTCAGCGTGCTTTTAAGTACTCCTGCCCCCGTGCCGAGGTGGAAGAAGCCATTTTTGCGGGTCCCTAAATCCCCACGGCCATCATAACCGGCATTGCAGGGGCTGCCTCTTGGCCAGCTTGATTCTTGATCCGCTTCAGGCCAAAAATCCAGAGGATTTGATCTTCAATGGCTGCTGCTTGCGCTTTTGCCCCTGCTTTCAACAGCAGTTGATGGGTCATCATCAGCTTCTCAATTTCAGCCACTTGGGTGCGGACTTCTTCTTCATCCAAATAGAGACTCTCGAGCACCGCATTCAAGTCTGCTTCGGGATCGGCCACTAAGCAAGCCCCTTCCACCGCCACGGATTTAAGCTGTCCTTGGTACTGTCGCAACAGACGGCGAATGGTGTAGGCAGTAACAGGCAATAATTTTGTCATGTTGTGTTCCCCCAACTACTCTATCGGCATCTTATGAATTGATTTGAATTGATTCCCACTGTCCACTTCCACCCATGGGCAAATTTTGTGGGGGATCAGCAGGGGATATAACTGCTCGTAAAGGATTGATTAACCTTACATTATTATTCTACGAACTTCGTAACTTGGGGATCATGCGTAATTTCACGGAAAAGCGCTTTTAGATGTGATTTAGATCACGAAAGTCATGACATTATGGACATTTGAGGACATTGTAAATTTATGTCAAGAAACTATAGCTGTTAACAACATGTAACAAAGCCATTTATCGCGGCTGTCGGAGTTCCTGAATGCTATCGCAAATCTGCTGAAGGGCAAAATCAACCTCTGTCTCTGTAGTGGTGCGCAATAGGCCAAAGCGCAGCGAGGCACGGGCAAGGGCGGGCGATCGCCCCAAGGCGAGGAGGACATGGGAAGGAGTTGGTTTTTCGCTACTACAGGCTGCCCCTGTTGAGAGGGCAACGTGGGGATAAATGGAACGCAGGAGGGTATTACCCTCAACTCCACCAATACTGACATTGAGACAGTTGGGCAAACTCTGCTGCCAATCCCCATTGAGATAAATCTCCCCAAGGGAGGCCAACCCCTGCCACAGCCGTTCTTTAAGACGCCATAGATGGGGAATATCGGTGCCTTGCCGTTCCTGAGCCAGTTGTACCGCCGTGCCAAAGCCGACAATCAGGGGAGTGGCCAAAGTGCCTGATCGCCAGCCCTGTTCTTGATGACCGCCGTGGAGTTGAGGTGCCAGTTGCACTCGGGGGCGATCGCGCCGCACATAGAGGACACCAATGCCCTTTGGCCCGTAGAGTTTATGGGCAGTGAGGGACATGAGATCCACCTGAAGCGCCTGAACATCCAAGGGAATTTTGCCCAAGGCTTGAGCGGCATCGGTGTGGAAGAGTACCCCGCGATCGCGACAGCGGCGACCAATCTCGGCCAAGGGTTGGAGCACCCCAATTTCATTATTGGCGGCCATCACGGACACTAAGATGGTCTCATGGGTAAAGGCTTGCTCTAACTCAGCTAGATCAATGAACCCTTTCTCATCCACCCCCAGATAGGTCACCTGAAAGCCAAGGGACTCTAAATAGCGACAGGGAGCGAGCACCGCATTGTGCTCCGTCTGCACGGTAATGATATGGCGACCGCGACTGTAGTAGGCTTCAGCCACCCCCTTGATCGCCAAGTTGTCTGCTTCAGTAGCACCACTGGTGAAAATGATTTCTTCAGGATGGGCATGGATGGCTGCGGCAATCGTTTCACGGGCAAGATCAATGGCGGCGGCTGCCTCCCAACCGTAGGCATGGGCACGATTACTGGCATTGCCGGGGCGATCGCTAAAATAGGGCAACATTGCGGCTAGCACTTGCGGATCAACGGGTGTGGTGGCCAGTCCATCTAAATAAATTGGCTTCATGGCAAAACCTCCGAGTAACCCCTGCATGGGGAGAGCGCTAACTGCAACACCTTTGAAAACCTCTGAATTATGGGGGGCAAATCAGGGAATCAAATGCTAGCCCACTCTAGGTTTCCCACTGTTGGGTGTGTTCGAACCTTGTGAAAAGGGCTGTATATTAATAATCACCTACCCAGGGTTGGCCGAGCGGATGAGGCAGCGAACTCATAATTCGCCATAGGCTGGTTCAACTCCAGCACCCTGGATCTTTTAATCCAGTCAACGCCAATCTAGCGATCGCCTTCCGCTAAACTGAAAGAAGTTTCGTGTCGCAAATTTTGCCATGAGTAGCACCTATAAACCGCAACAGGCCTCCGACAAAAATCTTGAAGCCATGCGCAAGTTTGCGGAAACCTATGCCAAGCGCACAGGAACCTACTTTTGCTCAGATTTAGGGACAACGGCGGTTGTTCTCGAAGGATTAGCCAAACATAAGGACGACTACGGCTCTCCCCTGTGTCCCTGCCGCCACTATGAGGATAAAGAAGCAGAGGTAGCAGCAGCCTACTGGAACTGCCCCTGTGTGCCCATGCGCGAACGGCGGGAGTGTCACTGCCTTCTCTTTTTAACTGCGGATCATCCCTTTGCGGGTACAGCTCAGGAGATTTCTTTTGAGCAAATCCGTGAGGAAACCAATCGCTTTACGGTTTCTTAGTATTCCAGTGTCACCACACTTGTATCGCTGTCGATGCCCGCAGGCACAAACTACCGAGTGGGGATGCGACCAAAAATTTCAAGGGTTGTAAATGTAGCTGCACCACTCACAAGTATTTAAGAACAACCTACGCCAATGATAATCGAGCCATAGGTTAAATATCACCATCCGCAGTCAACAGGGCCTTGTAGAGTCCGGGTCGGCGATCGCGAAAGAAGCCATAGGCCGCCCGTAGGCGCTCAATTTCCTCTAAATCAAATTTATGAATAAGCACTGCTTCTTGGGTGCGATCAGCCTCGGCCACCAGATCTCCCCTTGGATTGGTAATAAATGAACTGCCATAAAATACTTGCCCCCCCTCATCACCCACACGGTTCGCTGCCACCACCGGAATCACATTTGCCACGGCATGGCCAACCATCACCCGCTGCCAAGGGTCTTTGGTGTCCAGTGTGGGATCCTGGGGTTCACTACCAATGGCAGTGGGATACACGAGCACTTCTGCCCCCATGAGGGTCATTACCCGTGCAGCCTCTGGAAACCACTGATCCCAACAGATGCCGACACCGATTTTGCCGTAGCGGGTACGCCAGACTCGAAAGCCTGTATTTCCGGGGCGGAAGTAAAACTTTTCCTCATAGCCGGGGCCATCGGGAATATGACTCTTGCGATAGACACCGAGGTTGACGCCCCCCGCATCAATCATGGCCACACTGTTGTAATAGACGGTGCCCGCCTTTTCAAAAAAGGACACGGGAATCACCACCTCCAGTTCCCGCGCCAAAGCCTCAAAGTGGGCAATTGTTGGGTGGTTTTTCACGGGGTGTGCCCGCTGAAAGTGAATCTCCCGCTCTTCCTTACAAAAATAGTGACCCTCAAATAGCTCGGGCAGGACAATGACCTGTGCCCCCTGCCGATGCGCCTGCCGCACTAGATCACTGAGGTGCAGAATATTAGTCTCAACATCGTCGGTCAGTTGAGCTTGAATGGCAGCAATGGTCAATGTTCTCATAGTTCCTGTTGAGTAATGCAATGGAAGGCGCCTCCCCCTTCTAAAATTGTCCGTGCGGGAAGGCCAACGGTTTTGCGACGGGGAAAGAGCTGGGCGATCGCCTCAACGGCTTTGGCATCCGCTTCGACACCATAGGTGGGGACGACAACAGTGGTATTGGCGATATAAAAATTGACATAGCTAGCGGGTAAAATCTCCCCCTCTCGACTCGTCACCCGCCCCGGCGAAGGCACTGGGATTACCTCTAGGGAGCGCCCCTTTGCATCCGTTAGCGTTTGCAACTGCTCATAAATCGTCAACAGGACATCGTAGTTCGGATCCTCAGGGCTGTCGGGCAACATACAAACCACGGTTGCCGGAGCCACAAAACGCACCAGCGTATCGATGTGACCATCAGTGTGATCGTTGGCCAGTCCCGATTCAATCCAGAGGATTTTGCTCACGCCAAGGGCGGTCTTGAGGCGGGCTTCTACTTCTTTGCTGTCTAAATAGGGATTGCGGTTCGGGTCAAGGAGGCACTGGCGGGTGGTGAGGCAGGTTCCTTCGCCATCTACTTCGATCGCCCCCCCCTCCAAGAATAACGGCACTGCCCCATAGGGGACGCCGATGGCTATAGCAAGGCGCACGGCCAAGTCACTATCGCCGGGGAGTTGATACTTCTTGCCCCAACCATTAAAAGGCAAACAGAGGAGTCGGCGCTCCCCCACCTCATTGATTAAGCCCACAGGCGCTGTATCCCGCAGCCAAATGTCACCAAAGGGGAGTTGATAAAACTCTGGATTCAGATCCCCAAGGTAAGAACGGGCGGTGGCTTCTCCCGCCTCATCCAGCACCAGAATTTTCAGTTGCTCCCCCCGACATTGCCCTGTTACGGGATCAGGGTCAGCGATCGCGCGACACAGCGCGGCAAATTCTAAACGCACCTGCGGTAATAACTCACCCCACAAATCCTCGTGACTGGGGAAAGCTAACCAACAGGCGCGATGAGGCAGCCACTCAGCCGGCTGAAAAAAGGGGGACATGGAGAGCGCTTAGCTCTTTTTGTTGGCTTTGGGTGCAGGTTTAGCGGCGGCTTTTTTCCCCTTAGCAGTTTGCTGGGCTTTGGTACTGCTATATTTGCGGCGGAAGCGTTCCACCCGCCCTTCAGCATCGACAATTTTCTGGGTGCCTGTGAAGAAGGGGTGGTTGCCTGACCAGATATCCACGTGCAGTTCCGGTTTCGTGGAACCAACGATCATGACCACTTCACCATCGCAATAGACTTTGGCTTCGGGATACCACTGGGGATGGATGTTGGGTTTTGGCATAGGAGTTTCACCATAAACGAGAAGGAAAAAACAGAAATCTTAGCGTTTTGAGTATTGGGGGGCTTTGCGAGCTTTGCGCAGACCGTATTTACGCCGCTCCTTGGCACGGGGATCGCGGGTGAGATAGCCTTCCGTTTTCAGAGGCTTGCGGTTTTCGATGTCCAGTTGACACAGGGCGCGGGCAATCCCTAAACGAATGGCATCCGCTTGCCCCGTCAGACCACCCCCCGTGGCATTGACATAAATATCGTAGCTACTTTCTAGGCCAAGGGTTTCAAGGGGGGCCTTCACCAAGTTGAGATAGGTGGGGTTGTTTTGCAGGTAGTCAGCCCCATTGCGGCCATTGATCAAGAGTTGACCGCTACCAGGGATCAGGCGTACCCGTGCCACCGCCGACTTACGGCGACCGGTTCCCAAGTAAACTACCCGCTTAGACTGATCAGCAATCTGCATCATTAGGCTCCCGGAATCGTGTTAATGGTCAAAGGCTGGGGTTTTTGCGCTTGATGGGGATGCTCTGGCCCAGCATAAACTTTCAGCTTGGTAAAGAGTTTACGGCCAAGGGAATTTTTCGGCAGCATCCCTTTGACGGCGTGCTCAATAATTCGCTCGGGAATGCGGGCTTGCAGTTGATCAAAGGTTTCAATTTTCATGCCGCCGGGGCGTCCCGAGTGACGACGGTAGAGTTTTTGGGAGCGTTTTCTGCCGGTGACGCTGACTTTCTCGGCATTGATGACAATCACAAAGTCACCCGTGTCCATGTGGGGGGTGTAAATGGCTTTGTTTTTGCCCCTGAGAATGCGGGCAATTTCTGCAGCTAGCCGACCCAACCGTTGATCAGCGGCATCAATGACATACCACTGAGGCACAAGGTCATCCACGGCGGGCAGTGGTGTCTTTATGGTACTGGTCATCACAAACTCCATGGTTCTATGCAATGGACAATTCAGGGGTAATGGAGGCTAACTGAAACTGGGGCATCGCTTCAGTGCACAGGGCAAGGGGGAAAGGCGATTCAGGATAACCCACCGCCAATAGACAAAGACCCGTAGGGGGGGCTGCATACTTGACAAGGTGGCGTTGCTCCTGCTGCCAAATTTCCGTAAAACTGGCGGGCGATCGCTGGCCTTGCCCCACCTGTACCAAGAGTCCCACTAACAGGCGCATCATGCCGTAGAGAAACCCCGAAGCTTGCACCTCAATTTCCACAAGGGCACCGCGCCGCTGGCAGCTCACCGCCTGCACCTCCACCCAGGAATGGGCACGATTGGAGCCAGACCGGTGAAAGGCGCTGAGGTGATGTCGCCCCAACAATGGCTGAAGCACTGCTGCCATTTTTTCCACATCCAAGGGGGCATAGTAGTAGTGCCATGTCCAAGGGCGCAGAAAGATATTGGGGCAGGGATCGGTATAGAGGGTATAGCGATAGCGACGCCACAGCGCCGAGAAACGGGCATGCCACTGATCGGGCACCACCGCCGCCGCACGAATCACCACATCGGCGGGCAACCGAGCATTGAGAATCCCCGGCCAACGATGAACAGGAATGGGCGAGTTGACCGTGACATGAGCCACTTGACCAGCGGCATGAACCCCTGTATCGGTGCGACCTGCTGCAACAACAGAGACGGGATGATTGACAACGCTGGCGATCGCCTGCTCAATCACCTCCTGCACCGTGCGCTGTCCCACCTGCCGTTGCCAGCCGTGGAAATAAGTGCCTTGGTACTGAATAAGCAGTGCCAAGCGTTGGCTGCTCTGAGGAGGTGCGATCGCCGTCATCATTGCCTGCTACACCAGTTCAATGACCGCCAATTCGGCATTATCACCCCGCCGCCGCACACTGCGGATAATGCGGGTATAGCCACCGTTGCGATCGCCATAGCGCTCTGGGGCCTGGGCAAACAGAGCATGCACCAGTTGCTTATCGTAGAGATAGCCAAGGGCACGCCGCCGTGCCGCCAAGGAGCCATCCTTTGCCAAGGTGATCATGCGCTCCGCCTCTGCGCGTACGGCCTTTGCCCGCGCTTTGGTGGTGGTAATGCGGCCGTGGCGAATTAATTCAGTGGTCAATGCCCGCAGCAGTGCTTTTCGTTGATCGGCTGGCAGTCCTAGCTGGGGAACCCGACGTTGGTGACGCATAGACAAACCTCATTCAATCTCTCTAGTTACGGGCCGCTTTTTGGGGTGGTAGCGTAATTCCCAAGTGTTTTTGCAGTGCTTCGATCACTTCCTCGGCAGACTTTTGACCAAAGTTTTTGATCTCCAGTAGCTCTTCTTGGGAATACTCAAGGAGGTCAGCGACCGTATTCACTTGGGCACGCTTGAGACAGTTGTAGGCGCGCACCGACAAATTGAGTTGCTCAATGGGAATTTGTCCCGTTTCATCATGCTCATCGGTGGTGGTGGCCTCGGCGGTGTGCAGGGGCACTTCCTTCAAGGGGCTAAAGAGATCCACGAGAATCGTTGCCGCCTGATTGAGGGCATCTTGGGGGGTCAAGCTGCCATTCGTCCAGATTTCCAGTTTTAGATAGTCTTGGAGCTGGCGATCGCCCTCTGCACCGGCACTGCGCACCGAATCAACGGTGTAGTTCACCCGCCGCACCGGCATAAAGACCGCATCCAATTGCAGATAGTCCAGGGCAAGGCGATCGTCCCGTACCCGCTCCACTGAGCGATAGCCGCGACCCTGCTCAATCTTGAATTCCATCTCCAAGGTTGCCCCCGGCATCAGCGTGGCAATATAGTGGTTGGGGTTGACCACCTCCAGTTCAGAGCCAAGTTGCACCATACCAGCAGTGACCGTCAATGGCTCATTCTCAGGGGCTTGGGCAAAAAGGCGACCCATTTGGGGTTCTGAGGTGTGGCTGCGAATCACCAACTGCTTCATTTGCAACAAAATGTCCATGACATCTTCGCGCACACCGGGAATTGTTGAAAACTCATGATTCACACCGGCAATGCGCACTGCTGTCACGGCACTACCGGGTAAGTTGGCAAGAAGAACCCGCCGCAGGGCATTCCCCACCGTAATCCCTTGACCGGGGACGAGGGGGTGCAGCGCAAATTGGCCGTACTGCCCCTGATCTTCCTCAACCCGTGTTTCCAAACATTCAATTTGATATGCCATAGCTGTGCTCCCAAGTGACCCAAACCAACCTAAACCCGCCGCCGTTTGGGGGGACGGCAACCATTGTGGGGAATGGGGGTCACATCCCGAATGAGGGTAATTTCTAGACCTGCGGCTTGCAACGCCCGAATCGCTGTCTCGCGACCGGAGCCGGGACCGCTCACCATGACCTCAATTTGCCGCATCCCCTGATCAATGGCACGGCGAGCCGCATTATCAGCAGCCGTTTGAGCTGCAAAGGGTGTGCCTTTTTTAGCACCTTTGAAACCACTGGAGCCAGCAGAGGCCCAAGCAATCACCTCACCATTGGGGTCGGTAATTGAGACAATCGTGTTGTTAAATGTGGACTGAATGTGGGCAACGCCACTGGGGACATTGCGCTTTTGCTTACGAGGGCCAGAGCGTTTTGCAGAGGGTGCCATAATCTATCCAAACCGTGAATCAGGTAGCAGGAGCGGAAAAACTTATTTCTTAGCAGCGGGTTTTTTCTTACCAGCCACAGTGCGGCGACCACCACGACGGGTGCGAGCATTGGTACGGGTGCGCTGACCACGAACCGGCAATCCAAGGCGATGCCGCCGCCCCCGGTAGCAACCAATGTCCATGAGCCGCTTAATATTCATGGCCTCGAGGCGGCGCAGATCCCCTTCCACTTGATACTCGTCAATCGCAGCCCGCAGTGCCGCAATATCGGCATCCGTCAAATCGCGGGTGCGGGTATCTGGGTTAACACCCGTTTTTGCCAAGATTTCTTTGGAGCGGGACAAGCCGATGCCATAGATGTAGGTGAGGGCAATTTCAATGCGTTTGTCGCGGGGTAAATCAACACCAGCAATACGAGCCATGAATCTAGTTCCTATGTGTGCAACAACAGTGGGTTACCCTTGGCGCTGCTTGTGCTTCGGATTGGTGCAGATCACCATGACCCGGCCACGCCGCCGAATAACGCGGCATTTCTCACAAATACGCCGTACCGATGCTCTTACTTTCATATCAGTTGCTCATCTAGTCGCAAATTTTACATTTTAGCAGAGTGGCCAACAAAGATCAAATTACTTTTTGCGCAGACGATAGGTAATCCGCCCCTTGGTCAGGTCATAGGGGGTCAATTCCACCTTCACGCGATCGCCCGGCAAAATTTTGATGTAGTTGCGGCGAATCTTGCCGGAAATATGGGCAAGGACATTAAAGCCATTGTCCAGATCCACCCGAAACATGGCGTTGGGCAATGACTCGGTCACTGTCCCTTCAATTTCAATGGCATCCTGTTTAGACACGGTTCACCTCCCCAATACGTGCTTGAATGGCAGCAGTTACCTCTTCGATCGTACATGTTCCATCAATGTGCACAAACTTGGGATGACTCATGTACTGTTGAATCATCGGTAGGGTTTCCCGCTCATAGACCTGTACCCGCTTGAGGATGGTTTCAGGAGTATCATCGGAGCGCTGCTGACCGTTGACAGCTTGCTTAGCGCGATTGAGGGCGCGTTCCTGGAGAATCGCAGCGGGCACATCTAAGAAGAGCAAGTAATCGTAGTCTTGATGAATGCTTTTGAGCATCTCCTCAAAGACCGCTGCTTGTGCCACGTTGCGGGGAAAACCGTCCAAAAGCCAACCCGCAGCCGTATCTGGCTGTTGCAAGCGATTGGCCACCATATCCACAATTACCTGATCCGGTACCAGTTCACCGCGATCCATGTAGCTTTGAGCCTGTTGACCGAGGGGGGTGCCCGCAGCTCGCTCTGCCCGCAGAATATCCCCCGTGGAAATGTGGGGAATCCCTAAGAGCGTGGTCAGAATTGCTGCCTGCGTCCCTTTGCCCGAACCAGGGCCACCAAACAAAATTAAACGCATTACTGCTTCACCATCCCCTCATAACGTTGTGAAATCACATAGGTTTGAATTTGTTTTGAGGTGTCAATAGCCACGCCCACCAAGATCAACAGGGAGGTCGCCCCCAGCCCTTGAAATGTTGTTACTTTGGTTGCACTCTCGACTGCCGTGGGAATAATCGCCACCAGACCCAAAAAGATCGCCCCTAGGAATGTCAAGCGGTTGAGAACTCGCTCTAGGTAATCAGAGGTGGCTTTGCCGGGTCGGATTCCCGGAATACTGGCGCCCATTTTTTTCAGGTTTTGGGACATATCCACAGGGTTGACCACCAAGGAGGAGTAAAAGTAGCTAAAGAAGAGAATCAACAGCAAATAGAAAATCACGTATAGCCACGGTGTCGGCCCTGCCGGAGAAACATAACTCGCAAATCGTGCCACAAGTTCGTTGCGGCTAAACTGCGCTAAGGTCGAAGGCAGAATCAGTACTGCTGAAGCAAAAATGATCGGCATCACCCCCCCTTGGTTTAAGCGCAGGGGCAGGTAACTGGTTTGCTCGCGGTAGAGTTTGCGCCCCACTTGGCGACGTGCCGAAACAATGGGGATGCGGCGGGTGCCCTCTTGCACAAAGACAATGCCGACAATCATGGCCAAAAAGACGGCCACCAGAATAACGATGCCGCCAATATTGCCACCACTTTCCGCAAGGGCGATTGTCTGACCCACCGAGGCAGGTAAGTAGGCAACAATGCTCAAAAAGATCAAGAGCGAAGCCCCATTACCTACACCCCGCTCAGTAATCAATTCGGAAATCCACATCACCACCATTGAGCCAGCGGTCAGACCAAGGACAATTTCAGCAACAAACCACGCCCCGGGATGCAAAGCCGCACCGGGAATTGAACTCACAAAAATGGCAATGCCAAAACTTTGCAGAACTGCCCAGCCCACAGCGACGTAGCGAGTAATTTGGGAAATTTTGCGGCGGCCGGCTTCCCCCTCATCCTTTTGTAGCCGCTCCAAGGAGGGGAGAGCGGCAGTCAGCAATTGCATGATGATGGAGGCATTAATATAGGGCAGGATGCCGAGGGCAAAAATCCCAAGGGCAGAGAGGCCACCGCCTGAAAAGATATCGAGGAAGCGAATCACGGCATTATCTTGCACGCTCTGGGCAAAAACGGCGCGATCAATCCCCGGAATAGGTAGATAGATGCCAAGCCGTACCAAGATGAGTAGTCCAATGGTGATCAGGAGTCGCCTCCGCAGACCAGCCGCTTGAGCCATCTGCATAAAGGTTTCTTGGGCAGTGGGTGCCTTGCCGCGATTCACAATCATATTGGGGTTCCTCTATTCACTGTCGGCAGCAACGGAGGTCTCCACACATACCCCACCAGCGGCTTCAATCTTGCTACGGGCACTGCCACTAAAGGCAGCGGCATGAACCTCTAGCTTGACGTTGAGCTCACCATCCCCCAGCACTTTGAGGGGGTATTTGGCGGTGGTGAGAATGCCAGCTTCAAGGAGGGACGCAACCGTCACTACGCTATTGGCGGGTAGGGTATTGAGACGACCCACGTTGATCGTAGTGTAAACCTTCCGGTTGACGCGGGGAAAGTGCTTGAGTTTGGGGAGACGACGGTAGAGGGGGTTTTGACCACCTTCAAAGCCGGGACGGGTGGACCGACCGGAACGGGATTTTTGCCCGCGCATCCCAAAGCCACCACTTGCCCCTTGACCTGCGGCAATGCCCCGACCAATCCGCCGTTTGCGCCGTCGCGATCCCGCTTGGGGGTGCAGATCTTGAAACCGCATGGACAACTCCTAACTATTTGCTATAGAGGTTTTCAATGGGGATTTCCCGCGCCTCGGCAACTTCTTGGAAGGTGCGCAAGGCTGCAAGGGCTTCGAGGGCGGCCCGGGCATTGTTGAGGGGGTTGCTGGATCCCAGTTGTTTGGCCAGCACGTTGCGTACCCCTGCCAGCTCCAGAACGGTGCGCACAGAGCCACCAGCAATTACGCCGGTTCCCGGTGCAGCAGGGCGAATCATGACACGGGCAGCACCGCCTTCACCAAAGGTGGGGTGGGGAATAGAGTTGGATTTGGTGATCGGGACATCAATGAGGTGCTTTTTGCCATCGGCCACGCCTTTGCGCACCGCACCAATGACATCGGCAGCTTTACCCACACCCACACCCACTTGGCCACGCTCATTGCCAACGACAACAATGGCGCGGAAGCTCAGTTTTTTACCGCCTTTGACCACTTTGGAGACGCGGCGGATCTGGACGACCCGCTCTTGCCAGTCGGTTTCTTTTTCAACTTTGCGGGGGTTTTTACGACGATTTGCCATCGGGTCATCCTCTAAAAGTCCAGTCCAGCTTCACGGGCGGCATCCGCCAAGGCCTTGACACGACCATGGTAGATATTACCACCGCGATCAAAGACAACGCGCTCAATGCCAGCGGCTTTGGCACGCTCTGCAATTAGTCGCCCCACTTCGATGGAGGCGGCACAGGTGCTGCCATCGCCCAGCTTTTGCCGTAGTTCTGGCTCAACACTCGAAGCAGCCACGAGGGTATGGTGCTGAGTGTCATCAATCACCTGGGCATAGATGTGCTGATGGGAACGAAAGACAGCGAGGCGGGGGCGATCGCTGGTACCTTTGACTTTGCGGCGAATGCGCTGATGCCGCCTTTGGCGAGCTGCAGTACGAGTTTGCTTCATCTATTTCTTCCCTGTCTTACCAACTTTACGACGCACAAATTCACCCATATAGCGAATGCCCTTGCCCTTGTAGGGTTCAGGGGGACGTACGGCGCGAATACGGGCAGAGGTATTGCCAACCAGTTCTTTGTCAATGCCACTGACAAGGACAATCGTGCCCTGCTGCACTTTTTTACCTTGGTTATCCTCAATTTCTAGGGTAATGCCCTCGGGTGGCACAATCTCAACGGGGTGGCTGTAGCCTGTGCTGAGGACAAGGGTTTTGCCTTGGAGTTGGGCGCGGTAACCGACCCCTTGAATCTCCAGCTTTTTCGTAAACCCTTGGGAGACGCCTTCCACCATGTTGGCCAACAGCGTGCGGCAGAGGCCGTGGCGTTCTTTAGCGGGTCGAGAGTCATCGCGGCGCTTGACAACAATGCTTTCGCCCTCTTGAGCAACATTTACCTCGGGGGGAAAAACACGACTGAGCTGACCCTTGGGGCCTTTGACTGTGACCTGCTGCCCGTCTAGGGCAACGGTGACATTTTTGGGCAGGGGGATGGGACGCTTGCCAATACGAGACATGTGGGACTTCCTCCGAGCTTACCAAACGTAACAGAGTACTTCGCCGCCAATGCCCTGCTTCCGTGCCTCGCGATCGGTCATGATACCGCTAGAGGTGGAGATGATGGCAATGCCGATGCCACCGAGCACCCGGGGCAACTCACGGGAATTGGCATAGACGCGCAGACCGGGTTTGCTTACCCGCTTGAGCGCAGTAATAATCGGCTGGCGCTGCTTACCGCGATATTTTAGGGAAACCACAAGATGCCGTTTGATGCCATCCCCTTGCTCTTCAAAATCGCGAATAAACCCTTCCGCTTTCAGCACCTGCGCAATACTGCGAGTCATGCGTGTGGCTGGAATGGTGGTGGTTTGATGACGCGCAAGGTTTGCGTTGCGGATGCGAGTTAGCATATCGCCAATCGTGTCATTTACTGCCATAGTTGCTCCTTAAAATCTGCCTCCGGCGTTAGTTCTCACGGAACGGCATGCCCATTGCTTTGAGCAGGGCGCGTCCTTCTTCATCAGTATTGGCAGTGGTGATGATTGAGACATCCATGCCGCGAATTTGATCAATGTCGTCGTAGTTGACTTCGGGGAAAATCAGTTGCTCGCGCAAACCTAGGGTGTAGTTGCCCCGGCCATCAAAGCTTTTGGGGTTAACACCGCGAAAGTCACGAATCCGTGGCAGTGCCAAGTTAATCAAGCGATCCAAAAAGGCATACATGCGATCGGAACGCAGCGTCACCGCAACCCCCACGGGCATGCCTTTGCGGATTTTGAAGCCAGCGATCGCCTTCTTGGCGCGGGTAACTACGGGCTTTTGGCCTGTAATCGTGGCAATTTCTGCCAGTGTGGCTTCAAGGGCTTTGGCATTTTGCGCCGCTTCACCGAGACCCCGGTTGACAGTCACTTTGACAATCTTGGGCACTTGGTGGATGTTTTTGTACTGGAATTGCTGCATAAGCTGCGGCACAACGGTTTTGTTGTAGTGATCTTTGAGGCGTTGGGACATGGGGCTTCTCCTAGGGGCATTCTCTGGGCTGGGTCAGAGAGGGGAAAGCGGGTTAGACCTAATCAATGATTTCGCCAGTTTTCTTAAGCATCCGTACCTTACGGCCATCTTCGGTGTAGGTGTAGCAGATGCGGCTGGCCACGTTTTGCTTGGTGGAGTAGAGCATCACCTTACAACTGTGAATCGGGGCTTCCTTGGTGATAATTTGCCCAGATTCTCCCTCTTGGCGGGGCTTGACGTGTTTGGTTTTCAGGTTCACCCCTTTGACAATCACCTGACTGGTCTTGGGGAAAACGGCGAGGACTTCACCGACTTTGGCTTTGTCGCTGCCAGCGATGACTTGAACCGTGTCCCCTTTTTTCACGTGCATGCGATAGCGCATAGGCTTTTTATTTGCTTTCTTGGCCGCCATTAGAGTACCTCCGGTGCCAATGAAACAATTTTCGTGAAGTTTTTATCCCGCAGCTCACGAGCCACAGGACCAAAGACACGGGTGCCGCGAGGGTTGCCCTCCTGGTTAATCAAGACAGCGGCGTTGTCATCAAAGCGAATGCTCATGCCACTTTCACGGCGGATGGTTTTGCGGGTGCGCACAATGACAGCGCGAACCACATCGGATTTTTTCACTGCCATATTGGGGGTAGCATCTTTGACGGTGGCAATGATTACATCGCCCACGCTGCCGTAGCGACGGTTACCGCCGCCGAGCACACGGATGCAGAGGAGCTTTTTGGCGCCGCTATTGTCGGCAACGTTGAGATAGGTTTCCTGTTGAATCATGGCTGGCTCTCCTTAGGCAGTGCGAGGACTGAGAATCTCGGCAATGACCCAACGCTTAGTGCGACTCAGGGGACGGGTTTCCCGAATGCGCACGCGATCGCCCACTTTGGCTTCGTTGTTTTCATCATGGGCTTTGTAGCGGCGGGTTTTGACGACAATTTTGCCGTACTTGGGATGGGGGGCGCGGTTTTCGACAGCAACGACAACGGTTTTTTGCATTTTGTCGCTGACGACAACGCCAACACGTTCTTTAACTGCCATTAGTCTTGGCCTCCACTGCGGCGACGTTCATTCTCAAGGGTTAAAAGCTGTGCCAACTCGTGGCGGAGATGCTTAAATTGATGGGGCTTGACCTCTTGGCGGGTGGCTTTTTTGAAGCGGAGATCAAAGAGTTGTTTCTTAATCGCGGCAATGCGATCGCTGACTTCTTGATCACTCAGTTCCCGCAAGTCTTTCATTTTTGTCAGTGCCATTCTTAACCCTCCTGTTGTTCCTCTTCTTGATTGCGCACCAGAAAACGGGTCTTGATCGGCATTTTGTAGGCAGCAAGGCGCATGGCTTCGCGGGCAACCGCCTCCGGCACACCGGCAATTTCATACATAATGCGACCGGGTTTGACCACCGCCACCCAGTATTCCGGTGAACCTTTTCCTGACCCCATCCGCGTTTCGGCAGGCCGCATCGTCACGGGCTTATCGGGGAAAATGCGAATCCAAATTTTGCCACCGCGGCGGATATAGCGGGTCATGGCACGACGCCCGGCCTCAATTTGCCGTGAGGTGATCCAAGCGGGTTCAAGGGCTTGAAGGGCATAGTCGCCAAAATGGATGGAGTTACCGCGACTGGCAACCCCCGTCATGCGACCCCGCTGCTGTTTGCGAAATTTTGTACGCTTTGGACTTAACATCGCTGGCTTCCCTGTTAGTTAGAGCGATTTTCAAATTGGGGTAGACGGCGTTGGGGACTGCGGCGACTGGGTTCCCGTGTTACGGCCTCGGTTTGTCCCGGCAGTACCTCACCTTTGAAGATCCACACTTTCACGCCCAAAATGCCGTAGATCGTGCGGGCGGTGCGGTAGGCATAGTCAATGTCTGCCCGTAGGGTATGGAGGGGAACGCGACCTTCCCGTGTCCACTCAGTACGAGCGATTTCTGCCCCATTCAGGCGACCTGCCACTTGGACTTTGATCCCCTCAATGCCTGCTCGCTGTGCCCGCTGAATGGCTTGGCGCACGGCGCGGCGGAAGGCCACCCGTCGCTCTAGTTGCTGGGTGATGTATTCCGCCAAGAGGCTAGCCTCAGCATCCACGCGGTTGACTTCCACCACGTTTACTTTAATCGTGCGGTTGCTAGGGAGTATCTGCCGCAGTTGCTTGCGCAGTTCCTCAATCCCTTGGCCACCTTTGCCAACGACGACGCCAGGACGGGCAGTGCGAATTTGCAACTCCACTTGATCCGCTTTGCGCTCAATGCGCACTTCAGCAATGCCAGCGTTGGCCAGTTGCTTGTTGATAAACGTGCGGATGCGGTGATCCTCCTGCAATAGCTCGGGATAGCGATCGCTATCGGCGTACCAGCGGGAGCGATGTTCTTGTGTAATGCCGAGGCGAAAGCCAATTGGGTGAATCTTCTGTCCCACGGTGGTATCCTTCTACGATTCGTCAGCAGTGTTTTGGGGCGCCACAGCAATTGTGATGTGGCAGGTGGGCTTGCGAATTTGGTAAGCGCGGCCTTGGGCGCGAGGGCGGAACCGCTTCAGGCAAGGCCCTTGATCGGCATAGGCCTGACTAATCACCAAGGTGGCGGGATCCAAGCCCAAGTTGTGGGTGGCATTGGCTGCCGCCGATCGCAAGACCTTTGTAATTGGCTCACAGGCACGATAGGGCATAAAGCGCAGCATAATCAGGGCATCGCGGTAGGTGCGACCCCGCAGTTGATCCAGTACCCGCCGCACCTTGTGGGGTGACATGCGGACATACTTGGCGCAGGCACGGGCAGTAGGAGAAGAGGTAGAAACCATAGACGGCTATCCCAGACGCGAACAAGAGAATCAATGGCGGGCTTTTTTATCGCCCTTAACATGACTGCGGAAGTTGCGGGTGGGGGCAAATTCCCCCAGTTTGTGACCCACCATCTGCTCAGTGATGTACACGGGCACGTGCTGCTTGCCGTTGTGGACGGCGATCGTGTGGCCAATCATTTCCGGCACAATCGTTGAGGCACGCGACCACGTTTTGATTACTTCCTTGGCATTGCGCTCATTGAGGGCTTCAATCTTGCGTAAGAGATGATCCGCCACAAAGGGGCCTTTTTTTAATGAACGTCCCATAACCTAACTTCTCCGCAAAAATCTAAGACTGACGACCACCGCGACCCCGCTTGGAAGACTTTTTGCGACGGCGCACAATGAGGGCATCGCTGAGTTTTTTCTTCTTGCGAGTTTTGTAGCCAAGGGTGGGTTTACCCCAAGGCGTGACAGGCCCAGGACGACCAATGGGGGCGCGCCCTTCACCACCACCGTGGGGGTGATCCACCGGGTTCATCACTGAACCGCGCACCTTCGGACGACGACCTTTCCAGCGATTGCGACCCGCTTTCCCCAAGCTGATGTTGTTGGCTTCAACATTCCCCACTTGGCCAATGGTGGCATAGCACTCCTTGCGGAAGAGCCGCACTTCACCTGAGGGAAGCTTGAGGGTGACCATATCCCCTTCTTTGGCCACTACTTGTGCCATCGCGCCGGCAGCTCGCACCATTTGCGCCCCCCGACCGGGGGTAATTTCCACATTATGAACACTGGTACCCAGGGGAATTTTGCCCAAGGGAAGGGAGTTGCCCACTTCAATAGGGGCATCGGGACTGGCAATAATCTCCGTGCCAGGGGTCAAGTCCCGAGGATGGATGATGTAACGCTTCTCGCCATCGCGATAGTGGAGCAAAGCAATGCGAGCATTGCGGTTGGGATCGTACTCCACAGTTGCCACTTTGGCGGGGACATTGAGCTTGCTGCTGCGGCGAAAATCAACAATGCGATAGCGACGCTTGTGGCCACCACCCCGCCGCCGACTGGTAATGACACCGCGATTGTTGCGGCCTTTGTCGCGCTTGAAACCGCGGGTCAGCGACTTTTCGGGCTTGTCGGTGGTAATTTCAGCAAAGTCAGAAACAGTTTTTTGGCGAACGCCAGGGGTGTAGGGTCGGTAAACGCGAATGCCCATGATCTACTCCGTTAAACTTCAGGGAAGAGAACGATCTTGCTGTCGGGGGCAAGGGTGACGATCGCCCGCTTGTAGCGAGAACGATGACCCACAAACCGACCCACACGGCGCTCTTTGGGGGGCAGATGATAGGTATTGACTGCCGTGACTTTAACGTCAAAGAGTTCCTCAATCGCAGCCTTGATTTGCGGTTTGGTGGCGCGCCGATCCACATCGAAGCTGTATTGATTGTTTTCCAGTAAAATTGTGGCCTTCTCTGTGATGATGGGGCGCTTGATGAGATCCGCAAGGGCGCGGGGTTGGACTTTAGTCACCGTACACCTCCTGAATTTTGGCGATCGCGCCAGTGGTGGCAACAATGCGATCGGCATAGAGCAAATCAAAAACATTCAATTGATCGGCACGCAGCAATTTCAGGGTGGGCACATTGCGCGCTGAGAGAGCCACCATTTCGGCAATGTCTTCCACCAGTAGCAGCACTTTTTGCTCTGGTTTAATGCCCCAGCGTTGCAGCGCCGTCACCAATTCCTTCGTTTTGGGACGCGGCAAATGCTCGGCAAAGTCCTGAACCACGATCAAGTCTTCAACCCGGCTCATTAGAGCTGTGCGCAGGGCAAGCCGCCGCTCCTTACGATTCATTTTTTGGTGATAGTCGCGGGGCTTAGGACCAAAGATCACACCGCCACCCCGCCAAAGGGGAGAACGGATCGAACCGGCGCGGGCACGCCCTGTTCCCTTTTGCCGCCAAGGCTTGCGACCGCCACCGCGCACCTCCGCACGAGTTTTGGTGGAAGCGGTTCCCTGCCGGGCATTGGCCAACTGCCGCACAAGGGCGCGATGAACAATATGACTGGCGGTTTCCGGTTTTGCCGTGACCAGATCAAGGGTGGCTTCACCACTGTCGGCACCCTGCCAGTCTTTAACCACACATGCAACCATAACTACTCTCCAGCCCTTATTTGCGACCGACAACCTTGGCGGGGGTAATGCTCACCAATGCCCCCGGTTTACCCGGTAGTGCCCCTTTAATCAGGATTAAGTTGCGCTCAGCATCAACGCGCACCACCTGTAACTTGCGAATGGTGACTGCCGCATTGCCCATGCGACCAGCCATTCGCTTGCCGGGGAAGACACGACCTGGAGTTGTCCCTGCCCCAGTGGAACCAGGCAAGCGGTGGTTTTTGGAGCCGTGTGCCATTGGACCGCGCTTGAAATTATGGCGTTTTTGATAACCAGCAAAACCTCGGCCAATGCTAGTGCCGTGGACATCCACCAGCTGCCCTGGACTAAAAATATCAACGGTAATGGTCTGCCCCAATTGGTAGGCAGAGGCATCTTCAAGACGAAACTCCCGCAGATGGCGCATGGGGGGCGTTTGCGATTTGTTGAGGTGGCCCCGCTCGGGTCGGCTCAAGTTCTTCTCCCGCACTTCGCCGTAGGCTACTTGAATTGCCGTGTAGCCGTCGGTTTGGGGGGTTTTGATTTGGGTGATCGGACACGGCCCCGCTTGTACCACCGTAATGGGGACAGATCGGCCCGCCTCGTCAAAGATTTGGGTCATGCCCAACTTTGTCCCTAAAATACCAACTGTCACGATCGCGTTCCTTAAAAATACGAATCACAACAAAGCAGCGAGAGGCAGCCTAGAGGCCACACCTCGGCAGATTCCTACAGTTAGGAATGGTGGATTGACCCAGCAGTTACACGGTCAAAACGATGACGCTCAGGGCGCATCCATCGTTGATCAAGGACAGGCGCAGGTAAAGATGGCAAGGCTATGATTGCAAGTTGCGAACACGCTGCCACCCCTGGATCAGTGGAACCAAGGACTTAAGGGGGTTGAGGCGATCGCTCCCACTCAGTATCCGTTTTTGGTCACAAGTTTTAATCATAGATCAGCGATTGTGGATTTGTCTAGGCATTTGGTAACATTTCTTACGCCTTCCTTATGGATCCAGCAGCGTGTTTGAATTTGTCTGCCAGCAGAACTGTGCCCATACCCAAGCACGGGCAGGCCTGTTTCACACCCCCCATGGCGCAGTGGCAACACCGCGTTTTATGCCCGTGGGTACTTTGGCGAATGTGAAAACCCTTACCCCAGAACACCTCAAGGCAGCAGGCGCTCAAATGGTCTTGGCCAACACCTACCATCTGCACCTGCAACCGGGGGAAGACATCGTGGCCGCAGCGGGGGGGCTGCACCGTTTTATGGGCTGGTCAAGGCCAATTCTCACGGATTCGGGGGGGTTTCAGGTTTTTAGTCTCAGCGAAATGCGGCAAATTTCTGATCAGGGGGTGGTGTTTCGTTCACCCCACGATGGTCAGATTATTGAATTGTCGCCAGAGCGGGCGATCGCCATTCAAGAGGCCTTGGGGGCAGATGTGATCATGGCCTTTGATGAGTGCCCCCCCTACCCTGCTAGCCGTGAGACAGTAATTCAAGCGACGCAACGTACGCTGCATTGGTTAGAGCGCTGTATTGCTGCCAAACAACGATCGGATCAAGCCCTCTTTGCCATTGTTCAGGGGGGGGTGTATGCCGACCTGCGGCGAGAATGTGCTGCAGCGATGCTGCCCTATGACCTGCCGGGCTATGCCATTGGTGGTGTGAGTGTTGGTGAACCCAACAGTGCCATGCACGAAATTGTGGCGGTGACGGCTCCCCTCTTGCCGGCCCATAAGCCACGTTATTTGATGGGCGTGGGTACGCACTTAGAAATGTTGCGGGCGATCGCTGCCGGAGTCGATCTGTTTGATTGTGTGATTCCTACCCGTCTAGCTCGCCACGGCTGTGCCATTGTCCAAGGGCAGCGCTGGAACCTGAAAAATGCTCGCTTTCGCCGCGATTATCAGCCGCTCGATGCCACCTGTCCCTGCTATACGTGTACTACCTTTAGCCGTGCCTACTTGAGCCACCTTGTGCGTGCTAAGGAGCTACTGGCCTATACCTTGCTCTCGATCCATAATGTGACAGAACTGATTCGCTTTACCCAAGCAGCACGGCAGGCGATCTTAGAGGAGCGATTTGCGGCCTTTGCGGCAGAATGGGAGCAGCAACTAGTGGTGGATGCTCAGGAACCCGATGCTGCGCTTCTCTGATGCCGTTTTATCCAAGCAGGAACGCTTGAGCCGCTGGGGCTTTTTGGGACTGACCACAGCACCTTTAGTGGGAGCGGCACTCTTTAACCATACGGGGACGCCACCTTTTTTACTGTGTCCCTTTCGGGCAACAACGGGCATTCCCTGTCCGGGGTGTGGCCTGACTCGCTCCTTTATGGCGATCGCTCGCGGCAACGTTGAAGAGGCCCTGAGAATGCATCTCTTTGGCCCTGTGCTCTTTCTAGTATTTACAGTAGTTGCTGTATTGATGGCCATTGAACTAAGAACCGGGCGGCGATTGCAGCACACCCCTTTTCGCTACATCAATGAACGCATTCAAAACTGGTGGTGGCTGGGGGTGATTTATCTTGGCTACTATGGCCTGCGACTGTACAGCCTATTTCACACAGGGGAATTTTATATCAATCCCCTAAAAAACATCTTTCTGAGGAGTTGATCAATGACTATCGCCATTCATTACGTTGATCCCAAGACGAAAGTACCACTCAGGAAGAATGATACTGTGTACTATAGTGAGACGGGTTCTGTTTACCCAATTGTTAATCAGATTCCTAGATTCGTAGATTACGCCCAAAGTTTTGGTCTACAATGGAATTAGTTTTCAAAAACATAAATAGATGATACAAATCAAAAAACAATCTGAAACTCGATTCCTTACAACAACAAACTAGCAGCCTGAGGAGCTTGCTGGCAAAAGTATTTTAGAAGCCGGTTCTGGTGCAGGTAGATTTACACGGGTTATCCTCGAAAAAACGTCTGCTTATCTTTGGAGTTTTGATTATTCAGAGGCAGTTGAGGCAAATTGGCAAAATAATTCTGATATTGCGGGTGGAAGATTACACCTATTTCAGGCGAGCATCTATGACATTCCTTCGCCCGAGGCCTCTTTCGATAAGGTGTTTTGCTTTGGTGTCCTACAACCCACACCTGACTTTGAAGAATCTGTAAAAAATCTCATTAAATACGCAAAAATCGGTGCTGAGATTGTGGTTGATTTCTATCTGATTAAAGGTTTTTGGATAAAATACACGCAAAATACCTTTTAAGACTCTTGAGACTCTTGACAAAAAAGATGTCACACCAAGCTCTTTTGAATACAATGGAAAAGAATATCGATGGTTTAATCACGTTATTTGATTTTTTAGTGAAAGTTAAACTAGGTGTACTGACTTGATTTTTACCAATTGTTGATCTGCGGACTATTCCTAGTACTGTTGATTAGCAAAAACGCCGTGAATGGGCGATTTTAGACACTTTTGATATGTTCTCACCGGAGGATGATAATTCCCAAAGAATAAAAGATGTTGCTGCTATGTTTGAACGTCACGGAGTTAAGGTTACGTTTGCCGGATTTGTCAAGATTTGTCAAATCGAGTGCTGGCACTAGCGCGGTGGTCAGAGGCGTTCGCGAAACTTAAAGTTAAAGATCACGGGAGTCGTCTTTAGCAAGGTTCCCTTTCATGGGATAGTAAAACTTGGTTGTGTTCGATCGAGAACCGAAGACCCATGAGATTACATCGCTTGCTCTATCTCAGTTGTGCCACGGATGGTCTATCCTACCCAGACCTGCGGGATATTATGGCCAAGTCAGAGGTGAACAATGTCCGCGATGGCATTACAGGAATGCTGTGCTACGGCAATGGCATGTTTCTGCAAGCCCTTGAGGGCGATCGCCAGAAAATCAGTGAAACCTACGCCCGCATCCTCAAAGATCCCCGCCACCACAGTGCTGAAATTATTGAATTTAAGGCGATCGAAGAGCGCACCTTTATCAATTGGTCAATGCGTTTGGTGCAGTTGGGCGAGATGGACAGCGATAGAATTCGGCACCTGCGGTTAAAATACTCTCCAGCAGCAACGTTTCAGCCTACGTCAATGACGGCTGAGCAGTGCTTCTGTTTCCTGAAAGAACTCTACGACATGAGTCAAGGAACCTAGCGTGACCCATGCCCACTGGCTAAGCATTCCTGAACTGCTGCGGCTGCCCGCCCAGACCTATGAGTGGCGGGTGGATACTGATTTTCCAGACTTGGCAACGCTGACTCCCGTGCAAGGGATTGTGACTGCCAGTCACCGCCACACCTACTTAGAACTGCGTGCCAGTGTGCAGACAATTGTCACCCTCTCTTGCGATCGCTGTTTGCAGTACTATAACCACCGCCTTGAGTGTACGACCACGGAACTCATTTGGCTAGCGGAAACCCCAGCCAGTCAACCCGACGATGATCTTGTGGAAACCTTGCCGGCGAGCGGTCGCCTTGATCTGGCAGACTGGCTCTACCAGCAACTGTGCCTTGCCCTGCCCTACCCCAAGTACTGCGATCCCAATTGTGGCGGCATTCACCCCCCCGCCCCTGCGGACCCCTCCATTGATCACCGCTGGGCAATGCTAGCGCAACTACAATCCGCTCTGGAGCGTTCGGAACCATCGCCGTGAGTGCTCAGTCCGACCTTGAACTGTTGCTGCGGGCACGCTATCCCCTGTTGTATGTGGCCACAACAGAGGAAGAACGCCTTGAGGCGACGTTGCACACAATTAGCGATCGCCTGAATCAGCGCCCTATCTATATTTGGGATTTTGTCGAGGGGTATCAGGGCAATCCCAATGATTTGGGGGTGGCGAAGCGCAATCCCCTCAGTGCCCTTGAATTTGTTGAAAAACTACCGCCACCGGCAGCGGCCATGATTTTACTGCGAGATTTTCACCGCTTTATTGAGGATGTGGCGGTCTCTCGCAAACTGCGCAATCTCGCCCGGCAACTCAAGTCCCAGCCCAAAAACCTGATCCTGCTTGCTCCGACGGTGCAGTTGCCCCCAGAACTGCGGGATGTGATTACCGTTGTCGAGTTTCCCTTGCCCCAATGGGAGGAAATTCGCCTTGAATTGGTGAAGCTCTGCCAAAGTCTCGGCAATATTCCCCCAGAACCTATTCTCGATGAGTTGATCCGTGCCTGTCAGGGCTTGACCCTAGAGCGGATTCGCCGCGTCATTGGTCGGATTATTGCTCTCCACGGTGTGCTGGACGGCAGCCATGTGGATCTGATCTTGGAGGAGAAACGGCAGATCCTGCGGCAAACCCAAATTCTCGAGTTTTACCCCACCCAAGAAACGATTGCCGACATTGGTGGTCTTGATAACCTCAAGGAATGGTTGCTGCGGCGCGGCGGTGCTTTTTCCGAGCGGGCACGGCGCTATGGGTTACCCTATCCGCGTGGGGTACTGCTGGTGGGGATTCAGGGTACAGGTAAGTCCCTGACAGCCAAGGCGATCGCCCACCAATGGCACTTGCCCCTTTTGCGATTGGATGTCGGACGACTCTTTGGCGGCCTGGTGGGGGAATCCGAAGCACGTACCCGCGAGATGATTCAAATTGCCGAAGCCCTAGCCCCCTGCGTCCTCTGGATTGATGAGATGGATAAAGCCTTTGCGGGCATTGATGGTCGAGGGGATGGCGGTACCAGTAGCCGCGTTTTTGGCACGATTATCACGTGGCTGGCTGAGAAAACCTCTGCTGTTTTTGTGGTGGCGACGGCGAATAATGTCCAAGGGTTGCCCCCGGAACTGCTGCGCAAGGGGCGCTTTGATGAAATCTTTTTTGTGGGGCTGCCCAATGTGGATGAACGGCGAGCCATTTTCGAAGTGCACCTCAGTCGGGTGCGGCGCGATCGCCTGCAAAACTATGATCTAGAGCGTTTGGCCGACGAAACAATTGACTTTTCCGGGGCTGAAATCGAGCAGTGTATCATTGAAGCGATGCACCTTGCCTTTAGCCAAGACCGCGACTTTACCACCGAAGATCTCCTCCACGCGGCCAGCGAAATTATCCCCTTGGCACGGACAGCTCGCGAACAGGTACACCAATTACAAGAATGGGCAGCCTCCGGTCGTGCACGGTTTGCCTCACGAATCCTGCCTCCCCCCACAGGGCGTTAGATCATGAAACCAGTTGTGCGTGTGCTGCAATGGCTCCTAGGAACCTTTTTGGGTTTAGGCCTGGTTATCCTTGTGGCCGCTGCTATCATTACACCCTTCGTCTTTAACTTGCTCTGGCCACCCCCCCGTCCCGAGGTCGAAGCAGAAAATCCGCCACTGCCTGCGCCACCAGAGTCGCCACCGAATTCACCCTCACCAACCCCGACCCCCTCACCGCAGCCAAACCCTGAAGGGCGGGTGATCTATGGAGATGGTTTACGGTTGCGCGATCGCCCCAGTCGCGAGGCAAATGCCCTAGGCGGCGTGGCCTTTGATGAGGTAGTGACGATCCTAGAGCGCAGTGAGGATGGGGAATGGCTGAAGGTTCGCACGCAAAATAATCTTGAAGGCTGGGTACTGGCCTTTGGTGTGCAGGAAACGACGGCTCAATCCCCCCCATCCAATGAGACGCCTCAGTAGGCCACTCTGCTATTGAGAACATTCCTGCATTTGCTGAAACAAACGGTACTCGCGATCGCCACTCAGCCATTCCACCAGGGTAATTTTCACCCGTCCGCCCCCATTGGGAGTTGCTAGAAACTCCGCCTCTCCCACGCGCAACTGGGTAGATCCCGCTTCCAGCAGTCGTTTGCTTGTCGGGTCATAGATTTCGGAGTAGATCTGGACATTGCGCGCTGGTGTAGCTGTTTCCTTGCGCAGCCGGTGGTACCAGACACCCGCAATATTCTCGCTCTGCAATTGGACATCGGTGACGCGCACCACTTTGGGCGCTTCGCGGCGGCGGGCGATCGCGGGCATACCATCAAGAGACAAGAACCTGCCACTGGTCGTCAACAGCAGACCCCAGAGCCAAATTGTGCGTAAGCGAGGCATTATTCTCTAACCGGTGTGACAAGGTGTGACAATAATAGAGTTTAAGACGCAATATTCAGCGGGAGCGATCGCCTCTCGGCCTCATTGGCCTTGAGGATACCCCCTTAGTGACCGCTGCCCCGAGTCTGTACCTGCTGGATTGGATTCACCCCACTTAACTATGCCAACTGTTCATGTGATTGGTCTTGGTCGCTCTGGCATCGCCGCCGCCCGTTTACTGAAACGTCAAGGCTGGCAAGTGGAGGTGAGTGATAGTCGTCAAACCCCCGCCCTACAATCTCAGCAGCAACTCCTAGAAGCCGAAGGCATTGCTGTTCAACTCAACTACGACTTTGATTTACAAACCCTCGCTAGTGTGGGTCTGCGTATCCCGGAGGAAATTGTCATTAGTCCCGGTGTCCCTTGGTCCTCAGCGGCGCTTGTTGCCGCTCGCCAAGCGGGCATTCCCGTTCGGGGGGAAGTGGAAATTGCGTGGCAGACCCTCGCCCATCTGCCGTGGGTATGTATTACGGGCACCAATGGCAAAACAACAACCACCGCACTCACTGCTGCCATTTTTCAAGCGGCGGGGTACAATGCTCCCGCCTGTGGCAATATCGGCAATAGTATTTGCGAAGTGGCTTTGACCGCCAGCGCCCTTGACTGGGTGATTGCCGAGATCAGTAGCTATCAATTAGAGTCTAGCCCTCCCCTGCAACCCCAATTTGCCCTTTGGACAACCCTCACACCAGATCACTTGGAACGCCACGGCACCCTCGACGCTTATGTAGAGACCAAAGCTCACCTCATGAATGGTGCGCAACAGGTGATCCTCAATGGGGATGACCCCTACCTGCGTCAGCAGATGGTAAATCGCTGGCCGGCAGCTTGGTGGATCAGTACCCAAGGGGCGGCAGCCCTACCCAAGGGGATCGCCCAGGGTATCTACATTGCTGAGGATCAAGTGTGGTTTCAGGATCAACCCCTGCTGCCCACCCATGTCCTGCAAATGCCGGGTCAACACAATCAGCAAAACTTTCTTCTAGCTGTGGCAACGGCCCATTTAGCCGGTATTCCTGCCGAAACCATTGCCAAAGCGGTGGCGGGGTTTGCCGGTGTGCCCCATCGTTTAGAGCGGATTCGTCAATGGCGACAAGTGGCGTGGATCAACGACAGTAAGGCCACCAATTATGACGCCGCAGAAATTGGGCTGCGTTCTGTAACAGGGCCGGTGATTCTCATTGCCGGTGGACAGGCCAAAAAAGGGGACGATCGCGCTTGGCTCAACTTGATTCAGGAGAAAGCTGCTTGGGTGCTCTTAATTGGTGAGGCGGCACCGCAGTTTGCGCAGCGCCTAGAGGCGATCGGCTTTACAAATTATGAGATCATGGAGACACTGGATCGGGCAGTGGTGGCGGCTGCTGAACTGGTGACCCAGTACCCCATCAAAACCGTGCTCTTTTCCCCTGCCTGTGCCAGCTTTGACCAATACCAGAATTTTGAAGAACGCGGTGATCACTTTCGTCAACTGTGCTTAGAGCTATGAGCCAATCTGCAGCCTCGGGTCACTGGTGGAATCGCCTCTCCATTGCGAGTCGATTTCTGATTATTGGCTTAGCAGGACCGATTTTGACGCTGAATTTCTGGGCATTTGCCACCGTTCTTAAGTTTTTTGGACCACTGGTGGCGGTGCTGGTCCTGGCCTCCCTGTTTGCCTTTTTGCTGAACTATCCGGTGCGCTGGATGGAGGAACAGGGAAATCCCCGAGGCCCCTCAGCCATTTTCGTCTTTCTGCTGGCCTTGGTACTAATTGCCATCATTGCCTTGGTGGTGGCGCCTAATGTCTTTAATCAGGCGCAACAGCTCATTGCCCGTCTGCCGGAGTGGTTTAACTCCAGCCAACGGCGACTCTTGGAATTTGGCCAGTGGGTGGACTCCCTGAACCTGCCGGTGACGGTGGATGTGGATGCCCTTGCCAATCAACTGTTGGAAAAACTCAAGGATCAACTACAAAGTTTAGCTCGCGAGGCGCTGAATTTAATTTTGGGCACCCTCAGCAGTGCTGTGGATGTGCTGATTAACCTGATTTTGACCGTTGTTCTCACGTTCTATTTGCTGCAGCATGGTGGCGAATTGTGGGATGGCCTTCTCAGTTGGTTGCCTGATATGCTGCGCCCCACAGTTTCAGAAACGATACGCCGCAGTTTTGAAAGCTATTTTATTGGTCAGTTGGTGCTGGCACTGTGCATGGGCATCGGGTTGACCACGATTTATGTCTTCTTGAAGGTGCCCTATGGCTTGCTCTTTGGGGTGATTATTGGCGTGATGGCCTTGGTGCCCTTTGGCGGCACGGTGGGAATTATTTCGATTAGTTTACTGGTGGCGCTTCAGGATGTTTGGCTCTCTCTCAAGGTAGCGGGATTTTCGTTTCTTTTTCAGCAGTTTCTTGAAAATGTGGTGGCACCCCGCATTATTGGCAGCTTTACGGGTCTGAATCCCGTGTGGGTCTTTTTAGCGATTCTGACGGGAGCACGTGCCTCGGGCTTAGTAGGGGTCTTAATTGCGGTTCCGATCGCGGTGGTGATCAAAACTTTCCTTGTGAGTGTGCGATCGCGCCTCAATGCCGAGGACGTGGATGCCACCATTGCACTCCCCAGTGATTCGCCCCCCTTAGCGCCTGTTTCTTCCTCAATGAAAACATCCTCAGTGGAGTAGAAAAATGCTGCGTGCCCTTCACTCCGGAATTCTCACCTCCCTTGTTTTGATCAGTACAACAGCCGCCATTACAATCGTCACAGCTTTTATTGGCTACCACCTAGGGCGAGAGTCATTGCGCGGTGTGTCCCAACCAGTGGTGAATCCCATCCTTGGCAGTGCCATGAATGCTAATGATCAAACCCAAGGGGAGCGATCGCCCATTCTTGACGAGGCACAGATCATTGCCCAAACCAAAG
Source organism: Thermosynechococcus sp. M98_K2018_005 (assembly GCF_015295825.1). Taxonomy (GTDB): domain Bacteria; phylum Cyanobacteriota; class Cyanobacteriia; order Thermosynechococcales; family Thermosynechococcaceae; genus Thermosynechococcus. Next base: position 77,333 of record NZ_DVEH01000047.1, read on the forward strand.
CCCGCATTGCTGAAATGACTGAAGGTTCCAGCGATCGCGAGATGGTGCCTGCCCCCACCACTGCCAATGCCCCCCCAGCAGCGGAACCGGAGACGAGTCAGACATTGCCCATCGTTGCTGAGGACAAGGGGGTGCGCCTAGAAATTAGCCGTGTGGACACCATTGGCCAAGATTTAGCCCTGCACGTCAGCTTGAAAAACGACAGTAGCCAAGGGGTGCAGTTTATCTACACCTTTCTTGAAATCAAAAATGATAAAGGTACCCTTTTGAGTGCCCTCACCGAAGGCCTACCCACGGAATTACCCCCCGGTAGTGATCTGGTTAAAGGCACAATTTTCATTCCCAAAAGCCTCCTCGACAATACAAAAACCTTGACCCTGCGCCTTGCTAGCTATCCGAATCAGGATGTGCAATTGCAGGCTGCCAATATTCCTGTGGAGTAGCCATGCCCGCTGCTGAATTTGTTCAAAAATCGTTGAGTGCCCGCGATTGGGTGCGGGTACGGGCGGACTTGACGGGCAAGACCACGTTTATCGCGTGGCAGGGAGCTGTGTATAGTTTTGTTCCTCAAGAGCGTCGCCGTCACCTCTTCAACATTGTTGGCATGAGTGCCGCTCGCTGTTTGCCTCATCCCGAGGGCGGGTGGTATTTTCTCTCCCGTGAATTGACGTTTTATCTTGATCCGGAGAGTCAATCTGTGTGCGATCGCTGGCACAATCCTTGGACAGAGGAAACAGTACCCGTGATTCCCGTGGCCAATGATCCCGTGCAGGGGCGATTTTACCGTGAGGTGCCTGCCCAAGTCAGTGAGCGAACCACGACGTTTCAGTTTGATCTGTTTCCCTACTATGACAATCCCCTTTCGGCTGAGGAACGGTTTCAGCCCTACAGCCCCCAGCCGATCTACCAAGCGGCAGAACTGTTTAAGCTAACGGTGGCCACGGCCGATCTACAACAAGATACGGAGACGATTGCCCATGTGCATCTGTGTTGGAGTCGGATGGGTCCTTGGTTGCCTTGGATGAAGATGGGCGATCGCCCCGGTTATCTCATCTACAGTGCGACCGGCTGCAAAGCCCTGACCGTCGAAGACTTGCCCTCCCGCCTACAAGAGCAATTAGAGCGGCTGCCCCAATACCGTGAAGCCCCCACTGAATACCGCGAGGGTGCCGATATGACCTCTTGGCTGTATTTTCAGGAGCACTTTGAAGCGTATTTGGAGGGTGCACTATTTCCAGTCACTTAATTAGGGCAAACGCATCCTAGAAAAGCTAGAAAAGTCAGCCAATCGTTACAGGCACCAACTATCGAGGGACGCTCCTATCTGCTGAGTCTTGAGGGTGGGGTGGAGTGGTTTGCGCAGGCGGTGCGTGGTCATTGGGGGATTGAAAACCAAGTGCATTGGTGCTGGATTTGGGGAGGATGACTACCTCGCTCAGCTTCTTGCGACTGCCGGAGTATGCGATAGCCCTGATGAAACTCCCCAGGCTGGATTCGAACCAGCGACCAATCGGTTAACAGCCGACCGCTCTACCGCTGAGCTACTGAGGAATATCGACGATTTTGTAATGTAGCGTAGTTCACCGCTCTTGGCAAGTCTCAACCGCACTGAAGTTTTGGCCAGCGCTGCCGCAGTTGAGTTACCACTTGATCGAGGGCAACGGCGTGGGAGGCCTTAAAGAGGAGGCGATCGCCCGCTTGCAACTCCCGCAATAGGTACTCCACCAATTCTTCATGGGAAGCAAATTGTTGACTGGGAACACGCCCTGCCCCCCGTGCAAGGGCTGCCCCTTCATCGCCTTTATCGAGGATCAACAGGCCATCGAGGTCTAATTGGGCAACAGTGGCTCCCACCTGCTCATGGAAGGAGAGAGAAAACGCGCCCAGTTCCCGCATGGGGCCAAGAACTGCCAGATGCCGCTGACCGGGGAGCGATCGCAACAAGTGCAAGGCCATCACCATCGATTCCAAGCCCGCATTGTAGGTTTCATCCAGTAGCAGAATATCGGGTTCGAGGCGATAGCGCCCTCCACGACCACTGGGCAATTCTAACGTCAACTCTAACGGCAGGCGATCGCTCTCTAGGTTCAAGGCTTGCAGCACCCCAAGGGCAGCCAGAAAGTTCAGAGCATGGTGTGCCCCCGCAAGAGGAACAGTGTAGGTGTGTCCAGCCACGTGGAGAGTTTGGGGCGGTTGATAGATTCCCCGTAGGGTGCCCCCCTCAAGGCCATAGGTGATGGTGTGCCCTGACCAGACCTGCGCCGCTGTCGGCAAAAGTAGGGGACTATCGGCATTGAGCACTGCTGTTCCCCCTTGGCGCATTTCAGCAAGCAGTTCGCATTTGGCTTGGGCAATGGCTTCGCGGGAACCGAGGCGGCCAATATGGGCAGTACCCACATTGGTAATCACGGCAACATCCGGTTGGGCAATCTGGCTCAACAGGGCAATTTCACCGCGAGCACGCATCCCCATTTCAATCACGGCAAATTGGTGGTGGGGTTCCAGTTGCAAAAGGGTTTTGGGCACGCCAATCTCGTTATTGAAGTTGGCTTCTGTTTTGAGAACGGCGCCATAGTGACTCAGAACAGCGGCAATCATTTCCTTGGTGGTGGTTTTGCCCACCGAGCCAGTGACGGCAATGACTTTGGCTGGACATTGCTGCCGCCACCACTGCCCCAAGCGTTGATAGGCACTCAGGGTATTGGCTACCTGAAGCTGCGGCAGAGCAGAAGACACTGGTACCTCGACAATCAGGGCGATCGCGCCGGCGGCGGCGGCCTGATCGACAAATTGATGGCCATCAAAGGTCTCCCCCCGCAGAGCAACAAAGAGGTTGCCGGTTGCGATTTGGCGGGAGTCAGTGGAAATTCCGGTGATTGGCAGATCTGGATGAGTTGTATCTAACCCCAAAGCTTGGGCGATCGCCCCGAGGATGGTGTTCACGATTTTGCCCCGCCAATGTGGCTGCACTTCAAGTAGGGTTGCAGCACCGCCGGTACCCGCACCGTCCCATCGGGTTGTTGGTAGTTTTCGAGAATGGCTGCCATGGTTCGTCCAACAGCTAGGCCAGAGCCATTAAGGGTGTGGACAAACTGCGTTCCCTTTTGCTTAGCGCCTTTGAAGCGAATCTTGGCACGCCGCGCCTGAAAATCGCCAAAGTTGGAGCAACTGGAAATTTCGCGGTAGCAGCCGGCAGCGGGAAGCCACACCTCTAGGTCGTAGCACTTCATGGCACCAAACCCCAAATCGCCAGTACACAGTTCAATCACTCGATAGGGCAACTTCAGGGCTTGGAGAATAAACTCGGCATCGGCCACAAGGGCTTCATGTTCAGCAGCAGAGGTTTCAGGGTGAACAAACTTGACCAACTCCACTTTGTTAAATTGGTGTAGGCGAATCAGGCCGCGCGTATCTTTGCCATAACTCCCCGCTTCACGGCGAAAACAAGGAGTGTAGGCACAGTGGTAAATGGGCAGTTGATCAGCGGCTAAAATTTCATCGCGGTAGAGATTTGTCACCGGCACTTCCGCAGTCGGAATGAGCCACAGATCATCATCAGCACAGCGAAAACTTTCCTCGGCAAATTTGGGTAACTGCCCCGTTCCCGTCAGTGAGGCACTATTGACCAGCAGGGGCGGCAGGACTTCCACGTAGCCGCGATCGCGGTGCGTATCAAGCATGAATTGGATCAAGGCTCGCTCAAGGGCAGCCCCCATGCCCAATAGGGTAACAAAGCGACTCTGCGCCACTTTCACCGATCGCTCCACATCCCAGAGTCCCAATTGAGTGGCAATGTCCCAATGGGGCTGGCAAGGCTGGCTCGGTTTATACTCCTCACCCCAGCGGCGTACCTCAACGTTTTCGGTTTCATCGCGACCAATGGGGGTGGTCTCACTGGGGGGGTTGGGAATCGTTAACAGCAGGCGCTCTAGTTCTTCCTTGAGTTGCCGTTCTTGGGGTTCAAGATCACTGAGTTGTTGCTTGAGATCGTTGGCCTCGGCCTTGAGGGCTTGAATTTCGGGGTCAGTGGCGGCAACGCCGGACTTGATCTTTTTGCCGACGAGAGCACCAATTTCGTTACTGCGGGCTTGGAGTTGCGATCGCTGTTGTTCAAGCTGTCGCTGCTGTGCATCCAATTCTAGAATGCGGTCGAGGTCAAAGTCAGCGCCGCGCCGCCGCAGGCGATCGCTAAAGGCTTGGGGATTTTCTCGCAGTTGTTTGAGATCAATCACAGGTGGACGAAAACCAGTGCAAACCGCCTTGATCCTATCACCAAGGGGGAAGATTAACTCTAGGGAGCCGTCTTGCTGTTGTTTGCCATCGCAACCGCTAAATTCCTCTATCAACCGTCGAGATTTTGAGCATGGGTGGTGTCAACAAGGGGTCGCCGTCCTCTAAAATGAGGGATGTATTAAGCGGTGTTAGCAATATGAGTGTCATTAGTCAGGTTCTTCTTAAAGCGGACGATGAATTGCGCTACCCCACCACGGGCGAACTCCAGACGATTAGTGACTTTTTCCAAACGGGTGAGCAACGCCTCCGCATTGCCACGACACTGGCTGAAAATGAGAAACGCATTGTTGAGCAAGCCAGCAAACAACTGTGGCAGAAGCGGCCTGACTTCATCTCACCGGGGGGCAACGCCTACGGCCAGAAACAGCGTGCTCTCTGCCTGCGCGACTATGGCTGGTACATGCGCCTGATTACCTATGGCATTCTTGCGGGTGACAAAGACCCCATTGAGCGCACGGGTATTATTGGGGTGCGGGAAATGTACAACTCCCTTGGTGTGCCGATGACGGGGATGGCAGAAGCCATTCGTTGTCTCAAGGACGCCTCCTTGGCACTGCTGAGCACCGAAGATGCTGAAGTGGCGGCACCCTACTTTGACTACATTATTCAAGAAATGTCCTAGGGAGACTGACGGCAGTCAATTCTGTATTCAAGGGGAACATAACCTATGACATCTCCCCTTGAAGTTATCGTTGTTAGCAATGGCCCCGGTGAACTGGCCACCTGGGTTTATCCCTTTGTAACAACGCTGCGGCAACAGGTCAAAGAGGGGCTGCGAGTTTCAGTGGTAATTGTTCCCTGTCCCCATGCCAGTGGTCTGGAAGCGGAGATTGCGCGCCGCTACCCGGGGGTGGATCGGGTGCTGCCCGCCGCAGAGTTTTGGCACCTCGTGCGCACAAAGACCACTCGTCGCAATTGGGATTGGTTTCCCCAAGGGGTTGTGGTCTTCTTGGGGGGCGATCAACTCCTTGCGGTACTGTTGGCCAAGCGCCTAGGCTATCGCTGTGTGCTCTATTGTGAGTGGCAGGCACGCTGGCAAGGGTGGGTGGATGGCATTGGGCTGCGGCGTCCTCTACCCGTGGGCAAAACAGCAGCCAAGGTGGCCGTGGTGGGGGATTTGATGACCGATGTGCAAGCCCTTGCCCTCGATTCTCTGCCTGATGTGCGCCAACAGTTAGGCGTTGCCTCAGATGCTCCCCTTGTCGGTCTGATGGTGGGTTCCAAGCCCAATAAACTCAAGCTGGGGGTGCCCCTTTCGCTGGCGATTGCCGATCATTTAGCTGCTGCTGATCCCCCGATGCAGTGTGTGATTCCAGTGGCACCGACCCTGACGCTCAAGACCCTCAGTTGCTACGCCGATCCTTGCTTTAATCCCGAACTCAAGCACGTTGAGGGCACAACTGCCACACTCATCCAACCCAGTGAAGGACTACCCTATCTGGAGACGCCGAGGGGGACGAAGATCTATCTCTGGCAGCAGTTACCCAACTATCCCCTGCTGCGGCAGGTTGCCCTCTGTGTGACGACGGTTGGCGCCAATACCGCTGAACTGGCTGCTTTGAATGTGCCGATGATTGTTCTTTTACCTGCCCAACAACTGCGAGTACAGCGAGCACACCCTTGGGATGGGCTGGCCGGATTGCTGGTGGGCTTGCCGGCGGTCGGGCGGCAGTGGACGGCGCTAGTGTTTTGGGCACTGGTTGCCAAAGGATTGGGCTGGCGGCGATTTTGGCAGTTGTGGCGATCGCCAGAGATAGACTGGGACTTGGTGAAACAGGGTCTTGGCTACAAGGCGTGGCCAAATATCTGGGCCGGCAGAGAAATCGTACCGGAGCTGGTGGGTCCCATTGAGCCAGCGGTGGTTGCTGATCAAATTCAGTCTTTATTGAGCCATCCTCAGAAATTGCATCAGATGCGGCAGGACTTGCGGCAGCAGGTGGGGTCGGCGGGGGCAGCGGCAAAATTGGTGGATTTGACCCTTCAGGTGGCGGGTCGGGCTGCCAGCGATCGAGGTTGAATCACAATGTAGGCACCGACAGCAGGAACACTGGCAGATGCTCTACTGGCTCAAGCCAGGACTTGTCCACCGCCGCCCCCAAATGGCCCCATTGCTCCATCGCAACGCGTCCACCATCACCCGCTGGCTCATGCCCAGCGTCATCTAGTGCTGGATGCGTAAGCCATGAAAAAATTCTTAGCGGACTTGAGAAACGAGTGGTGTGCCGCGATCGCTCCCCTGAAATTGCAGTGCTGTTTTTGCCAATTCCAATAATTGCAGTTCAGGGGGATAGTGCCTTTCTTGCTTGAGGCGTTGAATATCCTGTTTGCCCAGTTGCCAGTGCAACCGTTTGGCTAGAGCTAGTAGGACATCGCCGCGATCAATGACGCCGGCCACGGCATCCGCAGGGGTTAGAACCGTAACAAAGCGTTGCTGCTGCTCCTCTAGAGTGCAAACCGTCTTGGCGAGAGAGTCTGATTCTTTGACGGTGGCGATCGCCCCCAAGGGGACGGCTAACTCTTTGACGGGCGTCACTTCCCAGCGGCTGCGCTCCACATGGTTCAGGGCTTGGGAATCTAAATAGCCCCGGTAGCGACCATCGGTGGCGACAAAGTAGGCCGCGGGCTGGCGATCGGCCAGCAGGAGATAGCGATCGGCAAACTCCCGCAGCGATACCGTTCCCTCAATCACCCGAAAATCTCGTGTCATCGCATCGGCCGCCGTCAGGGTAACCAATGCTTCTTGAAGTTGGCTAAGGCGATTGTAGAGTGTGGCATTTTGCAGGGCAAACCACCCCAACAGACCCAACCACAGGCCATTGCCGCTGCCAAGGAGGGTCACAAACAGCCCAAAACTAATGGCCAACCAGCCCAACAGTTGTCCCGATCGCGCCGCCCAGCACATCCCCTGAAAGCGATTGCCTGTCAATTTCCAAACGGCTGCCTTAAGCACTTGGCCACCATCGAGGGGAAGTCCCGGCAAGAGGTTAAAGCCCCCTAAGACAAAGTTGATATTGGCCAGATAGAGCAACAGTTCATGGAGGGGATGATCCCCCGGCAGTACCACGGCAGCCCCCTGCAACAGGGCAAAAAGGGCAAAACTCACCAAAGGCCCCGCGATCGCCACCTGAAAGGCTTGACCGGGGGTATTGGATTCCCGTTCAATGGCCGCCATGCCACCAAAGAGAAAGAGGGTAATCGAGCGCACTGTAATCCCTTGGGAACGTGCCACCAAGCTGTGCCCCAATTCATGGAGCAAGACTGAAGCAAACAACAGCAGGGAAACGACAAATCCCATTACCCATACCCCGGCTCCCCACTGCGGGTACGTGGCCTGCCAGTCACTGCCATTGAGAAAGGTAAACAGCAGAATCACCAGAAACCACGACCGATCAATGTAGAGGGGAATGCCAAAGACACGCCCCACTTGCCAACCTTGTCCCATGCCGACCTCAGTGCATCGCGCTCTTTATCTATTATCGCCCCAGATTCTGATGGCGCGTCGCTTAACAAGAATTTATGTCTCAAAACGTGACCTTCTCATCTCTGGCCTAAAATAAAGGTAACGCTGCTAGAGGATGGTGTAATGTCTCAAGCCCCTGTCCTGGTGTCTGCCAATGGCCAGGTCCTAGACGTGCCCTTTGACTCCTTTTGGCAAGGGTTGCAGGAGTTTGGCTCCCATTTGCTGTGGTCATTGTGTCTCTCACTGCTCCTGAGCCTTCTCCTCAGTCTGGTCAGCTACTGGTTCAGTGTCACCCTTGGCGTACCTGTATTGCCCTTTTTCTTGATTGTTCTCTAAATTGTGGGGAGCTGCGTATGGGGGGTTTACTCATTACTTGGATTGTGACCAGTATTAGTTTGTTTATTGTGTCGCGCCTCCCATTTTTGGGCGTGGAAATTGATCAATTCACAACGGCGCTGTGGTCGGCGATTGTTTTTGGTTTGCTGAATGCCACGCTAGGGGCTATCTTGAAATTCTTTGCTTTCCCCTTTATTTTTCTAACGTTTGGCTTGGCTGCCCTGATTATCAATGCCGCCATTTTTGCCCTTGCGGCAGCCCTTGTGGATGGCTTTAGACTACGCAATGGCTTTTGGAGTGCCTTTTTCGGGTCGATCGCCCTCAGTATTGTTAGCGGGGTTTGCTTTAGTTTACTGGGTCGGGCAAGCTTGCTGTAGGGTTGCTAAATAGCCGCGAGGGGTAATCAGCCAATCATGGAAGCGGCGGGTGCTGGCATTGCCAATCAGTACCAAGCTGAACATATCCACTGTTTCTGGTGCAAATGCCCCAAGGGTGGTGAGGGTGATGTGCTCCTCAGGGCGATAGGCGGCACGGACGATCGCTACCGGTGTTTGCGGTGAACGATATTCTAAGAAAATGGCTTTGGCGTCCACCAGTTGCTGTTGGCGATCGCGGGAACGGGGGTTATAAAGAGCAGTCACAAAATCTGCTTCTGCGGCTGCCTGTAGGCGTTTCTTAATCACTGGCCAAGGGGTCAGGCGATCGCTGAGGCTAATCGTACAAAAATCGTGCATCAGGGGCGCTCCCAAACGAGCCGCCGCAGCATTAACAGCACTTACCCCCGGCAACACCTCTACAGGTAAATCACTGATACCCGCTTCTGCCAGTAGCTCCAGCACAAGACCCGCCATGCCATAGATGCCACAGTCGCCCGAAGAGACCACAGCGACATTGAGTCCCCACTGTGCCAGATCAATCGCCGCTTGGGCACGTTGTCGCTCTTGGGTAATCGTATACGCAGCAACCATCTGTCCCGGTCGCCGGAGGGGAGCCAGCAATTCTAGGTAAAGGGCATAGCCCACGAGAATATCGGCGGCCAAAAGGGCAGAGCGGGCTGCGACGGTGAGTTGATCCAATGCCCCCGGACCAGTACCAATGAGGTTCAAGGAACCTTGGCGAGGAATGAATTCCTGTTCAGATTGGGCAATGGCGATCGTCACCGCCCCGGGTTCACCCCCTTGACGGTAAATCTGCTTAGGAACGATTAAACGCCCCCCCTCACTGGCTAACACTGCTGCGGCTTCAGCCACACTGGGCGTTCCCATTTCTGCGGCCACAATTGCTGAGGGGGTGGGTACGGTAACAGGCGCCAATTCTTGAGCGGAAAACCAGCGGCTTGGCCAATCGTGCGCCTCAGCCACCTGACATAACCCCACTTCATCGGCTTTGCGATCAATACTGGCCAGGCCAGCGATCGCCAGCGGACTTAACCCGGCTTGGGCAAGGGTATGATCAATGGCCTGTTGGATCAGGGCTGCCGATGTTCCCCGTTCACAGCCAATGCCTAGCCACAGTACCCGTGGATGCCAAGCCACACCTGAGGTCAGAGAGGGGGGTAACGCTTTTTCGGTAATCCAAACGGCATTTTCTAGGGGTGGGGTGCTGACAAACTCAAGGGAGTGATCGGACTTGAGAGCCGTGCGCCACAAGGAACTACCGCAGGTTTGATACACTTGCAGCGGTTTTCCTTGAGCCTGTTGACGGGCAATCGCATTCCAGTCTCCTGCCCCCCGTTGCCACCCCAAGACTGTTCCCCACGTATCCACAGCAAAGTAGCCTTGGGCATGACTTGCCCCCGTGAGAATCGGTGTTGCACCAATGGTGGCGCTGAGGACTTGACACAGGCGATCGCCCCCAGCCCCATGACTGCCTAGCAAACTCACCATCCATTGACCATCCTCAGAAAGAACGCAGACTGCCGGATCCTGTCTTTTGTGGGTCAACAGGGGCGCGATTAACCGCACCACAGCACCGCAGGCGAGGGCAAAAATCCAAGCCGGATAGTGGCACCAGTGGTTTTCGAGATGCGCGGCAAGGGGGCGATCGTAGGTTTGTACCCTAGGGTGCGTCGATGCTAAATGGCTGGGTACCCAGATACTGAGAGGAATCCCCGTGTCAACAAGACGTTGCAGTTGAGCTAGCCCCTGGGCAGTGGTGGCGATCGCCCCAATGGGTTGAAAATTGTCTAACCGTGGCATGAACTAGACATCAAAGCGATAGCGCACTGCGCCCGTTTCTGGATCATTAAATACTGTGGCGTAGCCGAGGCGTTGGGCTTCAAAGAGCAGTTCCTCAACGGTTTGGGCATTAAAATGGGTGTAAAGTGCGGCTTGGGCAGCAGAAAGGACGCCGCCGTGTTCCTTAGCCACTTGCAGTAAGCGGTGCATCGGTGTCGCGGGGTTGAGGTCGGCTTGGTCCCATGCGGTCAGATAACGCCCCCGCAGGTAGGTATTGCGGTGATCCACCATCCCCGGAATCAAAAAGAGATCAATGAATTGACCGATGCCACAAAAGCCAAAGGTGATCAGGTACAAAAAGCCAATAATCGGCTGGCCGACATAGAAGCGTTGCAGGCCACAGAAACCCCCAAAGCTCAAGCACCACAGCAGATAGGCAACCCCCACCTTGAGGAATTTTGGCTGGGTTTGCAAGCGTTGGCGATGACGGGAAAAATGGAGTGTTTGCACCATGATCTCAGAAAGATTCCGCTACTTCTCATCCTAACCTAAGTTTCTGAGAACCACTGCGGGGGCTAGCGATCGCCCCCCAAGGATACGTCCTAGAAATTCGGCTGATGACGAATCAGATTCAGAAACTCCTCACGAGTCTTTTGATCTTCACGAAAAACCCCCAGCATCGAACTGGTCACTGTCCAAGAGCCGGGTTTTTGGACACCGCGCATCACCATGCACATATGACTTGCTTCCATGACCACAGCCACTCCCTTGGGCTCGAGAACTGTTTCAATGGCTTCGGCCACTTGACGGGTCAGGCGTTCCTGCACTTGTAGCCGCCGCGCATACATTTCGACAACCCGTGCCAATTTACTGAGGCCGATCACCCGCTGATTGGGGATATAGGCCACGTGGGCTTTGCCAATGAAAGGCAACATGTGATGCTCACAGAGGCTAAAGAAGTTAATGTCGCGCACTAAAACCATTTCATCGTGGCCTTCATCGAAAATCGCGCCGTTGACAAGGGTTTCAAGGGATTGACTGTAGCCACTGGTGAGAAATTGCATCGCTTCAGCAACCCGCTTGGGGGTTTTCAGTAACCCCTCGCGATCGGGATCTTCACCCACATTCAGCAGAATTGTGCGCACTGCGGCCATCATTTCTTCTTTGGCAAGATCTGGGGGGGGTGGGTGGGGAATCGCTTCTTTGCCTTGGTGCGTGTTGCGATCGGGCAGAATTGCCGGAGTGGTGGCTTTACCGTTAATGATCGAATCGGGCATATTGAACGTTGTCATAGAAAGAGTGACAAGTGAAGGACAAAGGGAGCCTAGAGGGTTCCGCCGAGGGGCATGACCACTAGCTCTTCCACAAAAACCGTTTGCGGCAATTGAGTCGTGTACAAAATCGTGTTAGCAACGTGTTCGGGGGTTAACATCCCCGTGCGGTCAAAGTCTCCTGCTACGTCTTCCCAAATGGGGGTATCAACGGCGCCGGGACAGATGGCAATCACACGGATACCGTGGGCGCGTTCTTCAGCCGCCATCGTTTTGGTCAAGGCCATGAGGGCAAACTTCGAGACACAGTAGGCGCCCCAGTCGGGAAAAACTTGGCGTCCAGCAATTGAAACAACATTTACTATCGTACCGCACTGGCGAGATCGCAGTTGCGGCAGTACCGCTTGAGAGCAGATGAGGGCACTGGTGAGGTTGACGTTAAGAATCTGCTGCCAGTCCGCCAAGGGTTGATCAATCAAGGGCACAGTTCTGGCCATACCGGCGTTATTCACCAGTACATGGACATCGCCAACCCTAGCGAGAATCTCATCAAGGCGCGATCGCAGGGGTTCAGGATCGCTAAAGTCCACGCTAAATGTATGGGCTTCAACCCCACAGGCCACTACTTGGGCATGAACGGCAGCAAGTTTGGCGGGCGATCGCCCCAACAGCACCACATTAAACCCCGCTTGGGCAAAGGCAATGGCCGTGGCGGCTCCAATGCCACTACTGGCTCCCGTGATTAAGACTTGTTGGGTCATACCACTTCACTGAAGACGCCCATGCGCCGAAACTTCTGATAGCGCAACTCCCGCCGTTCACTGCTGCTGAGGGCTTGCACTTCCGCCAAATTTCGTAGGAGAGCGGCCTTGAGGTTTTCCGCCGCTTCTACGGGGTTGCTATGGGCAGCGCCGACGGGTTCAGGCACAATTTCATCAATAATCCCCAGCTTCAGTAGGTCGCGAGCCGTAATTTTCAGCGCTTCCGCCGCTTGGGGCGCCTTTTGGGCATCGCGCCAGAGAATCGCGGCACAGGCTTCCGGGGGCGCCACACTATAGACGGCGTGCTCAAACATCAGCAGGCGATCGCCAACCCCAATAGCCAACGCTCCCCCTGACCCACCTTCACCAATCACAGTACAAATAATGGGCACCTCAAAGCGAAACATCTCCCGCAGATTGTAGGCAATGGCTTCCCCTTGACCAAACTTTTCCGCATCCACCCCTGCCCAAGCCGCTGGCGTGTCAATAAAGGTAAGGATGGGCATTTGAAAGCGATTGGCGTGCTCCATCAGACGCAGGGCTTTGCGATAGCCCCCCGGTGACGCCATGCCAAAATTACGCGCCACATTGTCCTTGGTGTCCCGCCCCTTTTGCTGACCTAACATTACGACCGGTTGACCATTAAGGCGACCAATCCCGCCGACAATGGCCGGATCATCGCTGCCTCGGCGATCGCCATGGAGTTCAATCCACTCTTCGCTAATGGCTTGAATGTAATCCAACGTGCTGGGACGGCGCGGATGGCGAGCCACCTGAAGGGTTTGCCCCGGCGTCAGCTTACTGAAAATTTCATAGCGCAGTTGTTTGGCACGCTCTTCCAATTCACGGATTTGCTCCGAGACATCAACGCCAAACTCCGAGGACTTATCCCGCACCTGCTGAATTTGAGCCTCTAGCTCCACGAGGGGCTTTTCAAACTCCAACAGAAGCGTGCGACGTTCGTTTGCCATAGGCGATTGGGTTCCTTTTGGTTTTACTGAGGGTTCAACAGTAGTGGCTGAAATCCGTGTTTGCGGGAGACCTCGCCAATTTGCTGCATCTTTTCCACAGTGATTTGATTGCGGCCCCAAGAGAAATTGGTATGCCAGCCCTCAAACTCTAAAAGCATGGCTTCCGCAAAACAGGCAAACATCTGCCGCGAGGGGACATCCATATTCACAATTTCCATAATTTTCCAGTCAATATCGAGGGCGTGCTCGACAATGCCACCATTGAGAACATGGATCTGCGGATGCTGAATTTTAGTGCCCATATTTTTGGGGTAACCGCCATCAATCATCAGTGAGGGGCGTTTTAACTGCTCAACACTCAGCTCGACTCCCTTGGGCATACTGGCCACCCAAACCACAATATCCGCCAGGGGTAGGGCATCCATGAGGTCGAGAATTTTCCCCCGTCCCAATTCCGCCTGTAGCTCCAGCAGGCGATCGCGATTCCGTGCCACCAGTAAGAGATCCTGCACGTCCAAACAAGTATTCAACCAACGGCAGACGGCACTGCCAATATCCCCCGTAGCCCCACAGACAGCCACAGTTGCCTGACGCAAATCAATCCCCACTTGAGGCGCCGCCTGCTCAATTTGTTGGCAGATGATATAGGCGGTGTGGGTATTCCCCGTGGTAAAGCGGCGAAAGTCTAGCTCAATATTGCGCACGTGGGACATTTTCTCCAGATCAAAGTTCTCAAAGATAATTGAGGAGAAGCCGCCCAGCGCCGTAATATCAATATCATGCTTTTGGGCATGAGCCATGGCGTTAATGATTTTGCGAGTCGCCGCCTTCACCCGCTGGTTGGTCAGCATTTCCGGCAAGAAGCAGGACTCGACGTATTTGCCATAGATAGTTTTGCCCGTGAGGCTCGTCACCGTAATTTCATCGACGATCTGTGGCGGTGCCATACACCAAAATTCCAAGCCTTGATCGGCGTATTCGGGATACCCTAACTGGTGGGCAACGGCTTGGGCGTGCTCCAGATTCGTCAGATGACCAATTAATCCAAACATACAAGCGTGCGGTGACTAAAATGTAACGATATATTGAGCCACCATTATGCCGCAGTTAGGCCATAAACCGACATCTTCATAATTTCGCGGGTGGTAAAGCCAATATTTTCTAGGGCACCGCTGTACTGAATCATGAAGTCTTCCACAAGGGCATCCTTTTCCATGCCGAGCACTTTGGCGTCCGCTTCCACTTGGTTGAGCATTCTCCAGACCAAGGGCAGGTTGGCGCGATTGGCTTCTTCAACTTCCGCTTTGACACTCTCAAAGTTTTCCTTTAACCAGATTTCGCCAAAGTTGAGGTGACTGTACTCATCCTTGACCACGCCCTCAGTAATTTTGCGGGCAAAGGGATCCGCCATTGGGATGTAGATGTTGTAGGCGGCGATCGCGAAGCACTCGATGATCAAAGCCTGAATCAGCAGACAAGTCGCAATTTTCCCCTCCACCAGCGCCGCTTGAAAGTTACCGTGCAGCTTTTCAAAGAACGCTTTGGCAAATTCCATATCTGGGGTCACGCTCAGATTGCGACCACAGGCCTCAAACCCCTTTCTGTGGCGGGCTTCCATCTTGGCAAGGCGGGTGAGTTCTTCTTGGTGCTCAGGCAGCAGCTTGGCTAAGCCAATGTAATTGTCGTGAGCTTCCTGTTCACCTTCAATGACAATGGCGTTGATGCGGCTGTAGGCATCCTTGTAGCGATCGCTATGGTAGTCCAACTCAGGGGTAGCGGTAGCCGTTGTCATTGCGAACTCTCCTAAACACAAATTTATTAGAGGTTATGAGGTAGCAGGGCTTCCGTTATCATACCGCAACAGCGATCCCCTGACGAGGGGCAGCGTGCCAGAGATTTTCGAGTTCTTGAATAGGCGAATCTCTATGCACCGATAGCGCTAAAAGCGGCCCATATTACTTGGGGGTGGCACTTCTGGGAACGGTTGAGGAGGAGGAGCTGCCGACTGAATAGGGCCATTGTAGTCAATGCGGATCATCGGATTGCTTGGGTCGGGGTTGACCGTGATGATACTTTCAATCATTGGCGGTTCTGCAGGTGGCCCCCCTAGAAAGCGAAAGGTAAACGTACCATCACCATTGTCTCTGTAGGGGGATTGACTCGCAGGCCCAAACATGGACGCTTCAGCGCGGTAGCGACTCAACCCGCCATTGGCTCGCTCTGCCGCCTGTCGTGCCCAATTCCGTGCCCGCTGTAGGACTGGATTATCTACTCCAAAGGGATTAAAGTTTTCCCGTGGTGGTGGCTCTGTCTGTGCCAGCACTGGACTGACACCTGTCAACGCGCCGGTTAGAATCAGACTGAATGTCATAGGGCGAAAGGACATCACGCAAACTCCCACTCCTAAACTTTGCTTTGGCAGTTATGTACCCCTTAAGGGACGAGTAACTAAATCTTCCAGTTCCAAGACCGGTACAGACCTTGCCCTAAAAGTATGTGATAAAGTATGTGATCCATAAAGGGGATGCAATCCTCAGTGCCCCTCAGGTTTTTGGCTGCGTGCCAGCCTTGGGACAACAGCCGTAGTAGAGAAGTCCGTAATAGACGGATGCCTCGCCCCTATTGATACAATGGGTAAAGTGATAGGCTAAAACGATTGGATGAGTTAAACGCACTGCGGTGCGCAATCCACAGTCTAGAGGGCATAACCTGAGTCAACCTATGAGTGATGAAACCGTAACCAACCCCGCTGCTGAAACCCAAGAAGGCGAAATTAGCGTTGAGGTCGTTGAGAATCATGCAGAGGCCACCACAACCGAAGAGACTCAAGCATCTGAGTCGACCTCTGCGGATGCAACAGACTTGCTAGAGAAAATTGCTGCCCTTGAAGCTGCCAAGGCTAGTCTTTCGCAGGTGGTGGAGGAGCGCAATAGCCAATATATGCGCCTTGCCGCTGACTTTGAAAACTTCCGCAAACGCACCCAGCGGGAAAAAGAGGAACTAGAGCTACAGATCAAGTGCAGTGTCATTGCTGATTTACTGCCGGTGGTGGATAGCTTTGAGCTAGCCCGCACCCACATTCAAACGGAAACAGAGGCGGAAGAAAAAATTCACCGCAGCTATCAGGGGGTTTACAAGCAACTGGTGGAGTGCCTCAAGCGCATTGGCGTTTCGGCAATGCAGGCCAAAGGCAAGCCCTTTGATCCCAATCTCCACGAGGCGGTGCTGCGGGAAGCAACGAATGAACATCCTGAAGGCACGGTGATTGAAGAACTGAAGCGGGGGTATATGCTAGGCGATCGCGTGTTGCGCCATGCCATGGTCAAAGTGGCCGCTCCCCCTGAAGAGGGTAGTGCCAGTGATATGAACCCCACCAATGATGTGACGGATGTATAGGGGCACTTCAAAGGAATGCCACGTCGCTACTACATCACCACCTTTGGCTGCCAAATGAACAAAGCCGACTCCGAGCGCATGGCCGGGGTCTTAGAAGCGATGGGTTTAGAACCGGTCGCCGAGCCAGATGAGGCCGATGTCTTGCTCTACAACACCTGCACGATTCGCGACAATGCGGAGCAAAAGCTCTATTCTTACCTAGGGCGGCAGGCCAAGCGTAAGCATCAAGACCCCAACCTAACGCTGATTGTGGCCGGTTGTGTGGCTCAACAGGAGGGGGAACAATTGCTGCGGCGAGTTCCTGAGGTGGATTTGGTAATGGGACCACAGTATGCCAATCGCCTTGGCGAGCTGCTGGAGCAGGTGTGGAATGGCAGCCAAGTGGTGGCAACGGAGCCACTGCACATTGTTGAGGACATTACCAAACCCCGTCGCGATAGTAGGGTCACTGCTTGGGTCAATGTGATTTATGGCTGTAATGAGCGTTGTACCTACTGTGTGGTGCCGGGGGTAAGGGGGCAAGAGCAATCCCGCCGACCCGAGGCAATCCGCGCTGAAATTGAGGAACTGGCGGCTCAAGGCTACAAGGAAGTGACACTCCTCGGGCAAAACATTGATGCCTACGGTCGTGATTTGCCGGGAATTACCCCAGAGGGGCGGCGACAGCACACGTTTACCGATTTGCTTTATTACATCCATGATGTTGCTGGGATTGAGCGGATTCGCTTTGCCACCAGCCATCCCCGTTATTTTACGGAGCGCTTGATTCGAGCCTGTGCCGAACTTCCCAAGGTGTGTAAGCATTTCCACATTCCCTTTCAGTCGGGGGATAATGAGATTCTCAAGGCAATGGCACGGGGCTATACTCGCGAGCGTTACCTACAAATCATTGAAACGATTCGCCGCTATATGCCGGATGCTGCCATTAGTGCGGATGCCATTGTTGGTTTTCCCGGCGAAACGGAAGCACAATTCCAGCGCACACTGGATCTGGTGGCGGAGGTGGGATTTGACCAACTAAATACGGCGGCCTATTCTCCGCGCCCGAATACGCTAGCGGCCAAGTGGGAGAATCAAGTACCGGAAGAGATTAAAGAAGATCGCCTCCAACGGCTGAATCATTTAGTGGCCACGATCGCTGGCGATCGCTCCCAACGCTATCTTGGACGGGAAGAGGTGGTGCTGGTGGAGGGGGTGAATCCCAAGGATTCCCAACAAGTCTATGGCCGCACGGATGGCAACCGCCTCACGTACCTGCCCGGCGATATTGAGACCCTACGGGGACAACTGGTGCGTGTCCGCATTACCGAGGCACGAGCCTTTAGCCTCAGTGGCGTGCCCCTTGCGGAGCATTCCTTGGTTGGCTAACTCAGTGGGGTCTAGATCGCACAAATCACTTCATCGCGGCAGAGGGTGGGATCTACATAGGGCAGCATCGGTTTATCGCCAACGTAAATTCCCAAGCCTTGAGCCGTACGAATCAAGAAGCTATTGGGATCCACATGGCGCGGGCATTTAGCAACAACATCGGCAATGGGCACGGTCACCACTTGTCCTGCCTGCCACGCCACCATGCGGTCAAACGTCCCTTGAGCCGCCAAATCTACAGCGGTATTGCCCATACCTGCTGCCAGCAGCCGATCCATGGCCATCGGGGCACCCCCCCGCTGAATATGACCCAACACCGAGACCCGTAGCTCAATGGGGATGGGACTGTGCTGGGCAATTTTATCGGCAATATACTGGCCAATACTACAATGGCGGCGATGGTTGGCGTCTTGTTCTAGTTCCTTGGCGCCTTCGGCAACGACGATGAGGGCAAACTTACGTCCCCAGCGATCGCGCAACTTCTGGAGGTGCTGGCAAATACCTTCAATGGAGTAGGGAATTTCTGGAATCAGGATAATATCCGCGCCCCCAGCAATGCCGGAATACAGAGCCAAGTGACCAGCGGTGCGCCCCATCACTTCCACCACAAAAACACGATCATGGCTCGCGGCGGTCGAGGTAATGCGACTCAGAGCTTCGACAACAATGTTGACAGCGGTATCAAAGCCAATGGCGCGATCGGTCAAGGCGACATCGTTATCAATGGTTTTCGGCACGGCAAGGAAATTCCAGTTTCCCTTTTGCGCCAGTTGATGCAAAATTTTCAGGCTGCCATCGCCACAAATGGCAATGAGGGCATCCAAGCCCAATTCATAGTACCCAGCAATCACTTCATCGGCATGGCCAAGGGTATCGCCCTTATTAATTGCTCCGAGAATGGTTCCCCCCATGTTGAGCAGTACATCCATTCCCCCGAGGCCCTCTGCATTGAGGGGGATCGCCTTCCGCTCAATTAACCCCTGAGTGGCATGGAGAATGCCAAGCACCTCCCAACCGTAACTTAAGGTGGCATGGGCAACAATGGCACGGATGGCCGTATTTAAACCTGGGCAATCTCCGCCACTGGTGAACACACCCAATCGTTTGCGGCTGGTACTCATGAATACTGGCTCCCTATGTGAACGGTTATGGCCTCAAAGCCTGCCTCTGCGCCTGACAACGGCACTGTCAACATCCTAGCGAAGGTCAATCGCCCTTGACTGCTTGAGTTAAGAGCTTGCAACATGCTTAGGAATCGTTGAATTTTGCAGCGGCGAATATCTGACTTGGGGGATCGGCTAAGCTAATGATCTATGGACATTCCTCGCCTACACCCCGATACGATTGAGGCTGTGCGCCAAGCGGTCAACATTGTCGATGTGGTGGCCGAGCACGTTGTCCTACGCAAGCGTGGGCGAGAATACGTTGGCTGTTGTCCGTTTCATGAGGAGAAAACCCCCAGTTTTACGGTCAGCCCCCTCAAGGGTTTTTACTATTGTTTTGGCTGTGGTGCTGGGGGTAATGCCATTAAGTTCCTGATGGAACTGCAAAAACGCTCCTTTGCCGAGGTGGTGCTCGACCTTGCCCAGCGCCATCAGATTCCGGTACGCACCCTCGATAGTGAGCAAAAACAGGCCCTACAAGCGCGGCTGTCCCTTCAAGAGCAACTGTATGAGATTCTGGCGATCGCCACCAGTTTCTATGAACACGCCCTGCGGCAGCCCATTGGTCAACTAGCTCAAGACTATTTGCAGCGGCAACGCCATCTGCAAGAGGACACGATTCAGCAATTTCGCTTGGGCTATGCCCCTGCAGGTTGGCAAGTGCTCTACACATATCTTGTGGAGCAAAAGGGATACCCTGCGACTTTAGTTGAGCAGGCGGGCTTGATTATACCTCGGCAGACAGGGGACGGCTACTATGACCGCTTTCGCGATCGCCTGATGATCCCGATTATGGATGCCCAAGGACGGGTGGTGGGGTTTGGCGGTCGTACCCTGAGGAACGAAGAGCCGAAGTATCTCAACTCCCCAGAAACCCCCATTTTTAACAAGGGGCAATTACTCTTTGGCCTTGATAAGGCACGCCAAGCGATTGTCCAAACCGATCAGGCGATTGTTGTTGAGGGCTACTTTGATGTCATGGTGCTGCACCAAGCGGGGTTTCCCCAAGCGGTGGCCAGTTTAGGGACTGCCCTCAGTCAAGCCCAAATTAAGTTGCTACTGCGCTACACCGAGTCGAAGCAAATTATTCTCAACTTTGATGCGGACACAGCGGGACAACGGGCTGCCGATCGCGCCATTGGCGAGGCTGCGGATTTGGCCTATCGGGGAGATCTGCGACTGCGCATTCTCACGTTACCGGCGGGTAAAGATGCTGCTGACTTTTTCACGGATGCTGCTGAGTCTTTAGAGGTACGCCGCGATCGCTACCAAACGCTCTTAGATCAAGCGCCCCTCTGGCTCGATTGGCAAATCCAAACCATCGTGCAGCAGTACGATCTCGACCAAAGCGATCAGTTTCAGCAGGCGAGCCAAGCCCTGAGCCAACTCTTGGGCAAACTCCCCAATGCCACACTGCGTAGCCACTACATTCACCACTGTGCTGAGCTATTGGGAGGCCACGATAGTCGCTTTATCCTCCGCCTTGAAGAATCCCTGCGGCAACAGGTACGGGGTCAGCGCTGGCAGGGGCGATCGCAAAAATGGCAACGTCCAGCGGACTATAATTTGCGTCAAGCGGCTGAAGAACAGCTACTGCGCCTCTACCTCCACTGTGGGGAATATCGCCCCCTAATTCGGCAAACGCTGCAAGCCCGGGAGATTGAATTTAGCCTCTCCCACCATCGTTGGCTGTGGCGGCAAATCCTAGGGATTGAAGAAGAACAGTGTGCGGGTCTGCCTGCGCCGGATGATCCCTATACCGCCGAGTGGCCACTGCATTCACCCACGGAGACCGGGACACCACTGACAGACTTGGATTTGGTCACCCATCTTTTTGATCGCCTAGGCGAAGCAGCAGAAACTTCTCTGATAACTCCGCTCCTACATTTAGATGAAACCACTGCCGTCAGTCTCGAGCGCCCCGAGCTAGTCATCCAAGCCGCCGCCGCCGCCCTTGAGCGCATTGCCGTTGAAAAGCGCTGTCGCCACATCCTTCAGTCTTGGCAGGAAACTGTTGACCTGATTTTAAGTGAATCTCCCCCCAGTGAAGCCCTACGCCACTATCTGGATCACTTACTCACCAACAACGACAGTAAGATTGACAATATTCCCAGTGTAGCACCCGAGCGGCTGAAACGCCTTGAGCAACTGCGCCGTGACTACTACCAGCATCGCCAATACCTCCAGCAATTGGATCAGCAGCGCTGTCCTTCCTTGGCGGTGATCCGTGGCTATCCTGATTAGCTTTCACGCTGTTGAGTGTGGGCCATCCCTGTGAAAAGGGCGGTACCTCAGAATTCATCTCAATGTCAAGTGACAAATAAGAGAGGCGAGAATCACGTCCAAAGCACTCAGCAATGTGACGGAAAATGAAAAAGTAAAAAGAGCAAAACTGCCTCCTAAGGCCTGAAGGTTCTTGCGCATGATTGGCCTGCCACAAAGAACTTATTGTCCGAGGTAAGCTCTCAAGACCTCAGGATTGGTTTGAATCTCCCTTGGCGGCCCATCAGCAAGATTTTTCCCCTCTGCCAAGACCCAGATGTGCTGACATAGGGACATTACCACATCCATATTGTGTTCAATAATCAGAAACGTCACGCCCCCTTGATTCCAGCGCACAATATGCTCGCAGATTTGGTTGATCAAGGTCGGGTTGACGCCGGCGGTTGGCTCATCGAGGAGTACCATGCGGGGACGGTGCATCATCACCCGCCCCATTTCGAGGAGTTTGCGCTGCCCTCCGGACAATGCACCCGCATAGTCATTGGCCTTGGCCGCTAGCCCCACAGACTCCAAAATTGCCCACGCCCGTTGCCGCAGTTCCTGTTCCTCTTGGCGGATGCGCAGGGGTTGCAGCCAACTATTCCAAAACTTCTCCCCGGTTTGCAGTGGTGCGGCCAAGAGCATATTTTCAAGAACTGATAGGCGCGAGAGTACACGGGGCACTTGGAAAGTGCGCAGGAGTCCCTGAAGGGCAACTTGGTGGGGGGGCAAATGGCTAATGGGGACACCATCAAAAATCACACGGCCTTGGTCGGGGGTGATGAAGTTGCACAACAGGTTGAATAGGGTGGTTTTGCCGGCACCGTTGGGACCAATGAGACCGGTGATACTGCCGCGTGCAACCCGAATTTCCGCATGATCCACCGCGCGAATACCACCAAAACTTTTGCATAGCTCCGTAGCCAATAGGAGGTCTGCGGGCAAGACTTGACTGACACTGCTAGGGACGGGCGCAAGAGAAGATTCATCGACCAAGGCTGAGTTCCTCCTTTTTGCCCAAAATACCTTGGGGTCGCCACATCATCAAGATAATGAGGACAAGGCCAATGAGCATCATCCGCAGAGCCTCTAGGCGACCGCCATCAAGGGGAATAAAGCGGGTCAGCGCAGTGTAGGCCCAAAAGAGAGCAGCGCCGAGGAGAGGACCCATGTTATTGCCTGCGCCCCCTAAAACGACAATTGTCCACCCCTGAAATGTAATTAGGGATACGAAACCGTCGGGGTTAATAAATGTGAGCTGCCACGCATAAAAGGAGCCTGCTACCGCCGCGATCGCTCCCCCCAACAGCAGCGACTGCATTTTGTAGGCAAAGACATTCTTGCCTAGAGCTTTGGCCACCTCCTCATCTTCGCGGATTGCTTTGAGCACCCGTCCCCAAGGGGAATGAATCAAACGCTCTAACTGCCAGACCACTAAGGCCAAAACCAAGACCAACAGCCACAACAGCCCAGCCCGGTAACTAAAATCCCACAGGCCAAGGGTAAGGGCTTTGACCACGAGACCCCCTAGGGCAGCGGCTAAGGTATTCAGGGCAATGGGAATTACCGCTGGTTTGTCTGGACGGCAATAGTGGCTCACAAGGGCGATCGCCCCCCCAAGGGTCAGCAGGGTCAACACCAGGGGAAAAATGGCTATTTCCCGTCCTAAGCTCAAGGGGAGCAATGTTGCCCAAAGGCTGAGGGTACCGGCAATCAATAAAGCCGCATAGCTCGGAAGTAACCAGCGGAGGCGCGATCGCCCATACTGCCGCTCTAACCATTGCCACCACTGCCATGCAGCCGCCCCCACCACAGCCCAAAAAAGAGCAATCATTCCCAGCTTGGTCGGTATATTGGGATTGAACTGAGCAAAGGGCAGCGGAAAGCCATACACCCCCCGACCGCCTCGGGTTAGCCAATCCTCATTGAGGGCAATCAAGCGGACAATTTCCGCCATGCCGATTGTCACAATCGCGAGGTAATCTTCCCGCAGTCGCAGCGTAGCCATCCCCATTGAAAAGCCCAGTCCCATCGCCAGCACCACCCCAGCAAATACCGCAAAAAACATCGGCACGCCAGCAATCCCCAACAAAATCGTGGTGTAGGAACCAATGGCCAAAAAGCCAACATGGCCAAAGTTAATTAGCCCCGTATAACCCCAGTGCAAATTCAGCCCCAAGCTAAAAAGGGCAAAGGTGGCAGTGAAGATACCAAGGGAAATGAGATAGCCAACCATTTAGATCATCGAAGTTAGGGGCGATACAGTTCCGCTGCGCTGTTGCGATCGCGCCAGTGGATGAAGGAATCAAAATGAATCTATTTTATACACCAATGCTTGCGCCTGTACCTACAGGACAAACGCATACTAGAAAAGTCAGCCAATCATTGGAGGGCAGGATGGGACAAAGCTGCGCACATCTGAAAACAAGTCCCTGTACATACCTAGCGATAACCATAGAACCGAGTGGCAAAGTTTTGCGATCGTGTCGGGGACAGTTGACGCGCTTTCAAAATGGCAGCGGTGAGAAATACATAGGCCAAAATCCCCACCACTGCCAAACCCATCGGACCAAAACGGGCGGCAGCCGTATTCCAAAGAGCATGGAGAAAGGCCGCTAGACCTAGGCCAACCATTAAAATCAAGGGTGCTCGATGGGGGCGCAGTACACTCAATCCCGCACAATAGCCCAAGTAGCCGGTGTAGGCCATGTGCCCCGTTAGGGATCCCAAGACCCGGGGAATCAGCACTTGCAGACCAGCTAAATTACCAAATTGACCCGCAATACTAGGGACATATTGCCCAAGGGTTTCTGTCCACGTAAAACCGAGGCCGGCAGCCGCTCCCAAGAGAATGCCATCGAGGGGTTCCCATACCCCCACCTTCTGTTTCCATGGACTCGGGAGCCATCGCCCTAACCCATAGACCACGATAATCGGTAACGCCTTGAGTAGCTCTTCCATTAACCCAGCACCAATGAAGTTGCGACTGAATAACACCCAAAATGAAGGATGGGGCGGATGCAGTTGGCCGGGTAAAACGGTGCGAAAGAGATGGATCATGGCTGGCAAAATCGGGCTTTGCAGAATCAAAATTTCCAGCGTCAACGTGCCCAGTAGAACCCATGCAGGTTTGCGTTTGCCACAGAGTTGATAGATAAAGTAATAGGCAGCACTGCCCAAATAGAGCGCCAAGATGACCTTGAACGCATCGGGGGAGCCAGCCGTGGCAAAAAGCAGGATGACCGCCACAACCGTGACAATCCCCGGTACTAGATAGGCTTTGCGTACCCAGTCGGGATGAATGGCAAAAATGGGCAGGAGTTGGGTGAGGGTGAGGGGTTGATCGGGCTGGGTGCTCACGACTTCGGTGAGGGGGAGGTATTCTAGGACAAATTCAGGCCCTTGGCGCCCCAATTGAATGCGATCGCCCGCATGGAGAACAGTTAAGGTCTCTACTCGCTGTTGATTGACATAAGTCCCATTGACACTCCCAAGGTCTGCGATCGTCCACACGGGAATGCCGCCCCGTTTTTGACAGGTGAGTTGGGCATGGTGGCGGGAAACAGAAGTATAAATGTGAGCGTCAAGGACAATATGGCACGTATCAGGATCACGGCCAATAATCGTCACATCCTCTTGGGAGAGCCAAAACTGCCCCATTTCAGGGGAGACTTGCCGCAGCATACCCACATACTTCAGCGTTGGATTGAGGGGGGAGCGATCGCGATTCATTAGTACCCGTATCAACTGCAAGGGGGACGATGAGACTCCCAAAGTCCTACCTGCTCAGCACTCACACCCACTATACACTGGGTACTTGATACTTCCTTGGATCAAGAGGGCGATCGCGCCAGCACAAGGGACAGGGAAACGGGGGGAGTGGTTTGCTTTGTGTTGACAAAGGGCAGTACTTTGGGCGATGATAAGATTCTGCTGATTCGGGGCTATAGCTCAGTTGGTAGAGCACTTCAATGGCATTGAAGGGGTCAGCGGTTCGAATCCGCTTAGCTCCATCCGAGCGAGGACAATCTGAATTAAGGACTTACTGGCGCAATATGCGCAGTAGTTTTTCTAAATGCTCTGGCAGGGGGGCGATCGCCACGATCTCTTTGCCAGTACATGGATGCTGCAACTGTAGGCGATAGGCATGGAGAGCTTGGCCAGGAAGCTTCACGTTTAGCGGTGTGCCCCGGCCATAGAGGGGATCCCCCAACAGTGGCCAACCCAAGTGGGCGGCATGGACCCGAATTTGATGGGTACGACCTGTTTCAAGGTGGAACTCCACAAGCGCACAGTGGGGAAAGCGCTCCTTCACGTACCAGTGAGTAATTGCTGTGCGGCCTTTTTCCGGGGGCACCACCGCCATCTTTTTGCGAGCCACGGGGTGACGACCAATGGGGGCAATGACGGTTCCAGTGTCCTCAGGGGGCTGACCATAGACAACACCAAGGTAGTGGCGCTGCATTTGCCGTGCTTTCAATTGTTGTTGCAGATGGTGGAGGGCAAACTCCGTTTTGGCAACAACCATAACCCCAGAGGTGTCTTTGTCTAGGCGATGCACAATTCCCGGCCGCTGGACACCACCAATGCCCGTCAAATCAGGACAGTGAGCTAATAGACCATGAACTAGCGTACCGTGGCTATGACCAGGGGCAGGATGCACCACTAAACCCACGGGTTTATTGAGAATCAGTAACTCATCGTCTTCGTAGAGAATACTCAGGGGTAGGGGTTCAGGGAGTAAATCCAATGGCTCTGGTTCAGGGAGCACCACCTCCAGTACCTCACCACCACTGAGGGACTGATTTTTGCGATCGCAAACTTGGCCATTGAGGCGTACATGCCCCTGTTGGATCAATTGCTGCCAGCGCGATCGCGACAATTCAGGATGCTGTTGGGCAAGGAAGGTATCGAGGCGATCGCCCCCCTTTTCTACCTTGAAGGTCAGCGATGTCCTCATGCCCCCAACTACACCAGTGTATGCCCAAGGGCTAAACCCACCACTAACATCCCTAACACGAGAAAAGGTTGAGCACTGGCTTGGTACTTGACATCGTTTTGCAAGGGATCCCGCAGGAAGTACATATCCTGAAAGACAATTTGGGGAATAATCAGCAAAATCAGCAGCACTGCATAAAAATTGGCATGGATCGCCATCAGGTAGCCCGCAATCCCCAACTGGAAAATGTCAATCATCAGAACACAAATCCATGCGGCGGTGGTGACCCCAAACATCACCGGCAAGGACGCCAAGCCGAGTTGGCGATCGCCCTCCACGCTTTTGAAGTCATTGACAATGGCAATGCCCAAGCCCGCCAAACTGTAAATCAACGTCAAGATCACAATCCTCGGCGTCAAGTCGCCAAAAAGGGCGTGACCTGCCCACCACGGTAAGGCAATGTAGCTGGCCCCTAGGGCATAATTTCCCAGCCAACCATTCTTTTTTAGTTTCAGGGGCGGTGCGGAATAAATATAGGCCAAAAAGCCCCCCAGCAAGGCAATTTTGGTGACGGGAAACGTGGGGTGGTCAGCCCATAGATCGAGTAGAACAGCTAGACCCAAACCCGCAACGACGAGGAAGATAATCTGTGCCCGTACTTGATTGAGGGAAATCGCCCCTGAAGGAATGGGACGGTAGGGTTCATTAATCGCATCAATCTCGCGATCGTAGTAATCGTTGAGCGTTTGCGTATAGCCGGCCATTAAAGGGCCCGACAGCAGCATACAGGTAGCTGCCTTGAGCACATCCTCCAGACTCCATGTAAATCCCCCCGAGGACGCTGCACCACAGACCACACCCCACATGAGGGGAATCCACGTAATCGGCTTCATCAATTGCAGGCGAATTTTCCAGATATTGGTTTCGCCGCTTTTGGCACCCTTCATGCCCAGCAGTTGACGTGCCGCTGCCGTTGTACTTTCTGGGGATGTTGAAGTCGTCGTTGAATCGGGGGTTTCCGTCATAGCACTCTGTTTTGCTCAGCAATCACCTCAATGATTATAGTCGTTTCACCTTCCGTCACCTAGGGGGATCATGTTGCCCTCTGGAGTGGGCAGGATGTTAAGAGTTGTCCTCGTAAATTTGCCGATCGGCCGTGGTGTAGGTCAGGATAGAAGCGAAACTGCTTTTAGAATCTTTCAGCGTCAGCGGAACAGCCCCAGATTGTACCATGACCCCTGTCTCCATCCCTGATTATCTTAAACGCCCTTTAGCGGCGGCCATTGCGACGGCGATCGCCACAGTGGGTGTGGTTGCACTGCGGGTGGGTGGCCTGCTCGAACCCTTGGAATTGAGGGTGTATGACCAATGGCTGCGCTGGCGATCAACACCGGCCACGTCCCAGCGACTGCTGATTGTTGAGATTACCGAGGCTGATATTCAAACCCTCAAGCAGTACCCAATTCCTGACGAAGTGCTCATCCAAGCCATCAATGAATTGCAGGAGTACCAACCCAAGGTCATTGGCATTGATATTTTTCGCGATTTTCCGGTTCCGGATCGCTTCAAACCGCTAACCGATGTGCTGCCTTCCCTCGGACAGGTGCTGATGACCCAGCCCAACACCGTTATTGTCTGTAAAGTGGGGAGTGAAACAGATCCCGGAATTGCCCCTCCCACTGGACTGCTGAATCATCAGGTGGGATTTGCGGACATTCCCATTGATGATGATGGCGTAGTGCGCCGTGCAATTTTAGCAACTCAACCCGAAGCCAGCGATCGCTGCTCTACCCCCCAATCCTTTGCCCTTGCCTTAGCGCGTGTTTTTCTGGGGATTAACCCCCAAGCCGTGACTCAGAACCGCCTTGACTTGGGAACGGCTCGCTTTCAGGCCTTAACCAGCAACTGGGGGGGCTACAACAATCTGGATGCCGCAGGGTTTCAAATCCTAATCAACTATGCCCACCCGACCCAGCCCTATGAAACAGTCACCCTGAGCGAAGTGCTGACGGGTCAAGTGCTGCCCTCCAAGGTGCGCGATCGCGCTGTACTCATTGGCCTCACTGGCAGCAGCAGTAACGATAAGTTTTTGATTCCGATGACCCTGCCGGGGCAAACCAACCGCCTTACCCCCGGTGTTGTGGTTCAAGCAGCGATCCTTGAAGATTTGCTAGCAGCGGCTCTCGATAACCGTTCTCCCATCGGTACATGGCCACAGGAGGCGATCGCCCTTTGGATTCTTGCTTGGTCTGGGCTTGGTGCCGTGATTATTGCCAAAGGACACCGCTGGGTGATTGTGCCGCTGTTGGTTGCTGGGGGACTGGCTCTCAGTGGCCTGACATTTCTGCTCTTTTTACAGGGGAGTTGGCTGCCCCTGGTGGCGCCTCTCGTTGGCTTTGGCAGTGCGGCAGTTTTGATGCTGGGTTACCGTGCCTTGAGTCCTGCTGAATCCACCTCTATCCCCTCTGCACCGACGGCTGTTCCCAGTGGCCTCTCAGCGACTCCCTTGGAGTTAATGACTGAAGGCATCAGTCAATCAACCACACCTGACTCAGCCCCCATTCTGGAAATCCCCGAAACCTCGCCAACGGAAGTCTCTCGCCTAGAGACGGATGCCAATGCAACGGTGCTGCAACCGGAAACAGCAATTTCCTTTACCCCCATCGAACCCACCCCGTCCCCTGGGGATAACCCCCACACAGCACCTACCCTCCTCACTTCCGTGGTCGATCAGATTCCCCCGACACGCGAGACACCACCACAGCCGATCACTGAGAGGGAAACCTTCTTAGTGGTTCACCCTGAGGACGCTGCAACTTCCGCCACCGAAGTACCAGAAATTCCCACAACCGCTCCTGAACCTACCCTCCAGCCAACAGCTCCCTCAGAACTTCGCCCTGATTTACCAGAAACCCAACTGATGCCTCCCGAAGCCTTAACAACGATGCCCGAGACCCCTAGCATTCCTACGGTTGATTTACCTGAAACGCAACTCACACTACCTGAGCCACTGACTACCCCAGAACTGACCTCGACCCCCTCAACCCAATTCGCAACCAGCGTGGACTTGCCTGAAACCCAACTGTCAGTGCCTGAGGCCGTGAGTCCAGCAGAAGTCACCTCAACTTCCGTAGGGAATGGGAACACCCCTGAAACATCACCACCCCCCCCGACCCAATTCGCAACCAGCGCAGACTTGCCGGAAACCCAATTATTAATCCCAGACACCCCCAAGGGAGACCTACCAGAAACACAGCCGTCCAACCCTGACCCCTTGACCTCAGTGCCTGCGGATCCTACCCAGCTTCCAGGGGAGATTTCCGCCACGACAGTCCCCTCGCCGCCCCCCCCAACCACAGAGACACAAACACCGAGCGGCACCCAACCCAAAACCACCGTCATTTCTGACATTAGCGAAGAACCCAGTGAACCCTTGCCACAAACTGTGGGGGGACGCTACCGTGTCCTGAGTCAACTAGGGGAAGGGGGATTTGGGCGCACGTTCTTGGCTGCAGATTTACACCTGCCGGATCATCCGATCTGTGTGGTCAAGCAGTTGGTGCCCTCCCGTAAGGATGAACGCTTTTTGGCGATTGCCCGTCGCCTCTTTCAGCGGGAAGCGGAAACCTTAGCCCAATTGGGTCAACACGAGTGTATCCCTCGATTACTGGCTTACTTTGAGGAGGGGGGATATTTCTATCTCACCCAAGAGTATGTGGATGGCGAATCCCTCAAAGAGGAGTTTGAAAAGAAAGTTACCCTCTCCCAAGCCGAAGCCCTCGCCATTCTCAAGAGTATTTTAGAAATTTTGCAGTATGTGCATCAGTTTGGGGTGGTGCATCGGGACATTAAGCCTGCCAATATCATGCGCCGCCGCAGTGATCAACAACTGTTTTTGATTGACTTTGGGGCGGTACGCCATGTTCAGCCCGAGGACTTGCTCCAGCACGGCAAATATACGATCTCAATTGGTACCCGTGGCTATGCCCCTAGCGAGCAAATGGCAGGACGACCCGTGATTGCCAGTGATATTTACTCTTTGGGCATCGTTATTGTTGAAGGTCTGACGGGACTCGCCCCGATGGATTTGCCCTCTGACCCCCATACGGGGGATATTGTCTGGCAGCCCGGACGGCATTTGTCGCCGCAGTTTGTTGCCATTATCAATAAAATGATCAAGTACAATTTTCGCGATCGCTACCAGAGTGCTGAAGACGTGCTCACTGAGTTGGCCAAGGCTGGACTTTAGGCCTACAGACCAAAGTTTGAGCGCTGTAGAGGGGGCTTGCAGTTCTTATTTATGGGGCTAAATCGTTGTGAAAAAAGGTTGTATGATGGAGAGTACCGTTTCCTTTTTTTAACATTAGACACTTTGGAGGCATCGCAACGTGGCTGGAACGACAGGAGAACGACCATTTTCCGACATTATTACCAGTGTCCGTTATTGGGTGATTCATAGCATCACCATTCCGGCGTTGTTCATTGCTGGCTGGCTCTTTGTCAGCACCGGTTTGGCCTATGATGTGTTTGGCACACCACGCCCCGATAGCTACTATGCTCAGGAGCAG
The DNA here is from genome assembly GCF_015295825.1 of Thermosynechococcus sp. M98_K2018_005. Classification (GTDB taxonomy): domain Bacteria; phylum Cyanobacteriota; class Cyanobacteriia; order Thermosynechococcales; family Thermosynechococcaceae; genus Thermosynechococcus. Next base: position 108,298 of record NZ_DVEH01000047.1, read on the forward strand.
CGGTCGATTCCTCTTGTGACCGATCGCTTTGAAGCTAAACAACAAGTTGAAACCTTCTTAGAACAGGTGAAGTAGGATTGCCATGACCAGTAACACACCCAATCAAGAACCCGTTTCTTACCCAATTTTTACGGTCCGCTGGTTGGCCGTTCACACGCTTGCTGTGCCCACGATTTTCTTCCTCGGGGCGATCGCGGCCATGCAGTTTATCCAACGTTAGGAAGGTGCAGACATGGAACCGAATCCCAATCGTCAGCCGGTCGAACTCAATCGCACATCCCTGTACCTAGGGTTGCTGCTGATCTTCGTCCTTGCGTTGCTCTTTTCAAGCTACTTCTTTAACTAAATTTCTTCTCTATAACTGAATCTGCTTAGGAGGAATTGATCATGTTGTCTGAAGGCGGACGCATTCCCCTCTGGGTTGTGGCCACGGTAGCCGGCATGGGAGTGATTGTCATTGTCGGGCTGTTCTTCTATGGTGCCTACGCTGGTCTTGGCTCCTCTCTCTAGAGATTGGGGTCTTGGCGCGTACGCAGTTGTAGCCAGATCAGTCCAAAGGTGACTCCCAAGAGAACTGTTGCTGCTGCAGCGGCATAGCCAAAGTCAAATAACGCGAAGGCCTGTTGGTAGATATAAAATACCAGCAGGTTTGTTGTATCTAAGGGGCCGCCAGCGGTTACCACATAGACCTGTTCAAAACTGCGCAACGTGAAAATCGTTGTTGTGACAAACACTAGAATTAAGGTGGGGCGCAGCCCCGGCAGCGTAATGTAGCGAAACTGTTGCCAAGCATTAGCACCATCGAGGAGTGCCGCTTCATAGCGATTGCGGGGAATTGTTTGCAACCCCGCCAAAAAGACAACTAAATTAAACCCCAATTGCTTCCAGCTACTGAGCAAAATCAGCACTGGCATTGCCCAGGTGGGATCACTCAGCCAAGCAATCGGTTGCCCCCCTAAGGTTTGCACCAGTTGATTCACGGGACCATCAGTTTGAAACAGCCAACGGAACCCTAAACCTGCCGCCACAATCGAGGTCATTGTTGGCAAAAAGTAGGCCGTGCGCAGCAGATCCCGTCCCCTGATCCCTTGGTTAAGACCGACTGCCAAGAGTAAGGGCAGCACAATCGTGGGTAGCACCGTTGCTGCTGTGAAATAAAGGGTATTGCCAATCACTTGCCAAAAATCTGGACTCAGGAGCAATTGCTGATAATTTTGCAGGCCAACCCAACGCACCCCTTCTTGACTGAAGCTACCCGTCGTAAAACTAAGATAGACCAGGTACAAAATCGGCAAAAAAACAAAAATTGTCAGAAAAAAAAGTGCAGGTAAAAGGAATAACCAAGCGACTCCTATCGGTGACAAAACAACCTCCCCCAATTGTAGGAAGTGCGATCGCGCCATTGGCAAAGATGATGACCTCAAAATTCGTCTTTCTATAAATTCAATCCTAGGGTAGTGGCTCCTGAAGGTGGAAATGATAAGATCAAAATCAAAATGGACGCCATCTTGGGGAAATGCTGTGATTCACACTGCGCCATTGCCCACGACTACCCCTTCTCACGTTTCTGATCATAGTCGTCTAAAGCTGTTTTCGGGTTCTGCCAACACTGCCCTTGCTCAGGAAATTGCCCGCTACCTCGGTATTGATCTCGGCCCAATGGTGCGCAAGCGATTTGCTGATGGCGAGCTGTATGTGCAGATTCAAGAATCCATTCGCGGTTGTGATGTCTATCTGATTCAGCCCTGTTGCCGACCCGTCAACGACCACCTGATGGAACTGCTGATCATGGTGGATGCCTGCCGCCGTGCTTCAGCCCGCCAAGTGACTGCGGTGATCCCCTACTATGGCTATGCCCGTGCCGATCGCAAGACTGCTGGCCGCGAGTCCATTACCGCCAAACTAGTAGCCAACCTGATTACCCAAGCGGGAGCGAGTCGCGTTCTGGCCATGGATCTGCACTCAGCGCAAATTCAAGGCTACTTTGACATTCCCGTGGATCATGTCTATGGTTCACCCGTGCTCCTTGACTACCTGCGCAGCAAAAATCTTGAAGATATTGTGGTGGTCTCCCCAGACGTAGGGGGGGTAGCCCGCGCCCGTGCCTTTGCCAACAAGCTTGATGATGCCCCCCTAGCCATTATTGATAAGCGACGCCAAGCCCACAATGTGGCCGAAGTGATGAACGTGGTGGGGGACGTTAAGGGCAAGACAGCGGTGCTGGTAGATGACATGATTGATACAGCCGGCACGATTTTAGAAGGGGCACGGTTACTGCGGCGCGAAGGTGCCAAGGAAGTCTATGCCTGTGCCACCCATGCGGTTTTTTCACCGCCAGCGATCGAGCGACTCCAAGGGGGCGACTTTGAAGAGGTGATTGTCACCAACACAATTCCCGTACCGGAGACGCAACGCTTTCCCCAACTCACGGTGCTCTCGGTGGCTAGTATTCTCGGAGAAACCATTTGGCGGATCCATGAAGATAGCTCTGTGAGCAGTATGTTCCGCTAAAACTGCTAAAATAAGCTTTATTGTTCACCTAGGGGGTTGCAGGCATGGGCCGAATTGCCTTACTCAGCACCAGCAATAAGCAAGGACTGGTGGAGTTGGCGACGGCCTTGGTGCAGGAGTTTGGCTTTACGCTCCTGAGTAGTGGTGGCACCGCAAAGACCTTACAAGCAGCGGGGATTCCCGTGACAACGGTCTCGGAGTACACAGGGGCACCGGAAATTCTCGGTGGGCGGGTCAAGACCCTGCATCCAAAAATTCATGGCGGTATTTTGGCACGGCGCGACCGCCCTGCAGACCAGGCTGAGCTGCAAGCTCAAGGCATTAACCCGATTGATCTAGTAGTTGTTAACCTCTATCCCTTTGCCGAAACCATTGCTCAGCCCAATGTCAGCCTTGCCGAGGCGATCGAGCAAATTGATATTGGTGGGCCGACGCTGATTCGCGCTGCGGCAAAAAACCATGCCCATGTGACAGTGTTGGTCGATCCCAGCCAGTATGAAACTTACCTTCAGGAATTACGATTACATGGGGAAGCCCAACCTGCTTTTCGCCTTGCCTGTGCCCAGCGAGCCTTTACCCTGACGGCCAGTTACGATCAGGCGATCGCTGAGTATCTTCAAGAAGTCAGATCCCCCGGTACTGAACCAGACATTCTGCCGCCGGTCTTTCACCTGATGGGGCAGCAAAAACAAGTCCTGCGCTATGGCGAAAATCCCCATCAACGGGCTGCTTGGTACATCAGTGGCGCACACCCCAGTGGTTGGGCAGCTGCCGACCTGCTTCAGGGCAAAGAACTTAGCTACAACAACCTGCTGGATCTAGAAGCGGCACGGGCGGTGATTAGTGAATTCCTCGGGGAGAGTGCCCCCGCTGCCGTTATTATTAAACACACCAATCCCTGTGGCGTGGCTGAGGGCAAAACCCTCGTGGAAGCCTACGAACGTGCCTTTGCAGCCGATAGTGTCTCTGCCTTTGGCGGCATTGTTGCTCTGAATCGCCCCTTGGATGTGGCCACCGCTGAAGCCTTGAGCCGTACTTTTTTAGAGTGTGTGGTGGCTCCCGCCTGTGAGGAAGCAGCGCTACCAATCCTGAAAACCAAGCCCAAGATGCGGGTTCTCACCCTACCTGAGTTGCAGACTGCTCCCACCACAGCGATTCAAACCATTGCTGGCGGCTTTCTCGTCCAAGATATTCACCCCGTCCCCATTGATCCAGAGGCGTGGCAAGTGGTCACAGCCACGGAACCCAGTCCAGAGTTGATGGCAGAACTGATCTTTGCTTGGAAAGTGGTGAAGCACGTTAAGTCCAATGCCATTGTTGTCAGTCGCGATCTCCAAACCCAAGGGATTGGGGCCGGTCAAATGAATCGCGTCGGTGCGGTGCAAATTGCTCTTAGTGATGCTGGTGAGGCGGCGCGGGGGGGTGTGCTGGCCAGTGATGGCTTTTTCCCCTTTGCCGATTCTGTGCAAGCCGCTGCCCTTGCCGGTATTGCGGCGATTATTCAACCGGGGGGCAGTTTGCGGGATAATGAGTCTATCCAAGCAGCCAATGAAGCGGGAATTGCCATGGTCTTTACCAACCGGCGACACTTCCGCCACTAGGAAATAGCAATGGCGGTGCGACTCGGCATTATCAGTGATCCCCACATCGCCCTGCCGGAGACGATTCCGACAGATTACCCCCCTATTTTTCTCTACGAAGTCAGTATCCCTGCCTTTGAAGCTGCCGTTGCCCATCTCCTAGAGTTAGGAATTGACGCCCTATTGATTCCCGGTGACTTGACGCGGGATGGCGAAATCCTTAACCATTGCTGGCTCAGTACCTATCTGCAAACCCTGCCCCTTCCCTGCTATGTGATTCCGGGGAACCACGATGTGCCTCTGCTGCTGGGGGATAACAACCGCATTGGTTGGGCTGACTTTCCCCAGTGGTATGCCCACGCTGGCTACGGCAAGGGCGCCAAGCATTACTATCAAACCCTGCTTGCAGACAACCTACAACTGCTTGCCCTGAATTCCAACCAGTTTAGCCCGACGGGTCAGCAGGTGGGGGCAGTTGATCAAGGACAACTGGCATGGTTGGCGGCTCTATTGGCAGAACCCTTTGCCGGACTGCGCCTTGTGATGATTCACCACAATGTCCTTGAGCATTGGCCACAACAGAGCCAAAGTCCGATGGGGCAGCGCTACCTCTTGGAGAATCGAGCGGAGTTATTGAACCTCTTGCGATCGGCAGGGGTTGCCTTGGTCTTAACCGGGCATCTCCATGTCCAAGACATTGCCTATGAGCAGGGGCTATTTGATCTAACGACCGGTTCCCTCGTGAGCTATCCCCATCCCTATCGCCGACTCATTTTGCAGGAACATCCCCAAGGGGGCTGGCAAGTGGATGTGGAATCCTACCGCATTGAATCCCTGAAGGCCTATCCCACCTTGAGTGACCTCTCTCGCCAATGGATGCTTCAGCGGGGTGCGGGGTTTATGGTGCGCTTTCTTACCTTGCCGCCCTTTAATTTATCAGAAGCTGAGGCCAAGCCCCTCGCCCAAGCCCTATCGTCCCTCTGGCCGGAAATTGCCCAAGGGGATACCCAAGTCACGCTACCGACCCTACCGGAACCCTTGGCCGCCTACTTTGCCCAGTTCAACCACAGAGCACCAGCGGAGTATCCCCAGCTCCGGGACAACAATACGGTCTTTGTCATTTAGCTGATGCAAATTCCCTTCGCTTAAAACGGCGCTGTCCCAAAACCTGCTCTAATAGGGGGTTAAGGCACGGATTGGATGCAACTGCGGCTCCAGGGTTGGGCGATCGCCATCAGCATTAGCTTGACTTTTTATTTTTGATGCGCATGACAAACTTTCTCTTCGCTTCACATAACTCATCAAGAAACTTTTAGCTTGCAAATCCTCTATCCATTATCGCTACGGCATTATCGGGAATCATTTCTATCACTTCCTCTCGAAAACTCAGGTCATGTCTGTCTCCCAAAGAAATGACCGCCTCACTCGTTAAATTCTCCGTCACACTAAACCCATTCAACAGCTTGATTGGATGATACCCATCCCGCCAAAAGAGGTGACTGGTTAATGTAATGACTGTCGAATCGACAGGAAACAGCACCAGCCCTGAGCAATGATGTTTTTGTTTCACTTTTAACATTAAATGACTGTAGATTTGCTGAAAGCACTCACTCCCTGGCGTTTTATTCGCTTTTGAACAGCAGTGGTGAGTTCAGGACGAGGTAGTCGCAAGGGCTGAGGCGCTTGAGAATAGACTTGACAATAGCTCCAAAATATACCATGGTAAATTGATTATTTTTCATTTTTTAAGGGAAGAATACAACATTTCTTTCTTTTTTCTACCCCCTCAAACTGTCGTTCAACACTTCTACTAAATTTCTTTTCTGGACCAAAGAGGGATAATTCTAACGACGACCCAATTCACCCGTTGCTAGCCATTAGACTATAAACAATCAGGTGGCTTGAGGAGAGTGTCATGGTGCAAGATGGGTTACGCTACTGGCCGCTGGGTATTGTTTTTCTTTTAGGGGTGGGTCTTGAACCCGTCAGAGCAGCAGAAATATCCCTACCCCAAACTGGTGTCGCAGAGGAGGAGTTGATTGCTCTCATTAAAGAAGACCCCTTTGCCCAGGCTCGCCTGCCGCAATCTGAAGGCTCTGCTGTCGATCTATTGCCGCTGCCACCCCAGCCCCCTGCAGAAGTCGTTCCTCCTATAGAATCCCCTGCTCCCCTACTCACGAGCACTGAGATCAAGGGTGATTCGCCAGCCCCGCCTGTGGAACCTGCACCAAGAACGACTGTCAATTCTCCAGAGACCGCCACAACACTGCAACTGATAGCAGAGCAAGCAGCACAGGAGGCGCGTTTAGCACTTCTACGGGAGGGCGATCGCCACTGGCAATTAGGAGACACCGTCACAGCCCAAACCTATTACCAAAAGGCCAAGGCTGATCTAGAGTTGCCACCGCCCCGTGTCACATCCCCCGCCGTACTGGAGATTAGTCAACTGCCCCCCGCTGCCCAAGTCTATTGGCGAGAAGTGCAAGGGGGTTCCCAGCTCTACAGTGCCCAAGCCGTGCCGCTGCAGCTTTTGGTAGAGCAATTCCCAGAGTTTATCCCCGGCCAAGTGCGCTTCGCTGAGTTTCTAGCGCAGCAGGGTTCCCTCAAAGAGGCCTATGCCCATCTCGAAAAAGCCGCCAGCCTCTATCCTGATCAACCCGATATTCAACGTAGCCTCGTCACCCTCTACGATCGCCAGCAACAGTGGCTAGAAGCGGCCCTTGCCGCCCAACGTTTTGCCCTGCTGAATCCTGACCACCCCGCCACACCTGAATTTCAGCAACTGGCCGCAGAGCGAATGCAACGGTTCCGTCGTCGCCTTCAGGGGCAACTGCGCGAAGGCATGATTTTCGGCGCCCTCACTGGACTGGTGGGTGTGGCCCTCACGGGCAATCCCTTACTATCCTTGGACTCGATTCAAATGATGGCCTTGATGATACAGGGAGAATCTGCCCTAGGCCGTTCAGCAGCACAGCGAATTAGCCGCCAAGTCAAACTCCTTCAGGATCCTGAGGTTCAAGCCTATGTCAACGAAGTGGGGCAGCGCCTTGCCAAAGTAGCCGGTCGCAATGAGTTTGAGTATGAATTTTTTGTCATAAAAAATAATAATCTCAATGCCTTTGCCCTGCCGGGGGGCAAGATTTTTATCAATTCCGGTGCAATTCTCAAAGCCAATACCGAAGCAGAACTTGCCGGCTTACTGGCCCACGAGATTGCCCACGCGGTGCTCTCCCACGGTTTTCGCTTGGTCACCCAAGGCACGGCCACTGCCAACTTGACGCGGTTATTACCCGCTGGTGGCTATGTGACAGGGATTCTCGTGACTAGCTATAGTCGAGAAATGGAGCGGGAGGCAGATATTTTGGGCACACGGATTCTGGCAAGGGCAGGCTATGCCGCTGATGGTTTGCTGAATTTAATGCACACCCTCAAGAAGGAATACCGTAATCAGGAGCCACCGTTACCGTGGTTTTCCACCCACCCGCCGACCAATGAGCGCATTCGCTATATCCGTGGTTTGATGCGCGATCACGGATACACCCCCTTTGCCTTTGAGGGGGTCGAACGCCATCAACAAATTCAAGCGCGCTTGCGTACCCTTGTGGATTCTTCCAATCCCAAAAAGTCCAAACGGGAAACTGCCAAGACGCCGCAATAGCTGAGTTCGCTCTGACTGTTCTGAATGTCTCGACATTGCTTTCAAACCCTTGAGTACGAACCCGCGTTTTTCTCCCTAGGGGAAGAGTACTGGGATGAGGTACAGCCAGCAACGTTTCCGCAGCATATTCTGCGTTTTCGCAATGATGCCCTCTTACCCCTGATGGGTCTGGATCCCGCCAAGGTAACCGATGCTGACTTTATTGCGGCCTTTGGCCAGTTTCAGGGGCGTGAACCCTTTTTGGCGATGCGTTACCACGGCTACCAATTTGGGGAATACAATCCTCGCTTGGGGGATGGCCGAGGGTTTCTCTATGGTCAGTTTCGCGGTGTGGATGGTCAACTGTATGACCTTGGTACGAAAGGATCGGGCACCACACCCTATTCGCGGGGGGGAGATGGTCGGCTGACCCTCAAGGGGGGTGTCCGTGAGGTTTTGGCCAGTGAACTGCTGCATCGCTTGGGGGTGAGCACTTTTCGCAGTCTCAGCTTGGTGGAAACGGGGGAGTCCCTGTGGCGGGGGGATGAGCCATCGCCGACGCGATCAAGTGTCTTAGTGCGCCTTGGTCGTTCCCATATTCGCTTTGGTACCTTTGAGCGGCTCCACTATCTGCGGCGACCGGACTTGATTCGACGGTTGCTCGACCACGTCATTGACTATTACTACCCCCACTTGCGAGAGATTCCCGACCCCAAGGAACGGGATTGTGCCTTTTATCGTGAGCTGGTGGCACGCACAGCGGATCTGGCGGCGCAGTGGTTGGTGGCGGGGTTTTGCCACGGTGTTTTGAACACCGATAATATGGCCATTACGGGCGAGAGCTTCGACTATGGTCCCTATGTCTTTTTGGAGCACTATGATTTGGGGTTTACAGCAGCCTACTTTGATTACTATGGCCGCTACGCCTACGGCAATCAACCAGCAATTTGTGCTTGGAATCTGGAGAAGCTGCAAATCCCTCTGTCTTCAGTAATACCCCTTGAGGAAATGCAAGCTGCCCTAAAAACCTTTGGCGATCGCTGTCAAACCACCTATCTGACACTCATGCTCAAACGCCTCGGTTGGGTAGATCTTCCCCTAGAGCTTGGCCGTCCCTTAGTGGCAGAAACCCAAGCTTTTCTCAGCCGCAGCACCATCAGTTATCCCCAATTCTTTGTCAACCTACGGCAGGAATTTTCCCTCCAATGGACTGTGGATGTGGGTCACATCTTTTGTGAAAGCCCAACACTCTCACCCGCAGATCAGAAACTTTTAGGGGCTTGGAAAAAAATCTATTTTGAACTGCTTCAGCAAGCAACACCGTTACAGCAGGCCGCAATTCCCCAAACCCTAGCGGCCGCCAATCCCCTTGTTATCTTGACTCGTCCGCAGATTGAACACATTTGGCAGGCCATTGATCAGGCGGATGATTGGTCACGATTTACCGCAACTCTTCAGTTGATGCAAGTATGAAGCGACTCCTTTGCCTGAGTAATGGTCACGGTGAGGATGCGATCGCCAGCTCGATTGTGCAGGCCTTGCGGCGCCAGTATCCAGACTTAGACGTGATGGCGTTGCCCTTGGTGGGCCTAGGGTCTGCCTACACGCAGCTGGGAATTCCTTTATTGCAGCCTGGAAAAATACTCCCCTCTGGGGGCTTTATCTACATGGATCTGCGACAGCTATGGCGGGATCTCAAGGCAGGGCTGCTGGGACTGTTGGGGGCACAGGTTCGTGCCGTTCAGCGTTGGCAGCGATTCTCGGCAGGGCATCTCTTAGCTGTGGGGGATATTGTGCCCCTATGGCTGGCCTATAGCACAGGGGGAACCTATAGTTTTATCGGCACTGCCAAGTCTGACTATTACCTATATGATGCGACAGGGCGGGCCTATCGTTGGGGTATGGGCTGGGCGGGGAGTGATTATCTGCCTTGGGAGCGATGGTTGTGGCGATCGCCCCGCTGTCGAGGCATTTTTGTCCGCGATGAGTTGACCGCCAAAGGGTTGCGGCAATTGGGCTACACAGTTCACTGCTGTGGTAATCCCATGATGGACTTAGTGATGCCACCCCCTCAGCGATCGCCCTTTACCACCAAAACCATTGTGCTCCTGCCGGGGTCTCGCGCTCCTGAGGCCTACCGCAATTGGCAACAGATGCTACGGGTACTGACGCCCTATCCCGATCAGCCGCTGACCTGTCTTGCCGCTGTCAGTCCCAGCCTTGATTTACGGATGCTTGAGCAAAGCCTTGAGGGTTGGCAACCCATTGCCAGTCCATTACCCCAGACCACCGCCTGGCAGTTGGGTCAGCAACAACTGATTTTAAGCTCACATCACTTTCGTGAATTTCTGCATTGGGCAGAAGGGGGTATTGGCCTCGCCGGCACAGCCACGGAGCAGTGTGTAGGCTTAGGGAAACCCGTGATCACCTTTGCTGGTGCAGGCCCCCAGTTTACCCGTGAGTTTGCCAGTCGCCAAAAACGCCTTCTCGGAGACTCGATTTTCCTACTAGATAATCCTCAAGAGGCTATCCCCATTCTTTGGCAGATTTGGGAAGATGCTACTTTACTTGCACGAATTGCCGCCAATGGGAAAGAACGCCTGGGCGAACCCGGAGCGAGCGATCGCATTGCTGAGCAACTGGTAAAAATACTCGGGGATTGAGTCCTCTAAAAAATAAGGACTCCCATCCGCAGATGGGAGCCAGTATTGCGTTTAGTTAGATTGAGTCAGTGACCCTAGTCAAGGTTGGGCATTGAGAGCACGGGTTCAGACTCACGGTCAATCCCCTTCTCGAAACCAGCCGCCGCGGCACGGGCACGACCAGCATGCCACAGGTGACCCACCAAGAAGAAGAAAGCCAAGACAAAGTGGGACGTAGCCAGCCAAGAGCGGGGCGACACGAAGTTCACCGAGTTGATTTCGGTGGCCACACCACCCACGGAGTTCAAGGAACCCAGAGGTGCATGGGTCATGTACTCAGCAGCACGACGCTCTTGCCAAGGCTGAATATCATTCTTGATCTTGTTGAGATCAAGGCCATTGGGACCGCGCAACGGCTCCAACCAAGGACCACGGAAATCCCAGAAGCGCATTGTTTCACCACCGAAGATGATTTCACCCGTGGGGGAGCGCATCAGGTATTTACCAAGACCAGTGGGGCCTTGAGCCGAACCAACGTTTGCACCCAGTTTTTGGTCACGGATCAAAAAGGTCATTGCCTGAGCCTGAGAGGCCTCTGGACCCGTAGGACCATAGAATTCACTGGGATAGACAGTGTTGTTGAACCAGACAAAGCAGGTGGCAATGAAGCCCATCATGGACAGGGCGCCCAAGCTATAGGAGAGATAGGCTTCCCCAGACCAGATGAAGGCACGGCGTGCCCAACCGAAGGGCGTCGTCAGAATGTGCCAGATACCACCGGCAATACAAATCAGACCAACCCAAATGTGACCACCAACAACGTCCTCAAGGTTGTTGACGCTGACGATCCAGCCCTCACCCCCAAAAGGAGACTTCAGCAGGTAGCCAAAGATGACCCTTGGGTCAAGGGTGGGGTTGGTAATGACGCGGACATCGCCGCCACCGGGTGCCCAAGTGTCATAGAGACCACCAAAGAACATGGCTTTGGCCACCAACAGCAGGGCACCAATACCGAGGACGATCAGGTGGAAACCGAGGATCGTCGTCATTTTGTTTTTATCTTTCCAGTCGTAGCCAAAGAAGGAGGAGTATTCCTCAAGGGTTTCAGGGCCACGAATGGCATGGTAAACCCCACCAAAGCCGAGAACAGCAGAGGAAATCAGGTGCACTACCCCAACCACAAAGAAGGGGAAGGTGTCTACGACTTCACCCCCAGGGCCAACGCCCCAACCAAGGGTGGCAATGTGGGGAATGAGAATCAGCCCTTGCTCGTACATTGGCTTCTCAGGAATGAAGTGAGCCAACTCGAACAGGGTCATGGCACCGGCCCAGAAAACGATTAGGCCAGCGTGGGCGACGTGGGCACCCAAGAGTTTGCCGGAGAGATTAATCAGACGAGCATTACCGGCCCACCACGCGAAACCGGAGGATTCTTGGTCGCGATTGGTGGCAAAAATCGAATTACTAGAGAGCGTTACCACGGGGGAGTACCTCTTCTGGGAAGATAAAGTTTTCATGGGGTTGGTCTTGGGGCGCCATCCAAGCGCGAATCCCCTCGTTC